>JAURZE010000022.1:300000-588967 GCA_030653545.1 Nitrospira sp. | reverse complement strand
GATTGACGCCTACATGACCCACCGCAATACCCAGCCCACCCCCTTTGTGTGGACCAAATCCGCGCAGGAAATCTTAGCGAAAGTGAATCGGGCCAAGAGCGCTCTGGATAAGACAAGAACAGCATGAATCACTACACTAGTAGGGCGTCCGTCCGGTGGTCTGTGTCGGGTCATCGGTGATGGGAACCGGACCCTGTCTGACGATCTCCATCACCAAGACGATAAAGACCAGGCCGAGCAGGAGGTAGAGTCCGAGAAAGCCGAGCAGCGTGAAGAGCGCGTTTCCCGAATGCACGAGCGGCGACGTGCCTTCGCTCGTGCGCAATAAGCCATACACGAGCCAGGGTTGGCGCCCGAGCTCCGTGGTCATCCATCCGGCGGTGGTCGCGATATAGGGAAAGGGCGCACAGAGCATGAGGAGCCACAGTAGGGGTTTGCTGGTGAAGAGACGTCCCTGCCAGAGCCACACCAGTGCCAGCGCCATGACGGCTGCGAGGACCGTTCCCAGCCCGGCCATGATGTGATACGCGTAATAGAGCAGAGCCAGGTTCTCGGGCCAATCTTGCCTGGGAAAGACATCGAGTCCCTTCACCTTGGCCCAGAGATCATAGTAGATGAGCACGCTGAGGGCAGAGGGCACAGTCAGCGGGTTGTCGATCGTCATCGTTTCCGTGTTCGGCTGCCCGATCAAAACGATGCCCGCGCCCCGCTCAGTCTGAAACAGTCCTTCGAATGCTGCGCCCTTCAGCGGTTGATGCTCGAAGACCTGCTTCGCATTGCCGTGGCCGGTCGGAAAAATCATAAGCATGCAGGCGATGGCACCGGCCACCACCCCGGTGCGTATGAACGTTCTCGCATGCGCGAGATGGTTGCCGGACAGCACGTAGAATGCCCCGATTGCCCCCATCACGCAGGAGGAGGTCACAACGGCAGCAGTCATCGTATGGGCGTACTGCCAGAACAGCCAGGGATTGGTGAGTAAGCCTGAGAGACTATTCAGGAAGAGACGCCCGTCGTCGGCAACGGTGTAGGCGACCGGATGCTGCATCCAGGCATTGGTGGCGAGGATAAAATAGCCCGAAAGCCACGAGCCGAGAAACAGCATCAAAGACGCGCTCCATTGGACTCGGAGCCCGAACCGCTTCTCGCCGAACAGCAAGACTCCGAGGAACGTGGATTCGAGGACGAAGGCAAACAGGCCTTCCATCGCCAGCGTCTGGCCGATCACTCCGCCGGCGAAGTTCGAGAATCTGGCCCAGTTGGTGCCGAACTGAAATTCCAGTGGAATGCCGGTGACGACGCCGAAGGCAAAGCTCACCGCAAAGATCTTCGTCCAGAATCGGGCGACCTGTAGATACAGCTCATCGCCGGACCACAGCGCCCGGCTCCTCAAATAGAGCAGCAACAAGGCGAGGCCCATCGTCAGTTGCGGAAAGAGGTAGTGAAATGTGGCGGTGAAGGCGAATTGAAGGCGGTCATACAGCAGCGCACTTTCCATTATGGCCTCTTCCGTATCAACGGAGCGATTGCGAGCCCCGCTGGTCGCTGCATCCGGTCGTGCGTTTATTCTCTTGTGGGGATACTATACCTTACCCGGGCTGAGTCTGATCATTTTGAGTCATTAGAGGTGCCATTATTCCGGGACGTATCACGGTTCGCGTTGTTCTATCCGGTCATTGGGGCATAAGAGTCGAACTCTAATCCGTGCTGTCGAACGCATTGATCTGTCGCATGCTACGATGACTGGACGCTGTGGGGATTCTTTCGCAGAGGAGGGTTCGTCATGAACGGCATGCTCGCAGTTGCGTTGCTCTCGTGGCTCATGTCCGCAGCTCCGCTCTATGCACAAAGCCCTTGCCTGGACTGTCTCGCGGCAGCTCGTGCGGAGTTGACGAAGTGCCTTGAGAATGCGATCAGTCAGGATGACAAGAAGTCTTGCGCGGACAAGAAAGAAGCCCAGGCGAAGACCTGTGAAGATGGCGAGTGCAAGATAGAACGGGCGCAAAGCGAGCCGAAAGGGCCGGTGGTTCCTAAGACGAAGTAACGATCAGCAGTGCGCGATAGGCCATGCTCGTGCTTATGAGGCTTTCGCGGTTTTGCGGTGGAGTTCCGCTTCCACGCGTTCGAGGACGAACAGTTTGAGTAGCGTCTGGTAGGGAACGTCGCGTTTGTTGGCCAGGGTCTTCAGTTGATCGAGTAAGGATTTCGGCAGCCGGAGCGAGATGGTCTCGGTCGAGGGTTTGAGACGGGGAAATACCAGGCGTTGGCTCTTGGCGTAGTCGATATACTCCGTGGAGTCATGCGAAGCCCAAAAATCGGCTTCCTGTTTTTCACTCTTGAACGTCGGTCTCTTTTTGAGTTTCTGCATGATAGGCTCTCCGCTCCTTCGAACTCATATCTCTGGCTGAAATGACGCGAATCCGAACCCTGAAATAGTAAGTACTATGAAACTGAGGTGTCAACGCGAACCTTCGTTGAAAAAAAGCTGGAAAATGAGGCGTGGTCTTGCAATCGAACTGTGGGGTGTTTGAGCTGCACAATCCTCTTGGTCCCTTGTTTCATCGGCAGAGAAAGACCAGTCGGAATTGTATGGTGACGATCTCCAGGGCGATCCACGGCGATGCTGGAGTGCGATTGGCATTGGCCCGCCGCTTGTTCGGGCGGCGGGCCGTGGACGGGCTTACAGTGCGTCGGGCGATTTGTCCTTGATCTCTGACCAGTTGGCATCAGCTTTCTTGATCTGTCCGGGGATATCCTTCTGCCACTTCTCCTGAATGCCTTTGTCCAGGTTCAAGTACAGAGTTCCCTCGACGACCTTCCACACTTCCGGATCCGCTACGAATTTCTTTCCGACGGCGACGCCATAGGCACAGTAGCCTCCGAAGGCGGGGAGGTACTGTTTCGGATTGGCGATGAAGAGTTTCTTATGATCGGCGTTAGCGAAGGCGTAGGTGATGCCCTCATGCGTGGCCACATGATAGCCCGATCCTCTGACCGGTTTGCCGTCGGTGAAATAGGCGACGGGATCGTAGCCGCTGAGGCCCGGTGTGCTGTGGGTGGCATCGGCGGCGAAGGCCGGACCGGCCGCGACGCTGGCGATCAATGCCAGCCCGGCGATGATGAGTTGCTTGAAACCTGTCATAGAGCCCCTCCTTGGAAAGTGGTGGATGAGAACCCAAACGATTCTCTCGATACTGGTCTATCGCGCGGGGGGAGGATTTCTTACGGGGCGACGACACAGAGGCTTGGAATGGCATGGTCACGCAGCCCGGCGTGCCGGATGAGCGGGCTAGCGATCTTGGGAATCCAGCGCGCGTTGAATGCGCGCTTTGGCTTCGGGGGAGAGGCTAGGCGCATTGGCGTGATCGGCATGGGTGAGCTGGTCGTCGCTCTTGCGCAAGACGTCGCGCAGGAGGGTCAATTGATGTTTGTATTGCCGGCAGAGGAGGCAGATGCGGAGATGCAGGCGCATGCGCAGGCGCGTGTGCCATGGCAGTGTTCGATCCATCGCGTCGGACAGCAGTCGCGACATCTCCTGGCACGTGTATATGATGGAGGAGCGCCGGCTCATGAGTTGAGTCCTTCCTGTGCCTGGCCAAAATAGCGGCTGCCCAAGCAGTCCCGGAGTTGTTTTCTGGCTCGATACAGAATAACGCCGAAGTTGGTCGGGGTGAGCTGGAGCAGTTCGCAAATCTGGTCGGTCTCCAGCTCATCGAGTTCCCGCAAGGTAAAGACCTGGGCTGCCCTCGGCGAGAGCCGATCCATACAACCGGCCAGCGCGTCCCAAAACTGGCGCCGTTCGATTAGCCGGTCCGGTTGTTCCGGCCAGGCCTGCATCGCGGCGGCTTCCGGTTTCCAATGGCCGTCGTCGAGAAACGTATCTTCCGCTGAATGTCCCGGCTGATCGGCATGCTGGAGCGGTTCCCGGCTGGTCCGGCGGAAATAGTCGACGACTTTGTGTTTCATGATGCCGATGATCCATCTGCGTTCCGCTGTCGGCCCGCTTTCCCGGTAGGTCCCTTGCAGGGCGGCCAGAAAGGTTTCCTGCACCAGATCCTCGGCGACATCTTTGTTCCTCACGCGGACGAGCGCAAATCGATAGAGCGCATCCCCATGGGCGTCGATAAGGGAATGGGAGTCAGCCTTGGATTGGTCAGTCATGCGGCGGGTCCTGCTCCTCCGGTGCCGGTCGAGTCACATATTCGCGCCGAGGCCGTAGGCCTCTCTGGTGTCTATCGTGGGTGGTCCCGACTTCTTACACGATGTATGAAGCGGCGACGGAGAAACAGGGACATTCTACGTTTTCCTCGGCAGCCGGTCTATGCCCATGCAGGACAGTTTGCCGAACGCTAGGTCCATTATTCCCTCTATGATCAGAGGGGCGGCCTGGCGGGACGAGTGAGACGCAGGGATTGTCTATTCCATCTATCTGGCTTGTTTGGTAGGTCGGACTGGGAGTTTGTCTAGCAGGCTGTTGACTAAGTCCGCCAGTGGCGTTCTCGCTTCACAAACAGGCTCAACGTACCGAAGCGTACGCCTCGCCTCTTCGCTCGTTGCAGCCTTGCTGGACAGCCTGTGGGCCATACAGATCCTGCTCGTGATCTCAGTCGAGGCTCCCTCACCGGGGTCGTCAGAGGGTTTGTCAACGCTCTGCTAGAAGAGCCAGACAGACCAGAAAGACCAGACAGACGAGCCCCTCCCGCGTGGTCAGCACCTCGAAGCCGTGAGGACGCAGCAGTTGAGCAAGAAAGACTGACACATCTTCATCAAGGTAGAGCCGGATGAAGAGCGCGGGCTCGGTCACTGGAGGCGGGGGTGAATTTTCTCGGCCGGTACCCGATTCCGACGGATGTCTTCGTCGATCGCCTCGCGATGTTCCTGATAGTAACTCAGGGCATCGAAGACCTGGGCCAATGTGAGATGCGGGAGACGTCCGATGATTTCTTCGGGGGCGACGCCGAACTTCCAGAGCTCCGCGATGGCGCGCACCGGGGTGCGGCTACCCGATACGATAGGGACTCCGTGGAGAATCTCCTCGGTACAGACAATGTATGGATGGCTTGTCGCGACTGTCATAATCAAAGCCTACTGGAGTCATGGGGGTAAGTCAATTTTGAGCTGTTCCTGTGGTGCTTCGACCTCAGTGAGTTTCAGGCAAGTAAGAAATGGGCTGGGATCTTTTTCTGAGGGGTTGGGGCGCTCATTGCCTTCCTTGAGTATATGGGAGTGTAACCATAAACATGTCTTGTCTCTTCACTGCGAATTCTCTCCCCGCAGGGGATTGAAGGAGATGATCTCCCGAGCTATTGTCATAAATTCGGTTGTCGCTTCCTAGAGTGGGCTGGGTAAGAAAGGGTGGGAGCATGTCATTGGGAATTTCTAGCGGTCGTGGTGGGGTGCTGGCGGGTGTTTTCTGCACGGCTACCGCTCTGTTCACGCTACAGTTCGCCGGTGTGTTCGACTCGGCCTTGGCTTTTGAGGCGTGGCAACCCCAGGAACGGTGGCTGATTGAATCAGGCCGTGTAGCGCCTTGGGCAAAACCTGGAACCACCGTGCTGGAGAACGCCGGGTTAGCGGGACAGGCTATTCTGGTCGAGGGCAAAGCGGTCACGGCGCCCCATCCCTTGGCCTGCGAGCAGGCGCAACATACGTTCATCGTCACGCCGGCTGAAGGGCTGTTTGAAGGGGGACTTCCGGCTCCTGCCGGGCGGGCGGCACGAGCGCTTGGCCTGACCTCCATGCCGGTCCTTACCTGGCGCATGACCTGTCAGAACGGATCCTTCGATTATCATCTGGTGTCGAAGCAGGGGGCGATGCTTGGGCTGGATCATGTGGTGTGGCACGTGCGGCGGACCAATCTGGAACTCTCGCCTGAGGCGGCGGTGCTGGAGCTCTTGCGCCAGCATATGACGCGAGACATGGCCTTTACCAAGGGCAGCGCGGCACGGAAGGCCTCTCTGTTGACCCAAAGTCTTACGAGAGCCATCGCCGGCTATTTCGCCAGGCCGGTTCCTCGGGATGAGGTGCCGGTGATCAATGGCGATCCCTTTACCGATTCACAGGAGTATCCGTCGAGCTTTACTATGGGAGCCGTCCTGCGTGTCGGCTCGCGCGCGACGGTGCCGGTGCGATTCGATGAGGAAGGCCGCTCTAAACTCGTCGAGTATCGGCTGCAATTATCGGGCACGACGTGGCGGGTGGACGATCTGCATTATCCCGACGGGGCGACGTTCCGCGGATTGCTGAAACCCGCGAAAGAACGCTGACGCATGGCCTGGGGTTATGCCGGCCACGGAACGCGGAGGCTCTGCGGTTTGTCGGCGCTCTGGTCGAACGTTCTCAGCCGGACGAAGATTTCGAGTTCTTTCGGTGTGCCGCCTTCCTGATAGACGCGAAACTCGATGTGACGCTGATCCGCCGCGCTGGGTTCCAGCTTGTACCCCCAGAGAAAAAACGGTTTCCCTTGGGCTCCGGCTTCCCGCGCTTTGCTCGCGATCATCGGGGCTTCAAGGACGGCCCCCACCGTCTGCGTCGAGCGGATGCGCACCCGCCAGTTGCCTGAATCCTTGTCGGTTTCCTTGTATGCGAGGAAGGCGAAATCGCAATTCAACGGCGCATCGTAGGCCGCGATGTACCCGAGCTGGACAAAGCTGTGGACCGCATTGTCGGGCGGTGTTTCGAGCAAGGGCGTTTCCATGAATGTGTCCTTTCGCCGATTTGAATGATGTGGCGATTGTCGTACAGGCGCGGGGTTGTTTTCAATCGGCTGCCGGGTGCCATTACCTTATCCGGAACTTTGTTCTTCATTGATTCCTAACTGCTACATCCATCGATTCATGCATTTCACATATGGGGAGACGTTTGTCTCCCCCTTCCTAGGTAGGATACCGCCGCCGTGCCGGTCTCGGTACAATCCGCGGGTACGGAGGTTGCCGTGGCTGCACTTTCCTATGGCCGGACCTATCCCCGGTATCCGCTCCACTGTCCGGTCATCTTCGGCGGGGCGCCGTTTGTCGGCGAGGGGCTGCTGACGAATCTGTCGTTTCAGGGGTGCTCGGTCCTGTGCGACCGCGAGGTCCTTTGTGGCAATGACGTGCGTGTGAGTATCCTGCTTCCGGATCAGGCCCACGCGCTGACCATTGAGTGTGGCACGATCAAATGGGTCGAGGGCCATCAGTTTGGTGTGGAGTTTCTCCGCCTGCCTGATGAGAGCAGGCAACGGCTCAATCGCCGGCTGCGAACCGAGCTCATTCATCTGCTGAAGACCCGCTCCGGACGAAACGATGTGCCGGAATCGCCCGTTCAGAAACACTAGGCGGTCGTTCCCGAATGATGCGTCTCGCGCCCCATTTCGATGCCTCCCCTTCGTAAGGGGAGGGGAGGTGGGGGCGAATCTCCGCAGGCTGGGGTGTGCTCATGTGTGCCGTGCATGTCTGCATGGCCCTCGGGTCTTCGACCTCCCTTGGCCCCTCCTTACGAAGGAGGGGGATGACGGGGCATGGATTGCGTCAAGCCGAGGGTGCGAGAATGCTCTCTTTCCGGCAGGAAATCCTGAAGCGCGTAACATCTTTCGAAGCCCGACTCCCATCAATCTACAGGAAAGCCATCGTTCTCAGCCGTGCGTCAATGTGCCGCGGCTCACGGCGGGTACGTGTGTTGACCGTAGGGTCGTCGTCTGCTATCGTTCTGCTATCACTTGTTGGATTCGGGAGGTGTGCATGGCGCAGGTGCTTGTTCGACAACTGGATGACAAAATTGTCGATCGCTTGAAGAAACGGGCGAAGGAGCATGGCCGGTCTTTACAGTCTGAAGTGAAGACCATTCTGGAAGACGCCGTGCCAGATTACGAGGGGGCTTGGAAGCGGATCGAAGGATTGCGAAAGCGATTAGAGAAATCCGGACGGAAGTTCAGTGACAGTGCCGCACTGATCCGTGAGGATCGTGATCGGTGAGCCGGTATGTGGTCGACGCCAGTGTGGCGATTAAATGGTTCCTTCCGGAGATCCATTCGGAGGCGGCACTCCGGTTGTGCCCTCCGCGCTCCCGGCTGCATGTGCCTGCACTGATGATGCTGGAGCTCGGCAATGTGCTGGCCAAACGAATCCGACGCGGGGAGATCACTCGGGCCGAAGGGGATGTCGTGCTGGAGGAGCTGAAGCACCTCCCGCTGCAACGGCATGCCGACGAGCGGCTCTTTCCTGCGGCCTATCAGCTCGCCTTGGATACGCAGCGAAGTCTGTACGATTGTCTCTATCTTGCCTTGGCCGAATCGGTGGACGGTGTGATGGTCACGGCCGATCGTAAGTTCTATTCCTCGCTGACGGGGGGAGCCTATGGTCGTCGTGTCTTATGGGTTGAGGATCTTCCTCAGCTGAAGTAATCAGGAACCGGAAACTGGTCGGACATTCCATTAGCCTCAGCGGCCTCGTTTGTGCGACTCTTTAGTCGCGTAAGACTTCCATCCTTCCTTTCTTGCCCTTAACATTTTCTCTGTTCTCTACGTGGCGAGCCATCTTTGTTTTGATGGAGCTCGGTTGTGGTGGTGGAAATGAAGGATTGGGTTTGAGGGCTGATCTCGTGTACTGTTGGCTTCTGCAAATGCGGGGTAGATAGCATTTCGCAAAGATGCTCTGTGGGTTCCCTGATTTCTTGGAGGTAGGGTGATGCGGTTCACTGTGATTCGAGTGTTGATGGTGCTTGGTCTGATGGTGGCAGCGGCCCCGGTATGGGCCGAATCGACGGTTTCACGAGACTATGCGCTGGGTCAGCACGGCAGTCTCCAGCTCAAGGTGCCCGCTTCCTGGAAAGACAATGTCACGCAGCCGCCGAACGGTCTTCCTCCGACGATTGCTTTTGTGCCGGACAGCGGCGCGGCCTTTCGAGTGTTGCTCACGCCCATCTGGTCCGACCGTTCCGGCGCCGTGCTTCCGGTCGCCGCGGACCTCCGAAAGAAAGTGGAGCAGGCGGCGGCGCAGGCCAAGGCCCAGGCGCTCGAAACCGATGTGGCGGTGGTGGAAATGAAAGGCGCGACGGGACTCGGCTACCACTATGCGGTGACCGATCGGGCCCCGAAGCCCGGCGAGTTCAAGCGGATGAAACAGGGGATGTTGCGGGTGGGAGACTTGCTGGTGTCGTTCACGATCTTGTCGCAGGATGCGGCGGATCCGGTCAACCAGCAGGCGACAGCGATGCTGGAAGGGGCGGCGCAGGCCACCAGGCAGACGGCTGCGCCGGGGGCAAAGGAGAACGCCGTTCGTCCCGATGCACTTCAGATCACCTCAACCGAACAGGCTCATGTGCTCACGGTTCCGGCGAGCCGGCTGGTCATGCGCCTCCCCCTCGGCGGTTTGTCCCTCACGAACAGCGCGATCGGAGGATCCTCCAATAATCCGCGCTACTTTCATTTCCGCGACGATGCCAAACAGGTGATCATTTCGGGATGGTTCGAGTCGGACCAGGCGTTTCCCGGCCTCCAGAAAATCTGGGCGGACGAGGTCACGGTGTCGAAGAAGAATGGACTCCCTGACGCGGAGCGCGTGGTCTTCGGGCGTCTGGGCAACTGGGAGACGATCGCCTATGAGCGGGCGGTGCCGAATATCACGAATTCCCACCTCCATGCGCACTGGGTGCAGGCGGGAACCTGGATCGATCTCCATGCGTCGCTGACCTCGAACGGGTCGAGCCAGGACGCCAGGGCCAAGCTCGAATCGCTGCTCCGCGCCATCGTTGTGAAACAGAAAACTCCGTAGGCAGTCGGGACGGGAACGACGACCGATTTCAAATGAACAGTTCATCCCGGCTGGCCGCGCTCGCCTTCAGTTTGGTAACGAGCGCCTGTCCGGCATGCGGTATCGCTGGCAGCTGGTCGAGTGGGCTCAGATTGTTTCGAAGGCTTCCGCTGCGCTTCCTGGCCGGGTGAGTCTCGAACCATCTTGCGGTCCGATCCTGAGGCCGCAAGATGGTTCGGTATTGCGAGGGAGGAATCCTGCGCGCACCGGTCTATTTCACGGGAATGCTGATCACGATGGCCCCCATGACATCGTTGATCTTGAAGTCCCGTTTCGGGCTGTCAGGATGGGCGTTATGGCAACCGATGCAGGCCTGAGTTATGGCGAGATCCGGATAGACGGCCTGGAAGTACCGGGCTCCTCCTTCCTTCACAAATCCGGTATAGGGCTTGGTCGGATGGGTGAGCACAGTGCCTAAGCCGGTCTTCTCGAATTCGCTGGAAGCGGCGTTGTGCTTATTAATCGGCCAGAGGCTGATGAGTCGATATTGTATGCCGACCCCTTTCTTTGCCATGGTACGGCCCGACTCCATCAGGAATTGAGCCGGGAGAGGCAGCGTGTTCTTCTGCTCCCAGTTCTCCGAGGCCACGACCACGCCTTTGGTCTGCATTCGTTCAACGACATGCTTGGTGTACACTTCACGGTCTGCTTCAATCACCGCATGGACATAGTCCGCCACGACTTCGATGGGCAGGCTCACGGCTGCTTCTCCCGTCGCGGCAGGACTCGGCCCAGGAAAGCCGACGATGCCCAATCCGAATGCTGACACGAGGACTGCCCTGAGCAACTTGCTGGAGGATGTCATAGAAACCTCCTTGGTTTCTTCGGGAACCGGTCGGCGCGATTCGCCGCGGTTCCACGAAGGGGTGAGGTGCTGCGCTGAGATCGCTACGATGTGTGTGGTTCTCTTCTGGTCTCTACAGAGAGCGAGTTTTGTGCCGCCAGGGCTCCGGCATGAATTGCCAGCAATTGATCAGCTTATGCCGAATATCCTGTTAGAGAAGAGGTGAAGGTGTATTCAAAATGATCCGGTCCTGTATCTTTCGCGATAATGAGCCCGGAGATCGTGGGGTCATGGAACATGAGAGAAGGCAGGCAGGCAGGAGTGCTGTGGGTATTAGGACGATAGAGCATACGATTGCAGCTGGTCTTCTTTTGGAGAAGGCCGCTCTTATGCAGAGTGGACTGTAACGCCGTTGAGTGGCAAAGCCCGCCTAAAACTCCCCTGCCTGTACCACATCTTCCAGACTATTGATGTCGAGCCAGTGGCCGACGGTGTAGAGGACCCGGATGGGTTGCTGACGCGTGAGAAGTTCCTGAATCAGTTGGGGAATCGTGGCTTTGCGGTTGCCGGGGCGTGCGAGCAGTTCGGTAATGACGGTGGTGATGAGTGTGGCGGCGGCCGGCGAGACTTTGAGGAAGCCCATCCAGACGCCGTGGGTGGTGGCTTCGGGAATTTCATTGCCCAGTTGCTTGAGATAGACCTTGGCGTTGAAGGCGCGACGCGAATTGGGGATGGTGCATTCGGCAAATCCGCCGAGCCGGGCATAGCTGGTCTCCTCCCGCCAGTTGCTGTCGAGGAAGATCACGCAGTCGTCGGACTCCTGGCAGAGGGACTGGGGAATGTACTTGTTAAACAGCACGTCGCCGTAAGAAATGAGGGTCTGTTGAGCGCGGCCTTTGCGCGACTGCAGGGCCTTGAGGAGAGAGACCAGTTCGCCGGTGTCGGCATACTCGTCGTTGTCGACGTAGGTCAGATTGGGCAGATTGACGGTCTCCTTTTTATAGCCTCGGACGACGACGATATCTTTCACGCCGACGGCATTGTAGGCGTCGACGATGCGGGCGAGGATGGGCGCGCCCTGGACTTTGACCATCGTCTTGGGCTGGTGCTCGGTGAGTTCGCCCAATTCGCTGCCGCGCGAGGCGGCCAGGACGATGGCGCAGGTATCTTCGGCGCCTTTGGGCAGATAGCGGTCTTCCGCTTCCTGCAGTTCCGCGGCGTTTTGCAGCCGGAAAATTTCCGACACCGGCGCGACTTTATCTTCGATGGACAAGAGATGTTCCTGTTCCTTCAACGTGCGCGCCGTCTTCTGCATCGCCGTGACGGAGCTGCGCAGCAGATGGTTGGCCCAGATCACTATCGAGAAGTTGTGCTGGCGAAACACATCGGTCGGCGTGGCGTAGTATTTCGTCGGGACGATCACGACCGGGCAGCGATTGCCCCATTCCTGCTTGAACGCCAGGATTTCATCGGGCACCGCCAGGGCGCTGTGGATGAGGATGCCGTCGGCACCGGCCTGGCGATAGGCTTCGGCGCGGCGCAGCGCTTCGGCGAGCCCCCAGCCGCAGATGAAGGCTTCGACCCGGGCGATGATGGAAAAGTTCGGGTCGCTCTGGGCGTCTTTGCCGGCTTTGATCTTGCCGCAGAACTCATGCATGTCCGCCATGGGTTGGGCGTCGCCTTTGATGAAGCTATTCGTTTTGGGGAAAAGTTTGTCTTCGATGCAGACCGCGGCGATTTTGCGCTGCTCCAGCTTGCGGACGAGCCGCTGCATATTGTTGAAGTTGCCGTAGCCGGTGTCGCCGTCGAGGAGAATCGGAATCGTGGTCGCGTCGGACATGAACTCGAGGGTTTCGAGCACCTGCGTCCAGCTGGCTTCGTTATTGTCGCGCACGCCGAATTGGGCTGAGATCGACAGACCGCTGGCCCAGATGCCTTTGAAGCCGGCTTCCTGGACGATCTTGGCGCTCAGGCCATTGTGGGCTTCGCAGATGAATTCCAGCTGGTCGGACAGGAGGAGGCTGCGGAACTGTTTTGTGGTGCTGAGACCGGGTGTCGAGCTCATGGATTCCCTTCCTTGTGCCGGCTGGAAGACAGTGCCAGCGTCGGTCGGAAAGGATACCGGTTTTCCCGAGAGAAATCACGCAGCTATTTGCAGTGGCGCACCTCGGGGACTCTCTATTTTAATTTAAGCGCCGGTCACGTCTTTGAATTCTGCCCGGTCCAATTTCTCAAAAAAGGCGCCGACGCCGGGACCCAGCTGCTCTTCAAGCTGCAGATCATTATCCAGAACAGTTCGGGCAAATCCTACAATCAACAGAATCCGGCGGACGGCTTCCTGGGGCGTGAGGGTGAGGTCTGACCTGACGGCTCGTGTGTGAATCGCGATCTCGGCGAGGAGGGTGTCCTGCTCTTCCTGGATGGCCGCGTAGGTGCCTGAGGCCCGCGCCTGATGATGCTGTTGCATCGCCACTTCCGAGAGGGCGCGCAGGGCCCGCTCCACTGCTTGGGCCGTGTCTTCATCCATGCGATCCCGGAGGCGCGCCGGCACCACGGATCCCGGCTCCAGCAGCGATTGGACGATCTTGGCCAGGGACAGTAAGTACGCCATGTACGGGCTCCTCGGTAAAGTCAGTCACGCACTATGCCATGGCAGACGCGATACAGCTAGAGCCTAACGGCGGTGAGGGGGGCCACCTAGGGAGCGGTTTGGATCATGTCCGGCTCACTGCTTGTCGCGTGCCTGTCTCGATGAGCGTCAGTTTGCCTGCCCGGTCCAGCGCTTTGATCGCTGCTTCCCGGCGCAACGCGGCGCCTTTTGAATCCACGGTCTCCGTATAGCGAAGGATCAACGGCCTGCGCGGTTTGGTGTATTTGGCGCCCTTCCCGGCGGCATGCGCGGACATCCGCTTCTCCAGATCGCTGGTGATCCCGGTATAGAGACTCTTATCGGCACATTCGACGATATACACAAGCCACATGGGGATTGTCTTCCGGTTCTCGGCCTGGCCGGCGCATTGGTTGTCGGACGCATCTTGCCTGTCCTCGACCCTAAAAGGAATAGGATTTCCCGCCGCGCCGGAGTTGCTGCCTGAAGATCGAATGCCGGTAGGAGCCGCCCATTCTCGATGGTATACTCCGGTCCTATGACGAACCTCACGACGGTCGATACAGAGATCACCCTTTCCTTCGGCAACCAGCGGGCGGTGGTTGCGCCCTGGGGGGCGTCCTTACGCCGGTATTTTCTGGTCGAGGCCGGAGGCCACGAGGTCGATATCGTCTGGGGCTATTCTGGCGGCAGCCAGAAGAAGGGCGGGCAGGGGGATGTCTTGATTCCGTTTCCCGGCCGCGTCGCCGAGGGCCGCTATTCGTTCGACGGTGAAGTGTTTCAGCTGGAACGGAACGATAAAGAAGGTCCGAATGCGATTCACGGTTTCGTCCGGACGCTGCCGTGGCAGGTGGTTCGTGCCGAGGGGAGCCGCGTGGTGTTGGCTGTTCGCCTGGAGGCCGAGCAATATGGCCGCAAGGGCTATCCGTTTTCACTCGCGATTCAAGTGACCTATGGCTTGGACGACAAGGGATTGTCCTGCTCCTTCGATGTGCAGAATGCCGGGACGCGACCGGCGCCGGTCGGGATTGGCTTTCATCCCTATTTCACGGTTGGCACTGGAGTGATTGACGAAGCCGAGGCGAGAATCCCCGGCGCGGGCTTTCTGGAGTTCAATGACCAGCTCACCCCGACGGGATCGATTCTCCCCGCAGCAGGTACGGAGTGGGACTGCCGCGACTATCGGCGGATCGGTTCGAAGAAATTCAATCACTGCTATGTGCAGCTCGATCGTGACGCCGAGGGGATGGCGACGGCGGCGCTCCGTCATGCCGGAAACGGCCGGGTCATCGAGGTGACGATGGACCGTTCCTTCTCCGCGATTGTGGTGTATACCGGCGATGCCATCTCCGATGCGCCGCGCCGCGCGTTCGCCATCGAGCCGATGACCTGCGCGTCGGATGCCTTCAACCATCCTGAATGGGGTTTGAAACGGCTGGCTCCCGGGGAGCACTTTTCCGGCCGCTACACGATCCGCCACCGGATCGAGTCCTGATCCATCCCATTCGTCCAGCGGCAGATGTATTTTTCACCTTTTCCCGCAGTTGCCTTCCGCCCGGTCAGCACCGTACATTGACGACAACCTTGGACGGCTGAAAAGGCTTGTCGCGCCTTCCTTTGCCGAGGTTGATTCAATCTGACATATGCTCTGCCATCGGTTCACCAAGATCGTCTTGCTCTGTCTGTGCTGTCTGCTATCCCCGTTCGGGCTCATGGCCGATGCAAAGCCCTCGACCACGTCCAGCGACCGGTTGATCCGGCAACAGGACGAGCTGTCCGCCCTCTGGAGCTTCTATCGGCAGGCCTACATCCGCGACGGGCGCGTGATCAGCCTGGATGAACAGGGCGTCACGACGTCCGAAGGCCAGGGCTATGCGATGTTGCGGGCGGTCTGGTCGAACGATCGCCGCACGTTTGACGAGGTGTGGCGCTGGACGCAAGCGTATCTTCAGGTACGACCGGATAAGCTCTTTGCCTGGAAGTGGAAGGGCAAGGTGCTGTCCTTGGATGCCGCGACCGATGCCGACACGGATATTGCGCTGGCTCTTATTCTCGCGTCGCGCCGGTTCGATATTCCCCGGTATGAGCAGGAGGCCCTCGCGATTCTAGCTTCCATCTGGGACCTGGAGGTGCTGCATCTGAGCACCGGTTCCTATGTCACGGCGGGAAACTGGGCGGTGCATGAAGCCTATCCGACGATCCACGTGGCCTACCTCGCGCCCTATGCCTATGAAGTCTTCGCCTCCGTCGATCGCAAGCGCGACTGGCGGAAGCTCATTGAGAGTTCCTACGCCGTTTTACATTGGCTCTACGATGAACGACAGGTTTCGCTTCCGCCCGAACTCATTTATCTCGACAAGTTGTCCGGCCGGTTGGTCATGACGCATCCCAAGGCCGGACCGGCGGCGGAGTTTAGCTACGATGCGTTCCCGCTTTTTTGGCGCGTCGCGCTGGATGCCAAGTGGTTCGGCCGTTCAGAAGCGGGGCTGCGTGAGAAGATGCTGGGCTTCTTTTGGGTGGAGTGGAAGGCGCGCGGAAAGTTCGTGGATCGCTACACGGTTTCGGGCGAGCCTCGTTCGACGCTGGAAGGGCTGCCGTTGTATGCGACGGTGCATGCGCTGGCCTCTCAGGACCTGCCGGAACTGGCCAGCCGGTTGTCCGAGCTGAAGCTCCCGCTGCTCCATGCCAATGCGTTGGCCGGCAAGAGCACGCCGTATTATCTGCATAACTGGCTGTGGTTCGATCGGGCCGTCGAACTGGATCACGTACGGCGATACGACGAGTACTTCGCGTTCTTGCGCCCGTTTGATGTGGCGGGATTCTCCGCGCATTTCGCCTGGGAGCTAGTGCTGGTCACGCTGGTCCTCTTTCTCCTGGCGCGATGGCACTGGGTTTTGAAGGTGGCGTTTCTGGTCTGCGGATTTGCGCTCTGTGTGCGGTATCTCGACTGGCGCGCGCACGAGACTCTGAATTGGGTCGAGGCCGGCGGGCCGTTCATCAGCCTGTCTCTCTGGTGTGCCGAACTCTATGCCTTTTCGACGGTGGCCCTCCTGCTCGTACAAGTCGGGGTGGGCCGGAAATCAGCCGCAGCCAGCGCACCTCCGGTCGCGACAGACTTCCAACCGTCGGTCGATATCTTGATTCCGATCTATTCCGAGTCCTGCGAGATTCTTGAGAAGACTTTGATCGGCGCCGAAGCGATTGCATATGGGAAGAAGCGGATCTTTGTCCTGGACGATAGCCATCGTGACGAAGTGCGCGCTCTCGCGGAACGGTATGGGGCGACCTATTTCCAAGGACCGAGGCGACATGCCAAGGCGGGCAATTTGAACCAGGCCCTGACTCAGACGGACGGCGAATTGATCGTAGTGTTTGATACCGATCATATCCCGGTCTCGACGTTTCTAGCCGAGACGGTGCCGTATTTTGCCGACCCGCGCATGGGATTCGTGCAGACGCCGCACCATTTCTACAATCAGGACATTTTCCAGCGCGCCCTCGGTACCGGAGTCCGGATTCCCAATGAGCAGGATCTCTTCAATCATGCCATTCAGGGAGGGCGGCATCATTGGGGGGGAGCGTTCTTCGTCGGCAGCGGGGCTGTGTTCCGGCGGACCGCGATTCAGGAGGTGAACGGCTTCAATCTGATGAGCATTACCGAGGATATCCATACCAGCCAGCATCTGCATGCCAAGGGATGGAAATCCGCCTTCGTCGATAAAGATCTGGCGGTGGGGCTGACGGCGGAGAATCTCTCGTCGTATATCGTGCAGCGCCGGCGCTGGATGCTGGGGTGCCTGCAGATCTTCCTGAAGGACAACCCGCTCTTCTGCCGGGGGCTGTCTCTGCGGCATCGGGTGGGCTATTTCGCCTCCCTATATTATTTCCTCTTTCCCCTGGCCCGCGTCGTATTCTGGATTACGCCGCTCTATTTTCTCTTGTTTCATCTCCACCCGATCTTGTCCGATGTGTCGATCCTGGTCGCCTATGTGTTGCCGTTTATGTTGATGTTGCCGTTGCTGTCTTCGGTGATGCTGCCGGGATGGCCGCGGTTGCTTTGGTCGTCGAGCTATGAGGCGACGGTCGCGTTCCCGCTGTTTCGGTCCATGTTCGATCTGTTTCTCCCGAAGCGGCTGGGGTTCAAGGTGACGCCGAAGGGGTTGACGTCGGCACACCGGACATTCGATTGGCGGTCGTCGTTGAGTCTGTTGGCGGCCACGGTGATCACCATGGGGGCGATCGCCAAGGGTCTGTGGGAATTCTGGTTTTTCGGAATCGAAAAGGACGCCTACTTCTTCAACCTCAGTTGGGCCGGGGTGAATCTGGTGACGCTGCTCATCGGATTGAGCATGGCGTGGGAGCGACCGCAGCGGCGGGGGGAAGAGCGAGTCGGCCGGCAGTTCGACTGTGGGGTGGAGGCTCAGGGGTTTCAGTGCCAGGCGGTTACGGATGACCTGAGTCTGTCGGGGCTCTCGTTTCTCACGACCTCCGCAGATCCGATTCCGGAAGCGTTTGACGTCACGCTGCAGGGACGGACGCCG
This sequence comes from Nitrospira sp., assembly GCA_030653545.1. Lineage (NCBI taxonomy): Bacteria > Pseudomonadati > Nitrospirota > Nitrospiria > Nitrospirales > Nitrospiraceae > Nitrospira > Nitrospira sp. Next base: position 571,246 of record JAURZE010000022.1, on the reverse strand, counting down.
ATGACCTGCCGGGCGCGGGTGCTGTATCACGAGATTCTGCCCGGAAAGCGGATTCGTTGCGGGGCGGAGTTTCTGGATCTGCAGGCAGCGCAGCGGCAGTGGCTTGTGATAAATCTGTTCGGCGATCCGGCGACCTGGGAGCGGGCGCACGACGCGCGTGTGCGCAGTCCGTTGCTGATGGCCGGTCATTTGTTTGCGGGCTTTTGCCGGTCATTGAAGGCGCCGGTCACCAGGCGGCGACGGATTCCCCGTCGTCGGTGTCTGGTTCCCGTGCGGATCCAGATCGGTCACACCAGGCAGTGGGGGCTCCTGCGCGATCGTTCCTCCCGTGGCATGGGGGTGCTGCTGTTCGGGCGACCCGCTGAGTCCGCTGGCCCTTGGTTGATGGGTGAGGAGAGGGGGCGGTATGAGCCCCTGTATGTTCGACGACGATGGCTCTGGATCTGGCGGGCCGGAATACGGCCTGCAAATGTGTCCGATAATTCGATCTCCCAGCAATAGAAAGGTGTCAGGCATGTGGTGTCGCCGGTTGTGTGCCTTGAGTGTGCTCCTGTTCATCTTGTGCTGGGCGACGGTTCCCGCGGGGGCCGATGATTTTGTGGAGTCCTGGTATATGTCTCGGGGGCGTTCGAATCTGGAGATTGAAAACTACAAGGCGGCGATCGAAGCCTTCGAAAAAGTCGTCGAGCGTGATCCGGGCAACCGTGAAGCCATGCGGAGCCTGGGCGTTGCCTACGAAAAACAGGGGCTGAAGGACAAGGCCATCGAACAATTTGACCGGTATCTTGCCCGTTGGGACGATGATGCCGACATCGCGTTTGCCCAAGCGCGGGCGTTGGAATGGTCGCGCTACGCCTATCGCGAGAAAGACATGCTGAAGTATTACCGGATGGGCTTGAAGCGAACAAACGATCCGGCGATGCGGCTCCGGTATGCGACGCATCTAGCCAGGCATAAAGACACCAGTCAGGAAGCCGTGGCGCAGTACGGCAAGGTGTTAGAGACGCAGCCGCGCAATGCCGAGGCCCACCGGGGTCTGGCCAAAGCCTATGCCTGGCTGGGACAGAATGATCTGGCCTTGTATCACGCGAATCTGGCGCGGCAGCAGACGAAGCACGAATCGGGCGATCTGACGGCGCTCCGTCAGGACATGTCGAAGGGACGGGAGCCGGCCGTCGAAGGGGTGATGGGGGTGCTGGTTCAGCCGGAGAAGCCCTATGAGTTGTACGGGTTCCAGATGGGCACACGCGGAAAATTCGATATCACGCCGTTTACGACGACCAAAGTGGAGGTCGGGGCCGAGCATTTCTGGAACTCGTCGGAGAATCGCTCCGGCGCCTATCTCTCCCTGGGCAGTCAAGTGCGGTTCAATCCGTCGAATCGATTCGATGCGGTGCTGGAATATCATGGCGCGCCGCGCGGCGACGGGATGGCCTATAAGTTCGAATATGCCTACGATGGACAATCATTTTCCATTCGTCCCGGGGTCAAGCGGGAGTTCCGGTACGATTCGTTCGCGGCCTTGGCCGGGTCGCGCAGTGCCGGCCAGCTGGTGGGCTTGGCGCGGTCGACGCAGTTCTATAGTGAAGTGGCGTTCGACGTGGCCGCGTTGCATGTGACCGTGACGCCCTTTGTCGGATGGGTGACGGCGGAACAGGTGAAGTCGAACGATCAGGTGGGGGTAGATACCAAGTTATCGTTGCCGCTCTGGCAGCAGGACAACTGGGAAATCGCCGGCGAGTATCTTTTCTATCTCACTCACTACGGGGAGAATCAGGGAGGATTACAGCCGAGCCAGCGGGAGCCGTTCGCAGGGGGGTACTTCAGTCCGCAGGTGTTTATCAATCAGATTCCCAGGCTGGCGACGACGTATAGTATGGAGAACAAGGACGAGCTCTATTTTGCCGCCGGTCCCGCTCTCCAATATATCGACGAGGCGACGAAGTCAGCCGTGTTCCGCGTCGGAGGCGATGCGCACATGGCCTATACGAAACATATTTCCAAGCCTTGGCTCTTCAAGGTGATGGCGGACTACACGCAGATCGCCAGCATCTATATGCGGATTCAGGTCAATGGGCTGTTGGTCTACACGTTTTACTAGCAGGATCATTTCGACGGGATTGTTACTCTCAGGTTCTGTCAGTGAATTCCCGCTGGAGCATGCCGTAGAGTTCGAGGTCGACGAACCGGTCGAACCGGACGTAGTGTTCTCGCATGCGCCCTTCGTAGGTCATCCCCACTTTCTGTAGCACTCGCCCTGAGGCAGCGTTGCCCTCGAAATGCGGGCTGTAGATGCGGTGCAGATTCAGTTGCATAAAGCCGTAGCGAAGGACCGCGCGCACGGCCTCGGTACAGTAGCCCTGATTCCAGTAGGGAACGCCGAGCCAGTAGCCGAGCCGCGCGTGCCGGTGGATCTGGACAATATCCAGGCTGATCGATCCGATGACGGTCGCATTGTCCGCAAGGGTGATGGCGAAGCTGACGGCGGTGCCGTCCTCATGGGCTCGTTTCCGATCCGCGATCCATTGTTCGGCCATGCCGTTTTCGTAGGGGTGCGGAAGAAATGTGCCGGCGGCAACTTCTTTGGCCCCCGCGAGCCGCTCTATGTCGGGAGCGTCCGAGAGTTGAAACGGCCGGAGGAGCAGCCGCGCGGTCTTGAAAGAAGGGGGCTCCGGCATGGCGTGATGGACCTGTTGAGTTGAGAGAAGGGAACCACCCTGAGGGTTGTTTCCCTGCCTCATGCTGGTCAATCGATGGAGGCGCCGAGGTTATGCGGCGAGATGGGGACTCCATCGTCTACTGGAGCGGAGTCCTGCGATTAGAACCCCAGCGCCTTTTCGAGATCGTCCTGGCCCTTCTTGAATTTCTTTTTCTCCGCCTCGTCTTTTTTCTTCTGCAAGCTTTGGAGTTCTTCTGCGCGTTTCCGATTGGCTTCGTGTTCTTTCTTACGGGCCTCTTCCTCTCTTTCGCGTGCCAGCGAGGCAACTTGAACTGTTTTGATTGTCTCGTCCGGCACGGTCATCCATGATAACCGGTATCCGGTCGACTTGAGTGCCTTGTCTTGGTAGAGCACAACATACCGTGTCGGGTAGCTCCGTTGGCCAATCTGGCGTTCCTCCAGCACGAATATAGTGGGGGACGCGAACAGGTCCGGTCGAAACTGATTGCTCTGCTCCACCAGGCGTTGATTCAGAACCTCGGCCTGGAGTTGCATGATTTTTTCGAATGCGGCCTGCTGATTCGATGTGTCTTTTTGCAGAGCTTCTATCTGCTTACTGTTTTCATCGCTGGTTTGTTTCCAGATTCTCTCGCGGGCTTCCTGCTCATCGCTCAATTGGTACCGGTAGAGCGTATTGAATTCCTCAAGTTTCAACGGGCCTCGTTTTGACTTGCCCTTGAAGAACGCCATTGTCGGCTCCATGGCTTTTCTGGTCATGTACGACACTTGGCCATGCGCGGCGGCACTGGCGTAATAGAGATACGTGCTCTCCGGAGCGACCGGAAGCGAATATTTTCCGGGGTCCGCCGGGGTCTCCGGGGTGTGTCCTCCAGCCCAGGTCATGGTGCGCTGGGACAGCAGTCTGAGCTCGCTTCCTTTACCGTGGGAGAGCATCTGTGACACAGCTTTCCGGACTTCCGGGACCGGATCATTGGCGAGCGGGGCGAGAAGCTCCGCGTCGCTGTCCTGGGGGCCGATCATGCCGATGGCATCGGCTGCAGCCACGCGCAACTCGGCCTCCTCGATTTTGAAGACCGGGAGAATACTGAGCAGAAAGCCGTGATTCGCCGACGATCCCAGCGTCAGCAAGTCCTCTTTCAGAATTTCGACGGCGGTTTTTCTGAGCTTCTCGCAGTCCGCTTCCTTCGCCGGTTTGCCCTGACAGCCGTCGACATATTTTCTGACAGCTTCATCTTTGGGTGACGGAGCGGGAGCGGCCGCCTGAACCGGCGGCGGGACGAGTCCGATACTGCCGAACATGAGCGCGGCACTCAGTGCCGCCATGGATCCCCACGAAGTCTTCATGGTGTGGCCTCCTGACACGTGCGTGAATTCGATATGCCGTATCATTTTCCCGTCGGCCCCCCTCCGAGCATGCGGATTCGGTTTTCCGCCTGGTTCAGCCGTTCTCGCTGGGCCACGTCGTTCTGCAACTGCTGCTTGATGCTGGGGTCTTCTTTGGGAAGGCATTTTAGCTTGAGATCCGCGTATTTCTTCTCCAGGAAGGTTTTCTGTGCCCGATAGGATTCGACCTCTGATTCTGCGCGCAACCGCTGCAGCCGCGAGGTCATCAGCACGTCGAAGACCTGGGGGAAGCTCAGGTAGAAATCTTTATGTTTCCGTTCGTGCTCTTTTTCCGCCTCGATAATGTCATCGCAGTTACTGCTCTGAAAATCCTCGTCCACGACAGGCTCGCCCTTTTCACTGAGTCCGGCGACTTTCCTCAGGCTTTTCTTCTCTTTGACCGGCCCTTCCTTGATGAGGTCGTACCATTTGGATGCAGGGGCGTTCTTCAATTGGACAAACTTCTGGTTTAGATCGTCATTGGTTTTGGGAAGGTCAACATCCCGGTAGGTTTCTCTGGCCCATGCGAAGATGTATTTCCAGATTTCTTCTGAAGTGGCGGCTCTATCAAGGTTTTCTTTGATTTTGTCGAGATCTTTGCATGTACAGGGGCCGGCTGCGCCTGCCGGGGCATTGAGCAGGGTCAGAAGCAGCGTGACGCTCAGCAGGCCGACGGCCATGATCCGACCCGTCGGCCGATCCCTGGCCGACGGCTGAACGCTGGAAGATAGTCTTGATGTGACCCATCTGTTGAATGTTTGACGCCACATGCGTGTCACTCCTCTCTGTGTACTCAGGCGCGGCAAAAGAGTACGCTTGCCGCCACCGTGAACTGCTCGACGCATCTCCAAGGCAAACTGCTGTTTTCTATCCTGCTGGTCGCCGGTCTGACCTATGTTACGGCGTTCTCAGGAGACTTTCACTTCGACGACCGCCCGACCATTCTTGCCAATCCGCATCTCGACCGCTGGGAGATTTTTGTCAGTCATCTCGACCATATGGTTCGGCCCGTGTTGTATGCAACATATTTTGTGGATCGCCGCCTCTTCGAGACGTCTCCCGCCGGGTATCATGTGCTGAATCTGCTCCTGCATCTGGGATCCGGGGCCCTTGTGTACCGGATTCTCGCGCGGACCGTTACGGAGGAGACCAGGCTGGTTCCGGTGTGGACCGCACTGCTGTTTCTAACCCACCCGATCCAGACGGAAACCGTCACCTACATTTCAGGCCGCGCGTCCGGTCTCATGGCCTTCTGGTATCTGCTGGCGCTCTTCCTCTACATCAAAGCGTCGGAGGAGACAAGTGGTCATCTCATTCGGCGGCGCTATCGGGTTGGCGCACTGCTCTGCTTCATTCTGTCCGTCGCATCGAAGGAGCCGGCCGTTACCTTTCCGCTGGCGCTGCTGTTGTGGGACGTGGTGGTGCGCCGGCTCAGGGGAGCGGAGCTGCGCGCCGCGATTATATCCGATCATCTGCCCTTCTGGTTTGGCGTCCTGGCTGCTGGCGTTCTGGCCTGGCATCATCCGCGTTATGCTGATTTGGCTCAGTTCAGCCTGAATATACGCCCCCTCTGGGAGAATGCCTTGAGTGAACTCCACGCCGCCAGCTATGCATTGCTGCTCTTCATATGTCCTTGGCAGTTGAACTTCGACCATGATCTACCGCTGTTCCACTCGCTCCTGGAATGGCCGCTCCCGCTCGAAGTGCTGCTGTGGGGAGCCGCAGCCCTTGCCACCTTCATCGCCCGGCAGCGACTGCCGCTCTTCTCCTTCGGCGTTGCGTGGTTCGTCCTGCAAATGCTTCCGACCGGCCTCATTCCACGTAACGATCTCTTGAGCGAGCGCAATCTCTATCTGGCGTCGTTCGGCTTGCTGCTGGCCGCCACCGTGTTGGGCACATTCCTCATCCATCGACTCTCGACCGCGCTAACACGGCCCAGCCTGGTTCACATCAGTGCAGTCGCAATCGGACTCGCCGCCGTGGCGACACTCTGTGCGGCAACCGTACAGCGGAATGCCCTCTATCGCGACCCGGTCCTGCTGTGGTCCGACTCAGTTGCGAAATCGCCGCGCAAGGCCAGACCGCATAATAATCTTGGATACGCCCTCTCCCTGCGTGGCGAGTGGGACCCGGCCATCGAAGAATTCCGCATCGCCGTCAGGCTTGATCCAAACTATGCGCTCGCCCAGCAAAATCTTCGCGATGCCTATCTCCGCCGGGTCGACCGGCAGTAACCGAGCGTCTTATTCCTGCCCCGTTCGCATCACCGCTTGACCGTACCGCAGTAGGCGAGGGGCCTGTTCCCAGCGATCTTTGACATTCAATCCCACGAGCAGCAATTGATGGCCGTCTTTGAACATGCTGGCGATGAGACAGCGACCGGCCTTGCTTGTATAACCGGTTTTTACGCCGGTGACGTCGGGATCGAGCAGCAGTTGATTGGTACTGTAGAGATGAATGCGGCGGCTTCCGTCTACGGTCGCGATCTCGCGTTCGACGGTTCGCACCATCATGGAGAACTCAGGGATCTGCAGGGCCGCCTCGGTGAGTGTGGTCAGATCTTCCGCGGTGGAAACGTGGCCGGGCGCATCGAAACCACAAGGGTTAGTGAAATGAGTACGGGTCAGTCCCAACGCTTTGGCGTGCGCATTCATTCTCTCGACGAAGCGAGCCGGCGTCCCTCCGATATGCCAGGCGATCGCCTGGCAGGCATCGTTGGCGCTGGTGACGAGCATGGCAGCCAGTAGATCGCGGAGCAGAAACCGCTCTCCTCGGCGGAGCTTCAGAGACGAGCGGTAATGCACGGCGCGGGCATCGATTCGAACGTCATCGTAGAGCGACGCGCCGTTTAGCGCCACGACCGCCGTCATGATCTTCGTCAGGCTGGCGGGAGGGAGCGGCTGGGTGGCGTTCTTCGTGAACAACACGCGGCCGGATTTCAGTTCGATAAGGTGGAGCGCAGCCGCCTGAACAGGCGGCTGCGGAGGAATGTCCACGGTTTCAGTAAGACAATCGGCGACAGTGCTGAGGATGACCCAGCCAAAGAGGCCGGCGAAGAGGAGGAGTCTTCGTGCCGGCCGGCCCACCATCACGCTAGCGCCCGAACAGCTTCTTCATCATGTCGCCGGCCTTTTTGATATCGTCGACTCCGGTGGACTGGTCACGTTCCGGAGCGGCCGGCGCGTCGTCTGCCGGCGGAGCGACTGCGGGGCGCGAACGACGGGCACTGCCTCGTTCCCCCTGAGGCATCCCCATGCTTTCCCGGCCCATCATGCCACCCATCATGCCGGCCATGTCGAATTTGGTGAAGCCCTCGGGCACCTCGAACAATTTAGGATCCTGCTTGCCGATCTTGAGATTCTTCAACTCCGTCGTCATCCGGTGCTTCTCGTTGCCTTCCTTGTAGAGCAAATCCTGCTTGACGGCGATGCCCTCTTTGGTCCTCCAGGAGAACCCGCCGTACTTTTTCCCGTCGGTGCTGGTGGCGACCGTCTTGTATTTCGTCACCTTCACGCCTTCGAGCACCTCTTCCCCGACGACGGTTTCCTCAAAGTCCCACTTCGAGAGGTCTTCCCCCTTGCTCTGGGCTGCGGCTTTCTCCAGAGAATGCTCCATGTACATGTGCTCGGAGGGCATCAGTTGCCACATGAGTTTGGTATCGTACCGGAAGATCATGGCCACCCCGTCGCCCCCCGCGGTCAGCAGTTCCTGCCGTTCCTTCGTCGGAGTGGCGTAAATATGCTGCTCAATCGTCCCCCCCTCGGTTTGCATTACCGAATCAGCGGAATATTCCACCTGAGGCCGGCTGAGTTGAACGGCCCACAGCGGTGTGGACACAAGCAGGCCTGCGAGGACAAGCACCGTAGACAGACGTCGTGACATGGCAGACTCCTTCTCAAGATGTGGGGCAGAGCAGGTTGGCGTTGTGATTGGCATGACTCCCATCCGGATGCATGTCAACGCGAGTATGGGATGGATGGCGTATTGGGTCAAGGGTATCGAATTGCGCGCGTAGAAGTAAAGTGGGGCAGGCGTAGTGATAGCTGGGGGACTGCAAGCCGGTCGCCTTAACCGAGGCAGGGCAAGAGGGCTCATGACCCGGGTGCGTTCCGATCGCCGGCCTGGCGCCGGTCGGCAGAAATTGCCGGACCAGCAGGCGCTCGGTGCTCAGCGTGGGGCCTAATGGCATGCGCGATGAAATTACAGAAGGGAGGAGGCCCGGCAGTGCTCCTGTTTTGATCCGACATAAGTCGAATGGCGGCAGGGGCTTCTTAAGTTCGCGGCCGTTCATGCCGATTTGAGAAGTATCAACTCGTGACGATGCGAAGGAAGGTGCCGAGGCCTCACCTCTGAGCGCCAGTCATCAAACGGGTGGCCGGAACGTGTCCGCACCTATTCAGATCATGTCACCATGAGAATTCTTCATCTAGGAAACGCCTACTTTCAGGAATCGTTCCGGCTGCTCGGTCATGATGTGAAATGGGCCGGATACCATCGGACTGCCGACATTCCGCTCACTCGCTCGCTTCTCGATGCCAGGAGTCTGCTGACGCAACTGCCGGCCCATTGGTATCCGGACCTGATCGTGCTGGGGGACGAGAGTACTCAGCCGTTGGTGCTGGGACTGGAGACTCTTCCAGTGCCGGTGGTTTGGTACGCAATCGATTCGCACATCCATGCCAATTGGCACATGCATTACGCCGCGGCATTCGATGTGATTCTGGTTGCGCAGAAAGACTGGGTGCCGGCCTATCAGCTTGACGGAGACCGGCAGCATGTCTCCTGGATGCCACTGTTCTGCCAGGGGGCTCACGACCGGGATCTTGGATTCGCCAGAGAGATTCCGCTCTCGTTCATCGGTACACTCGATGCCGCCAGAAATCCCGATCGCGTCGACCTGATCCAGCGCCTACAGACTCAGTATCCGATTGTCGTGCAGTCGGGGCCGTACGATGAGATCTTCAACCGATCGATGATGGTCTTGAATCAATCCGTGGCGAACGACGTGAACTTTAGGACGTTCGAGGCCATGGCCTGCGGCGCATTGCTCCTGACGGAGGGTGTAGGAAACGGGTTCAGCGACTTGTTCCAGGACCGGACGCATTGCGCGCTGTATGAGAAGGGAAATGTCGATCACATCATCGAGATCACCGACTATTATCGTGCGCATCCGGCCGAGCGGAAAGCCATCGCCCGGCAGGGATATGAGGCGGTTATGGCGGCCCATACCAGCTTGCATCGGGCGCAAGCACTGCTGGACACGGTGGCCCGGCAGCCGCTCCATGAGTTTGTCGCCAAGCGCCAGATGCGCCAGGCGCCGATTCGCTGGTCTCTGGCGTCGGTGTATGAGAGCGCCGCGCGTACGTATGACCAGGCGGCCGCGCGGGCCGGTGAGGGTATCCGAAGGCACCACTTTCTGAAGATCTCAGAGCAGTATGACACTCTCGCCAGGACGATCCGCGGCCGACTCAACCCCTTCGTTGCAGCGTAGCCCCTCCATCAGCCGGTCATGAACGATTCTTGAGGCGGGCAGTCCGCGCCCTCTGGCTCTGCCTGCTATCAGGGAATGGCCTCAGTCGGGCGGGAGTTTCTCAGGGTCGAGTTCAACGAGGATGTGCTCGCCGTCTCCTATGGACTGGATCCTGAACACCCGTCTGTCCATGCGGATCGTGCCGGCCATCGACCTGTCTTTGATGACGAGGGTGATGTCGGAAGGGGCGGCTGTCTGTACATGGCCTTGAATGACTGTGGTTGAAAGCGCACCCGGAGTCTTTGAATCGACGACCAGTTCATGACTGGTCTCGCTGGTCAGATCAAGGATGATTCCTGAAGGAACGGGAGCTGCGGGATCACGGAGCGCATCCAGGATCGTTTGGTGTAGGCGGATTTTCTGCTCCCGGATGATCCAGGGTTGGCGGGGCGTTTGGCGTTGATCGGGAGACGAGGGCGAAGAGACCAATTCCCACAGGTGCGTTTCGGAGGAAGGACGGGGAGCCATGCCGAGGGTGCAGAGGAGAAGTGCCGTCAGTCCGACACGAAGAAGGCTGCGACAGGTGATTCGATTACGCACGAAGCAGACTCCTTCTCATATGGCTACGGGCTGATGATCCGGAAATTGGCGGGGGCCGGGGGAGCGGTCGTATCGCCGCTGTTGCGGAAATTCGCCACGGTGCTCAAGGCATTGGTAAAGGCTCTGGCGTTGTCCGCCGAGGTGGCAGGGCTCGTGTTGTGGTCTACGCCGGTGACCCAGCTTCCTTGATAGCTGACATTGGGGTTTGAGAAATGATTGATACGCGGACAGGAGGGACTGCAGGGATAGGCCATGATCGTCCGAAACTTGCCTGCTTCTTTGTGCCCGAAGGAGTAGGGGTAGGCGCCGGTCCCTCCCTCGGCCCGATCATGCATAGACCCCATATTGTGGCCGAGCTCATGGGCGAGAGTGTAGCCGGAGATGCAGGCATCTTCGACCACACTGAACGCCGAACTTGCAAAGCTGGGGCTGACAGAACTCATGACGTAGGCGACTCCGCAGGCATCTCCGATGTTGTCTGCAATCAGCGTGACCAGATCCGCCTTGTGGGTGTTCCGCAGCGTATGCGCGTCATCCAGGAATCCATCCGTCGCATTTCGCAGGCGACTCAAATCCGTGTTGTAGTTGCCGGATTCGGGATACGCGATTTCGGCGGTATGAACGAGTCGAAATTGGGTGTTGATCTGACTGTTGGTGAAGGCGGTGTTCGCTAGAGAAATGCCGAGGGCAATCAGGGCTTCAATGCCGTTTTGTCCACCATTCGCGTTCTTCGCGGTGGTGGTGTAGACCGCCAGGACATCGATCAATGTGCTGCTATCTGCGGCTGCGGCGAAGGGAAGTATGGGCGCAGCCAGGCCGGTAGCCACATCTCCTGCTGCCGATTCGTCAGGACTCACGGGGACCGGATGGTGGTCGCTGGGAAGCAACTCGCTGTCGATTTCTGTCACATCATGAGTGCCGTCAGCGCTGGGCTTGATCTCATAGATTGTGCGCCCCTTTCGGATCGTTCCCGCGACAGCCGCGCCCTTCATGACAAGCGTGACATCGCTGTCCCGATCCTGCGTCAGCCGTCCCGTCCATGTGTGGTGGTGGAGCGTTCGTTGCGGGTCGTTTCCCGGGCTGAGATCGGCTAGTTGTGTGCCGGCTGAAAAAAGGTCGATCGTGAATTCGGTGTGGTGTGCCGGACTGATTGGATTGAGGGCACGGAGCGCGTCTGCGGTGATGTTGACGGAACGCTGATCCCGAACCCAGCGTCCCCTGGCTTTGCGCGGGGTGCTTGCCTGGGCCAACGGTGCGGACCGCTGCGGAGGGGCCGTTGTGAATAGCGGGGTCGGGGCCAGAGCCGGAATCGATCCGTCGCTTTCTGCGAGACCAGTTGTTCCAAGCGCCGCGGTGAAAAAGAGAAGGCCTGACAAGAGAAGTCCGCACAGACGACGGACTTGTGTGGGGACCAGTGTGGGCGCCATACCGTGATCCTCTTGGAACGACGAGATAGGGGAAGGGTGCCCTAATCGACGATGCGATGCAATACAGGGATCTGTCAGGCACCAACCTGGTAAACCGCAAAGGACATGCCTGATGGGATTGAGTCAGTTCCCATTTAAAGCCTTTGGAATTGCGGGGAAGCGGGGGGGAGGCCGGGGCGATCACTGTACAAAAGAGGGCTCTGCTGGTGGCCGGGACAATCAGTGATGACGGAGCCGGGAGAACATCGCCGGGTGGGGATGTTCCCCAACTAGCTGGCAGAAGTGCGCTATGCCGGGAGGAATTCTTCCCGGCTGAGTGTGGGCACCCTCGGCACTGTCCTTGCCTCTTGTTTGGCGAGGCGGTAAATTGAGGTCGTCAGCAGTCGACAGAACGAGGGAGTCTGCCAGTGGTACGAGCATCGTTCGGATTGGGATTGGTAATAGTGGCGGCTGTCGGGGCAGTCTTTGGTGGGTGTACCGGCGGGGGAGGGAGCGACAGTGCGCCTCCGGCCGCGCAGGCTCCTGCCGCCACGGCGTCGTTGACGTTTCAATGGGATCCGGTCGCCGCATCGGACCTGGCCGGGTACAAGATTTATCGATCGACCACTGCTGGGACCTACGGAAATCCGATTGCCACCTTGTCTGCGTCTACCACGACCTATCAGATGACGAATCTGACGAAGGGTGTGACGTACTTCTTTGCGGTGTCGGCTTACGATACCAACGGGAATGAAAGCCCCTTCTCCAATGAGCAAAGCCGAACGATTCCATAGATCCTCACCTCGTCGCGCCTCCCGGTTCCTGCTGGTAGGGGGCTCCCGCGCGCTGTCTAATCGGCAATAGACCGGCCTCGGCGTAGCAGGCTCTGCGACCGGCGATGTTCTGCCGGCGAGCTGCTGTGCTAGTTGGGTGGTGTCGGCCGGAGGATTCGAAAGCGCACCTCGTCGGCTTGTGTATAGGCGGATGTGCGTTCACCGGCGAATAATCCACAGCGATAGAGCCCTGGTGTCCAGCCGGTCTTAGGGGCCGGGAGGCGGAAGTAGCCGGACTGGTCATTCATGGCCATCATGACCTGGTCTTGTGCGACGGGCGGCGCGTTGCCGGTGACCTCAGCGATCTCCAGAAAACAGTGAGCGGAGAGCGGGATGGCATCGTACGACGCCGATACGAGCCCGAACACCAGGTAGATCTCGGGTTGTGTGGAGGGGAAGGTGTCATTCGGATTGAGCGGAATGAATTCGTGCGCGCCGGTCGGGAAATCGTCACGGATGACCTTGCCGGCCGATATGACAAAGCGAAACCAGCTGAAATCAGCGTCCCGGCCCATCAGTGAGGCCTGCGGATCTAATGCCTTCTGCGGCGTGAGCCGTTCCAGAGCTTTTTCAAACAGGGCTTCTTCCGCCAGCGCCGTGGACGGGGATTTTTCTCGGGGCGGGGCGGGAGCCGCCGCCGCTTCCGCTGCTTTCATCTGGGCTAATTCAGGGACATGCGGACGGATCTTGTCGAGCCACCGGGCCAGTTTGTCCTTCGCGAGCACGCGTGTGCCGGCGGGCAGTTGGACATCGTTGTTGTTTTGTTCAAACTCCACGGCGGTGTCATAGAGCGTTTGAAAATGGACGAACGCGTCTTCCCACTGCTCGAGTTCCACAAGGCAGACTCCCATGCGAAACACCGTATCGGCGTAGTCGTCCTCGCTGGGATTCATGTTGAGTACATTGCCGAAGATGGCCAGTGCCTCTTTGCATCGCCCGAGCTGCATGAGGGTCAGTCCTAATTGATGGGTGGCCAGCGTGTCTCTGGGGTTGAGCGTCATGATTCGCCGGTAGATCGGCTCGGCTTCCTGATAGCGACCGGCTGAGAAGAGCCTCCAGGCGTCGGCGCGAATCGCGGCCCATTCTTTCAGTTGTTTCTCGGTCGCATCCGGCGTGAGCGCAGGGGTAAAGCGGCGGCCCCGCTCCATCGACTCGTAATGCTGCGCGAGTTGGTTCTTGGCCGGGAGTTCCACCGGAGAGCCCGGGGGCACTTTGTTGAGGACGTATTGCACGTCGGCATCGGCCCCGCGATAGTCCAGAATATCGAACCGCGCCCGGGCCATCGCCAGTCTCCAGCCAAGGAGCTCTGGCGCGAGCGCCACGGCTTTCTGATAGGACATCAGGGAGTCTTCCAAGCGGTCGAGCTTACGGAGTTCCTGAGCGAGGCGCAGATGCACGAGTGGATTCTGGGGGTCGATGTTTTCAATGCGCTGCAGCTCAGCCAGCGATTCCTCCGCCTGCCCCCAGCGCATCAACACACTCCATTTAGCCCAGCGGACATCCAGGGCGGTCGGTTGTTGGGCGAGGGCGGTTTCGTAGGCCTGCACCGCTTCCTGAGGGCCACGGGCGGCGGCGAGGATGTCCCCGCGCAATTTATAGAGCGTGAGAGCCCGAGGGTGGTGATGAATCCCTTCTTCGATCAAATCGAGTGCCGGTACAATGGCGCCGCTTTCCCACACGGCCTTGGCCTGTTCCGCCAAGCGCTCCGGGGACACATGCCGTGGATCCTGTGCCCACGCGCCCGCGGTCGTCGAGAGGATCGCCGTGAGCCAGATCGTCAGGAGTCTGATCCCGTATCGGCATCGGAGTACGGGGATTGTCTGAGACCTGTGCAATACGACCGCGCTGTTTCCGAACATCCTGTTCCTCTAGGCTGGAGGTCGATGCTCCAAGATACACCGGGATTCTGAAATTCACCACTCCGGGCTATCGGGAAGAGTCGGCCTGGCGTATGAGAGACCATCATATTAAAAGGGATTCACTTTCCTTGGCGAGGTCGCTCCGCCCCAGTGCCCTGGTCCGACTTGACTCAAAAACCGAGAGCGGGTAGCGGGAAGAATGATACGCATCGTTTGACGCTGGTTCCCAGTTTGATAAGCTGGTCACGGGTGAGGCGACTGTTTCTTATGAGAAGCGTGAGACGTATGTTGAGAACGTCGAAAGCGAGCTTGGCTGAGGGCAATGATGTGCTCAGGCGAGATGCCGATGACCGGGCTGATTCAGGGGAGGGCTGGCAATGATTCTGGTTACTGGCGGTGCGGGTTACATTGGTTCTCACACCTGTGTGGAGTTGCTGCAAGCCGGATTTGAGGTCACCGTTTTCGATAATTTCAGCAACAGCCACCCTGAAGCGTTGGCGCGCGTGCAGCGCATCACCGGAAAGCCTGTCCCGCTGGTCCGCGGCGACTGCCGCGATCGTGCCGCTCTGGTTGCCGCGTTGCGCACGAGCAAGGCCACAGCGGTGATTCACTTTGCCGGGCTGAAGGCCGTGGGCGAGTCGGTGGAACAGCCGCTGTCCTACTATGATAACAATGTGGTCGGTACATTACGCCTGTTGGAAGCGATGAGTGAGTGCGGCGTAAAGCAATTGGTGTTCAGCTCGTCGGCCACCGTGTACGGCGACCCGCAACGGTTACCCTTGACGGAGGATCATCCTCTCTCGGCGACCAATCCGTATGGCCGCTCAAAGTTGATGGTGGAGGAAATCTTGCGCGACTTGCAGCGGAGCGATCAATCCTGGCGGCTCTGCATTCTGCGGTACTTCAACCCGGTGGGCGCCCATGCCAGCGGGTTGATCGGAGAAGATCCCCGTGGTGTACCGAATAACCTGCTTCCTTTTGTGGCGCAGGTCGCTGTGGGGCGTCGGGCGAGTCTCAATGTCTGGGGCGGCGACTATCCCACTCCGGACGGAACGGGTGTTCGAGACTACATTCATGTGGTGGATTTGGCTCTCGGGCATCTCAAGGCGTTGCAGGCGCTGGAGCGGTCCAAGCAGATGAAGGAGTGCTTGACGGTAAATTTGGGAACGGGGAACGGGTATAGCGTGTTGGAAATCGTGCGGGCGTTTGAGCGAGCCAGCGGAAAGCCGGTTCCTTATCAGGTCGCGTCCCGGCGTCCCGGCGACATTGCTTCCTGCTATGCCGATCCGAAGCAGGCGCTGGCGCAATTGGGCTGGCGCGCTGAACGGGGACTGGATGTGATGTGCGCCGATGCCTGGCGTTGGCAGAGTACGAATCCGAAGGGGTATGCCGCCTGATGATCTTTCCGGCCCGTCTTTCCATGAACAGATTTTCTTCCTCTTTCGGTCTGGTTGCCTAGAAAGGTAGTGATGGTCTTCGGGGCGGCCGTGGTAGACTGCGTCCCAATTGCCATCTTCTGATCGGTCAGTCACGTTCCTCATGTTCGACCTCATTCTCTATCAGCCTGAAATTCCCCCCAACACGGGTAATATCATCCGCCTGTGTGCGAACACGGGCGTTCGCTTGCATTTGGTGAAGCCGCTCGGTTTTTCGCTGGAGGACAAGCAACTATTGCGCGCCGGGCTGGACTATCACGAGTTTGCCACGATCACCGTGCACGAGAGCTGGGCGGATTGTGTGGAGCAGTTTTCGCATCGCCGAATCTTTGCGGCCTCGACGAAAGGGACGCGCCGCTATGACCTGAATGTCTATGCGTCGGGGGATGTCTTTCTCTTCGGCCCTGAAACCCGGGGGTTGCCGGTCGAACTTATCGAGGCCGTTCCTGAGGCTCAGCGTATTCGCGTGCCGATGAGGCCTGCCAGCCGCAGTTTGAATCTCTCGAACGCGGTGTCGGTGGTGCTCTACGAAGCCTTGCGGCAGACGGGATTCGAGGGGTGTCGATAGTCGGGGAACGGGTGTCTGTCAGACGTCGTTGTCGGCCAGGTAGCGCCCGAGCCCTTCCTGCTCAGCGTAGTAGTAGGCATAGTGCAGTGTCGCGAGATTGGCGACGCGCTCTTCCGCCTCGTCTCGATGCTCCGCATAAATAATCTGCAGCCCAAAGCGCGCGGTCAGCGCATCCAAAAAATCGAGCAAACCGTTCTTGTGATACTGGCCGAGGCGTCCGCTGGCGAGGCGCTGGAAAAGCGCGCCTTCAATCACCAGGAAACGATGAGGGATCTTGAGGAGCGGTTCCAGTTCGCGCATGAATCGCTGCCGGTTCTCCGACGGATTGGAGAAAATCGTATTGAGCTCTTCGGCCCGTTTGCGTTCCACCCGAAAGATGTCCGGCGCTTCGGCAATGGCATAGTCGCCGGCCTGCAGGGTTTGACGGGTGGTGCCGGCAATCCTACTTAGGCCGGAGAAGATGTAGGGCATGTGTTCGCGGGTATCGACGAGGATATGGATGGCCGGCACGGCGATCTTGGGCTGATTCTTTCGGGACAGCATGATCGGAAGGTGCGGTCCGCGTTGTTCGCTGCGCGATCTAGGCGGCGGGGTTTGTGGGTGCACGGATGTGGTCGGGCGCGGCGGAGGAGTTGGGGACGCCGTGGTGTGGGGGCGTACCGGCGTGGGCCCGGTTGTCGCATCGTAGCGCTGGCGAGAACTTGGGTCGTTGAGCGTTTGATACGCCTGATTGATCAAGGTCGTACGGGCTTCGGCTTTGCGCTGCAGGACCGGCGCATGGGTGAATCGATCCGGATGCCAGACTTGGAGTTGTTCGTGCCAGGCCTTTTTAATGTCTTCGCTGGTGGCCGTGGTCGGCAGTTCGAGCACTTGATAGTACGTGAGCATGTGATTCCCCTGACAGGTGTTCTTTTGTGCGAGTGTAACGGAGTCGGGGCGCAGAGATCTAGCGTGTATGCGGTGCCAGGGCTTGCTAGAGGGGGAGCCTGTGGGGGCGATCGCTGATCAGAGGGCCTGCCGGATGAGTTGCCGCAAGGGGAGGCATCTGATAGATTCGCGCCCGGCTATCACAGGTATTCACGAAGACGTAAAATTGTTTCTTCATTCGCGAGTGTGAACAGCAGCTCGATACGCTCGATTCTTCATTCACCATCAATCAGAGGAATGCGCTCTTGGTCAAGGCGTCATGCGCGCCGCGGCTAAGCCGATTCCGGAAAGTGCCGGCATATATTTCTATGGCATCTTCACCCAAGGTCGTTGTGTCGGATTCAGCTCAGGAAAAGATTGTTCGCCTCATTGCGACAGAGCTCAGCGTCGGCGCCCATCAGGTGGCCGCAGCGGTGGCATTGCTCGATGAAGGTTCGACGGTGCCGTTCGTGGCGCGTTATCGGAAAGAAGCCACGGGAAATTTAGACGACACGCATCTCCGCACGCTGGAAGAACGGTTGCGCTATCTGCGCGAGTTGGAAGAGCGGCGGGCGACGATTCTGGCGTCGATCGAGGAGCAGGGGAAGCTGACACAGGACTTGCGGGGGACGATCGAATCGGCGGCGACCAAGCAGACGCTGGAAGACCTGTATCTGCCGTATAAGCCCAAACGGCGTACGCGTGCGCAGATTGCCCGTGAAGCGGGACTAGAGCCGTTGGCGGATGTCCTGTTGTCCAATCCCATGCTGGATCCCGAACAGGAAGCCGTCAAGTACGTGATCGTCAAGCCGGCTAGCGACGGGGTCGATGCGATCAATGTCCCCGATGCGAAGGCGGCGCTCGAGGGAGCCCGGGACATTCTGGTCGAGCGCTTTGCGGAGACCGCCGAGTTGCTGGCGGCGCTTCGGACGAGGCTCTGGGAGCAGGGCTACGTCACCTCGACCGTGGTGAAGGGGAAAGAGACGGCAGAGGAAGAAAAGTTTCGCGACTACTATGCCTATTCCGAGACAATCCGCACGATTCCATCCCATCGTGCGCTCGCCCTGTTCCGCGGCTGGGGGTTAGGCGTCTTGAAGGTTGAGCTGGGGCTCGGTGAGCAGCTGGAGGCGATGGTGCCGCATCCCTGTGCCGCGATGATCGCGGGGCATGTTGGGATCGCGGATCGCGGCCGGCCCGCCGACAAGTGGCTGGCCGATGTCTGTCGCTGGGCCTGGCGCGTGAAAATTCATCTGCATCTCAGTACGGAATTATTGCTGCAGCTACGTGAAGCGGCGGAAGCGGAAGCGATTAGAATCTTCGGCCGGAATCTGCACGAGCTCCTCCTGGCGGCACCCGCCGGTCCGAAGGCCGTGCTGGGGCTCGATCCGGGACTGCGCACCGGTTGCAAGGTGGCGGTCGTCGATGCGACGGGGAAACTGTTGGAGACCGCGACGATTTATCCGCATCAGCCGCGCAATGAGTGGCAAGAGTCGTTGGCGACGCTGGGGCGATTGGTGCTGCAGCACGGAGTGGAGCTGATATCGATCGGGAACGGCACGGCCAGCCGCGAGTCCGATAAGCTGGCGACGGAGTTGGTGAAGCTGATTGCGGCGAAGAAGCCGGAGCAGAAACTGGCGAAGATTGTCGTCAGTGAAGCCGGGGCCTCGGTCTATTCCGCGTCGGCGTTTGCCGCGGCCGAGTTTCCTGCGTTGGACGTCAGTTTGCGGGGTGCAGTCTCCATTGCCCGTCGTCTGCAAGATCCGCTGGCCGAATTGGTGAAGATTGAGCCGAAAGCGATCGGCGTCGGTCAGTATCAACATGATGTCAATCAGCACTTGCTGGCGCGCTCGCTCGATGCGACGGTGGAAGATTGCGTGAACGCCGTCGGAGTCGACGTCAATACCGCGTCGGTTCCGCTGCTGGCGCGGGTGTCCGGCCTGAATCAGCTGTTGGCAAAGCATATCGTCGAATACCGCGACGCCAATGGGCCGTTCCGGAACCGCATCACGATGCGCAAGGTGCCTCGGTTGGGCGAGAAGACGTTTGAGCAAGCAGCCGGATTCTTGCGGATCAACGACGGCGACAATCCCTTGGATCGCTCGTCGGTCCATCCGGAGGCCTATCCGGTGGTCGAGCGCATTCTCGCGCGTGTCGGCAAAGGCATTACGGATGTCATGGGGCAGCCGGCGTTGTTGAAAGGGTTATCGCCGGCTGAATTTACCGATGAGAAGTTCGGCGTGCCGACCGTGCGCGATATCCTGACGGAGCTGGAAAAGCCCGGTCGCGATCCGCGCCCGGAGTTCAAGACGGCCACATTCCAAGAAGGCGTCGAGTCTCTGACCGACTTGCATCCGGGTATGGTGCTCGAAGGCGTCGTGACGAACGTGGCGGCGTTTGGGGCCTTCGTCGATGTCGGTGTCCATCAGGACGGGCTCGTGCATGTGTCGGCGCTGGCCAACAAGTTCGTCAAGGATCCGCACGAGGTGGTGAAGCCGGGTCAAATCGTCAAGGTGAAGGTGATGGAGGTTGACGTGAAGCGTCAGCGCATCTCCTTGACGATGCGTCTCGATGACGCGCCAGGGAGTGTGGCTTCTTCGCGTCCGTCATCGGGCGAGGCCGGTGCGGGCGTGCCGCCCGAGTCGCAGGGGCGGCGCCAGCCCATGGCTCAACGTCCTGTGGATCGGCAGCCACCGCCCGGTGGGACGATGGCCATGGCATTAGCCTTAGCGCGCGCCAAGCAGAAGTCGTCATAGTCTGATTGTCCGGAATCGGCTGTCGATCGAAGTGGAGACGGCCTTGGCGGGGGCCTGCCAACACGGTGGCAGGTCCCCTCAGCGGGTGCTTCCAAGTAGAAACTGCGTATTGCTCCGTTGTGTTCTCATTTCAAGCCTTTTCTCACGGTCGATCTTTCCTGCTCATCGGCTCGTAGCGTTTCCGCAGGGGTGAGGTTCAGAAGCGATCCGGCCCCGTCATGGTGTTGGGCAGGATTGCCGCGCCTCCTCTTCACGTAAGGTTCATTTCCATCTTCGATCAAGTAGCAGGGCTGCGGCGGTAGGCTGCGCGATTCGTTTCATGTCCCCACATAAGAGGGGGGTTGACGTACAGTAGGACTCCTTGCTATATAATCAGGAGTCCTTAACAGTTGGCGAGCGTTATTGGAAAGGAGCTAGGGATGGATGCGGTGAAGGTGTTCGATACGTGGGTGGAGGTGCCGGGAAAGACCCTGCACTTTGACGTCATGACGGGGGATCAGGCGACGGCTCTCAGATTGGCGAATGAGTATGTGGCGGCCCAGGGGTATGCGGCGGTCGCGGTCACGGCGGAGGAGTGCCGGTTCTGCCACCAGGAGCCCTTGGTCATGTTTACGGAGCATCAGCAGAAGGAGTTCCGGCAAACCGGCGGATTCATTGTGTCCTTGTCTGCGTAAAGGAGCGTCCAATGGGGAAACGCCTTTCGATGCACGGTGAAAAGACCATAGTTGATCATATTACGGCGGGCCTGACCAAAGTCGCTGCTGCATTGCGAAGCCAGGCTTGGGAGGGTGGCACGGCGCGTAAGCTCACTCCGACACAGGGCCAAATCCTGGTCCTCTTGGAGGAACGGGACGGCCAATCAGTTCGGCTGAACGACGTGGCATCCGCATTGTGCCTGTCGGCAGCGACAGCGAGCGATGCCGTCATCACGCTTGTCGAGAAGCAGTTGGTCAAGAAAGAACGTTTGGCGGAAGACCAGCGGGCGCTCGTGCTGACGCTCACGGCAGCGGGGCGACGCGAAGTCCGTGAGGCAAGGGGATGGACTGAGGTCGTCGATGCCGGCGTCAAGAGTCTCACGCCGGACGAGCAGGCGATATTCCTGCGAGGGCTCACCAAGGTGATTCATTCGCTGCAGGGCCAGGGGGTGATCTCGGTCGCGAGGATGTGCGCAGGGTGCACCTATTTTCAGCCCTATGTCCATGCCGATGCCGTGCGGCCTCACCATTGCGGACTGGTGAATAAACCGATGGGCGAGGGGCAATTGCGGATCGATTGTCCTGACTTTATTCCAGGGCGAGAAGCCGATCAACTGCGTCGGTGGCAGGCGTTCGTGAGCGGTGGGGAGGGGCGGTAAGCCCTATTTATTAATCAATACTGGAGGTGTGCGATGAAGATGCAGAGTGTGATGAGTATGGCGGTCTTGAGTGTGGTGCTGATGGCGGGGGCGGCCTGCGCGGGGAACCCCGCTCAAGGCAAGTCGCTCTATGACCGTTTGGGGGGCAAGGGCGCGATCACCGCGGTGGTCGAGACGTTTGTGGGGAATGTCGGAGGCGATAAGCGGATCAACGGATATTTCGCGAGTACGGATCTCACGAAGCTCAAGATGCATCTCGTCAATCAGATCTGCGAAGCGAGCGGCGGGCCTTGCAAGTACAGCGGTCGCACGATGACGCAGACGCATGCCGGCATGGGTGTGACCGATGCGGCTTTCGGTGCGTTGGTCGAAGATCTCGTCGCGGCCCTGGATCATCACAAGGTCGGCAAGACAGAGAAGGATGAGCTGTTGGGTGTGCTCGGTCCGATGAAGGGCGACATCGTCGAGAAGAAGTAAGTGTGTCCGATGCGGAGTCTCACGTAGTGAGACTCCGCATCGGACGGTTTCTCAATACTGTGAACCAGCTCGGTGTCTTTCATTGCGACAGGGGGTGATTGTGGCAGTGCCGAAAAGTCCGCCGATTTGGTCCGTGTATTCGCTGTGGCGCTATCCCGTGAAGTCGATGTTGGGAGAGCCGTTGGCAACGGCAACTGTGACGGAACGGGGACTGCAGGGTGACCGCCAGTATGCGTTGATCGACGTTGAGACGGGTCATGTGGTCAGCGCGAAGAATCCCCGGCGATGGCCGACGATGTTTGCGTTTCACGCGCGTCTCATTCCAGGATCCTCGATGAGTGTCGAGATCACATTCCCGGATGGACAGATCATGACGGAAGCCATGTCCGATGTAGACGGGGTTCTGTCTGCGCGGCTCGGACGAAAGGTTCGGCTCACGAGTGTGCCGCCAGCGCAGCCGATGCTGGAGCAATATGCGCCTAACCTGGAGGGCTTGTCCGAGCGGGACAGCGAGACGACGGTGAAGATTCCTCCGACGACATTCTTCGATGAGGCGCCGGTTCATCTCTTGACGACCGCGACGCTGCACGCGTTGCAGTCGCACTATTCGGATGGGCGTTTTGACGCACGGCGGTTCCGCCCCAATGTGGTCATTGATACAGGGACCGCGGCCCCCGTGTTTTTAGAGAACGATTGGAAGGGACGGATTGTGGCGATTGGCTCTCAGGTTCGTGTGGCGGTGACTGGTTTCTGTGCGCGCTGTGTCATGACGACGTTGCCGCAACAGGGGCTCCCGCAAGACTTGGCCATTCTCCGGACGGCGGTTCAGCATAATCACGGCAACGTGGGTGTCTTGGCAACCGTCGTGACGCCGGGGACGGTGCAGGCGGGGGATGTCGTTCGTCTAGAGGGATAAGGGTGTATCGGTCCGACTATGCCTCGTGGTGGTGACGCGCGACTTCGTCGCGCGTCGATACGGCTTCACCGATGCAGGGACGCGGCATGCTCCTGCGCCGGTTATCGTATTGCTGCTGGGGATCCTGCCGCGCCGTCTGTGCCGTCTGCCGAGCAATGCTCTTCGCGTCCATACCGTGGGAACTCCTGTGTGCCAGTAGACGGCCAGAGGATTGCTTTTGCGGGTAGTCGAGCGGTAGAGTGCTCATGGTTTTTCCTACGTAATTGAGAGGCGTGTTAGGTATGTCTATTCGTCGGCTCCAGGGAACGGTCGGTGCGATCATGCTGCTGGCGCTGTGCGCCGGGTGCGGGAGCGAATCCTCCTCGACCTCTTCTCCATCGCCCGTCTCGCTGGCCGGAGCCGATGCCAATAGTGACGGGGTTCGCGACGATGTCGAAGCGTATATCGACGCGATCTATCCGGTTCCTGCGAATAGCGATAGCAATAAGGCGTTGCGGCAGTATGCCAAGGGGGCACAGTCATCGATTCTCGATGCCGATGATGCCGCCAAATCTGTTACGCACGTGACGGAGCGATTTCGCGCGCTGGAATGTCTGATGGCACGGAGGCCGACGGATTTCCATCCTGTGTTTGTCGAGCTTCGGGCGAGGATTCTGGATACCAACCCGCGGTCCGAAGCCTACTTGAAAGCCGATAGCCAGGCTGCTGCGGTGAATATTCCGTTCCTTCCGGCTGATCAATGGGTGGGAGTATGTTCATGAAAGGGGTGACTCTACAGCTGAGTTTGCTGGCGGCTGCGGTGTTGTGGACTACTCCAAGCTGGGGTCAGTTTGCACCTCAGGCAGCTTGTCAAAATGGGTCCGCTCCACGCACGTCTGTCTATTATGTGAATGGCGTGACCACGACGCTCGATGAAGCGCGTCTCAATGGCGGGAAGCTGGAGATGGAGTTTTTGACTCGATTGCCGTCGATGACACCTGCAAGTCTTCAGTCCAGTTGTTATCTTTTCTTTCTCAACTATAACCCCACGTCAGGGACGGTCAAAGATTTCACGGAAGCTGGGCAGCAACGGTTAGGTATCAACCCGTCCGATATGTGGCGGAAGCTGGAGACGTTCGCCTCACTTGGTCCGACGATGGTGTCGTTGTTGCAGGGGCCCATGACGCAGACGAACCAGATCGATCAGGTGGCAGTGCAGCGTCACGCGGCGGCCTATCGAGCACAGATGACACCGCCGTTGTGTAGACGCGTGGTTGTAGTGCCGCATTCTCAGGGGAATCTCTATGCCAATGCTGCGTACGATGCGGCAGTGGGATCGTCTCCGGCGCCAGCTCCTGCTGCTGGGGCGCTGAAGATTGTCGGTGTGGCTACGCCAGACACCGTGGTGAAGGGAAATGGCCGGTATCGCACCTCGACTGGGGATCTGCTCATCGGCGCGATCAATCTGCTGTTGCCGTCAACCCTAGATGCGAATACCAACTGGGGGCTAAACCCCATTACGTCGCTCGCGCCGTTGTATTCTGGCGGCCATAGTTTTATGGGATATTTGTCGTTCGACGATAGTCGGGACCAGATCTTGAGTGATATCCAATCGTCGCTGACTGACGTCAACGCAGTTGCAGTTTGCCCGTAGTACATCGATCCTGAGCGGTTCGAAGGGGGGCTCCTCAACCCCGCGGTTCTTTCTTCACCCTAAAGAAATCTCCGCCTTTGACGAACTCGTCGTCGCTTCCCCAGGCGATATGCTTGTCCAAACGCTTCATGAGCGGTACGTGTTTGGAGCAATGGACATAGGCTTCTTCGACGTTCACTAGGATCCAGGCTTCTGGTTTCCGGCCGCCTTTGACCTGCATGGATTCGAGAATGCTTGGGGGGAGATGCGGCATGCTTTCCATCTCGCCAGGAGTCAGGACGTGAGCCTTGCCGTTGACGTGCAGGCCCATCGTGGTCAGATAGTAATCGAGAAAGATGATGCCGATGTGGGGGTTCTCTAAAATATTTCCTACACTGGCCAGCACGCCGTTGCCTCGATATTCCGGATAGACGAGCGTCTTTTCGTCCAGCACGGCGACGAATCCCCTGGTGCCGGCGCGAAAGGAGCAGTCGCATGCGCCGCTGGCGCTGGCCGTAGCAATGAAGGCCATTTCCTGCCGTGCAACGAACTGCTGCATCGGACCATTCAAATGATCGAGGACTTGATTGGCCTGAAAGGCCGCCGCTCGACTTGCCGTGCCGAACTGCTCTTGCGCCTGCTGTTCTCCTGAGACGTCCGGCCGGTTCATAGGCGAGGCTCCTTGCCCGAAGGGCATGACACGGTGAGGTGTGGCCCATTTTCTAATAGATAGGGGGCCATTGTCGAATCGAGTCGTAAGGTGTCCGATCTGTCAGCGGTGAGCGTGGAGTCCGGAGATGGGAGGTGGTCGACGCGTGTATTCCTTACGTGCGTGCTTTGGCGAGGGAAGCCTCTTTCCGTATTGGCAGGGCGTGCCCCGTGTCTGGGACGAGAGAGCGATCAGTCTTGGCGAGGGGCCGAGTTAGCTGATGGGCCGGCGGATCTCGATGAGGAGATCCCGGAGCTGAGATTCGTCGTGCGTGTCGATCGACGTAAACTTGAGACCGTAGGTATTGTCTTCAGTCCAGCGGACGACCGCGGCTTCGACCGGAATGGGAGGGCGTTCAACGGAGATCTGCAGAATCAGGTGATATTCCTGACCAAGGGTGAGTGGGGTGTCGCTGAGAAGACGGCATCCTCCGAGCGAAAGATCGATCAGGGCGCCTTCACCTTCGACATCGTCCAGGAGTTGGGCCGGCACGATAAGCTGTCTGAAGGAAAAGAGCGCGCTTGACGGCGTGACAATGCGCTGATGTTTCCGCAGGTCGATGATGCGCTTAGACGGTCCGGTTGGCTGAGACATCGGTGCTCCCAAACTCACTGGCATCATAAGAAGTGATCGGCTGGTTGCCAAGGGAATTGATGTTTTGGATTGCTCCGCGGCCAGGGTGGCGTGGTGGGGAGCCTGTTGAGCGAATGTGTTCGAGCGGCGAGCGTCGCCGGGAATAGCGGGAGTCGCTAGTTGGTGATCGAGAAATTCTTGAGCTTGGTCAGCAGTGTTTTGTAATCGATGTCCAGGGTCTTGGCGGCCGCGGTTTTGTTCCCTTCGCTCGCGTCGAGCACGCGCAGGATGTGTCGCCGCTCGATTTCGTCCAACGTCAGTTCTGCGGGATCGTCTGTCCGGGGAGCGCCTGAGGCCTTCGGCAGCACGTGCTCGACCTCAGCGTGGGTGATGGGTCCGGTTCCAGTGCTCATCAAGATCATCCGTTCGATCACATTTCTCAGCTCACGCACGTTGCCGGGCCATGCATAGGCGGTTAGCCGTTGTAAGGCGGCTGGGGCAACCGTTCGTTTGGTGGCTCCAGGGATCCGGAGCGTCTGAAGGATGTGATCGATCAGCGCCGGCAGATCCTCGGTTCGTTCACGTAACGGCGGGACGCGGAGCGTCACGGTATTGATGCGATAGAGGAGATCGTCGCGGAAGCGGCCTTGGTGGACGAGTTCTTGAATATCCTGATTCGTGGCTCCGACGATACGCACATCCGCTTGACGTGTTCGGGTACTGCCGACCGGGCGATACTCGTTGCGATCGAGAAAGCGAAGCAGGCTGACCTGCATCGGTCCCGGCATCTCGCCGAGTTCATCCAGAAAGAGGGTGCCGCCTTCTGCCGCGGCGATCAGGCCGATCTTGGCGCCGGTGGCGCCGGTGAAGGCTCCCTTTTCATGGCCGAACAGTTCGCTCTCCAGTAACTCGCGGCTGACAGCGCCACAGTTGATGGCCAGGAACGGGCCGTTGGCTCGCCGGCTTAGCTCGTGGAGCAGCCGGGCGACGACTTCCTTGCCGGAACCGGTTTCTCCCTGAATGAGGACCGGCGCGTTGGAAGGCGCGACTTGCGCGATCTGAGTTTTGAGGATGTGCCAGGCTTTGCTGGGGCCTTCCACGATCACGTCACGGGTGAAGCCGCCATGGCGGGCCGCCAGATTCTCTTTTCTTAGCGCGCGGACGGTCTTGAGCTTACTTAGCGCCGCTTTCACCACGCCGGCGTCAAAGGGGGTCTCTTTCACGAGGAAATCCCAGGCGCCGTGCTTGATCGCCTCGACCGCATCTTTCACATCACCGTGGCCGGTCAGCATGAGGACGTCGACATCGGGCTGATGCTCGGCGATCCACTTCAGCACCGCCCGCCCGTCCAAGCCGGGCATCCGCAGATCCGTAATGACGCAATCGAACGGCGCAGCGTGCAGCGCGTCGATGCCGGCCTGGCCGTGTTTCACGGCCGTGACCTGGCAGCCTTCCTCACGTAGGGCCTGTTCGAGCACCAGACGGACATATTCCTCATCGTCGATGATCAGTGTGCGCATCAGTGGACCTGGCTGGGAAACGCGATGAAGAAGGTGCTGCCTTGACCGGGAACGGATTCCGCCCAGACTCTCCCGCCGTGCTTTTCCATCACTAGTTTCACGATGGCGAGGCCGACGCCGGTGCCTTCGTATTCGCCGGGACTGTGGAGCCGCTCGAAGAGGCCGAAAATCTTGTCGGCCTGGCCGGCATCGAAGCCGATGCCGTTGTCGCGAATCCAGAGAATATGTTCGGTCGCCGTTTGTTGTCCGCCGATGGCGATGGCCGGCGCCGCGGCGTGGCGGGAAAACTTCAGCGCGTTGTCCAGGAGATTGGTCAAGGCCTGGCGCACACTGACCGGTTCGCCATAGAGATCAGAGTAGGGCAGATTGACGGTGATCTTCGCTGTGCTTCCCGCGAGGAGCTGTTGGCGATCGACCAGCAGGCTCGAGATCGTCTCCATGACGTTGAAGCGAAGGCGGGGCAGATTCTGTTGTTCCAGCCGCGAGTACTTCAATAGAGCGTCGATCATATGAGTGAGGCGGAGGGCAGAGGCGCGGATAATGCCGATGTGATGCTGGAGTTGCGCGTCGTTCGAATCGGCGAACTGTTTTTCCAGTAGAGATGAAAACCCTTCAATCTCCCGTAAGGGGCCTTTGAGGTCGTGCGCGATGGAATAGGTAAAGGCTTCCAGCTCTTTGGTCTTTCGTATCAACGCCGTACTGTGATCCCGCAGACTCGTCAGCATCGTGGTGAGCGAACCGGCGAGCGCGCCGACTTCGTCGCGGCTGGGCCAGGGCTCGAATTGCGCGCCAAGGTCGTGGTGGGCAACACGATCGGCGGTCGCCGCCAGTCGCCTGAGCGGATTTGCCACTTGCCGCTTCATGATCGCATAGACGGTCACGATCAGCAGTCCGAGGACGCCGAGGATTCCCACCACCATCGTGCGGGCCTGATCGACTAATCGATCGCCCTCGACCTTCATTTCCACGTCGATCTTCCGGTGCACCTCGATCAAGGAGGCGATGGCTTCCTGCGTGCGCGCGGCTGCGTGCTCATAGGTCGTTTCCGCCGCGATCGGTTCGGCGGGATGTTGCGGGCGTGCAGCCGCCAGATCTTCCCGCTGTGCGCGCAGGGAGGTAATGCCGTCCGCAATGGCGACGATCGCCTGATCTTCCTGTACGGCCAAGTCGGTCCGGCCATGGTGTTCCAGCATGCCATAGAGAATCGGGTGCGTGCGGGCGGCGTGGGTAGCCTGATAGGTATCGAGCGCGGCGAGGGTCCGTCGTTCAATTGCGGCAATGGCCTCGAATCCCGCGGTTCTCTCTGTGCCGGAGAGATGTTCACGGACATGGTGCATGCGGGTTTCAATCTCCCCCACATTGCGGAGCATCTCTGACGCAGTGATCACGCCGGGGATGGTAATGCGCTGATGGCGGTCGACGTAACTGTTCACGCGGGACAGATAGACGAGTGTGGCGGAGAAGCTGCCGGCGAGCAGCAGCAAGATCAAGCCGAAGGCGACGGCGAGTTTCTTGCCGATGGAGAGACGGGCGATGAATCCGGGCGGTGCAGATGACATAGCGTACGGTACCACAGGGCGTGAACGGGTGTCAGCCGATCTGATCCCAGAGGGGCGGGGATGTCATGTCATCCCCGTTATGGTCGTCCGGTTCCCCATCGGCGGTGGAGTGCCCGTTCGATAGGCGCGAAGAGCGTTTTATCGACGGCCAGCCCAATAAAAACAATCACCAACATGACGCCAATGACTTGATCCATCGCGTTAAGTTCGCGGCCATAATGCAACAGATGTCCGAGGCCGAATCCGGTCAGGATCGTGACGAAGATCTCTGCCGCCATCAGCGACCGCCAGGCGAATGCCCAGCCTTGCTTCATGCCGCTCAGGAGGAACGGAAGCGAGGCCGGAAGAACGACATGGGTCCAGGTATGCAGTCCGGTCGATCCCATGCTGCGGGCTGCGCGAGTATAGATGGGGGGGATTGTCCGCACGCCGTTGTCGGTGGCGAGAATCAACGACCAGAGGGTTCCCATGACGACGACGAAGAGCATGGCGGACTCGGTTTGGCCGAACCAGAGCAGTGCCAGCGGTACCCAGCAGACGCTAGGGAGTGTTTGGAGTCCCAGCGCGAGGACGCCGATGGTGTCTTGCGACCAGCGGGATGAGGCGGTGAGGAGTCCCAAGGGAATCCCGGCGAGAATGCCGAGCCCGTATCCGATGAGGAGACGGCGTACCGTAACGACGGTGGCCTCCCAGAGCGTGCCGTCTTCCGCGGCTGACCGCAGGTAGTCCAAGACGCTCACGGGGGAGGGCAAGAGGAGGGGCGACCAGATTTTGGCTTCCACTGCGAGATGCCACGCCGCCAGGAGAGCCAGGAAAAACAGCGAGGCGGACAGCCACCGTACGATCATCCCGCCACCTCGGTCTTGACGTAGCCTTTGAGTACACGGGTAATTTCCGTGGCGTAGCGCGCGAGATCCACGCTGTTGATATCGCGCGGGCGCGGCAGGGGAATGGCGAACTCTTCACGAATCCTCCCGGGATTCGGCGAAAACAAGATCACGCGGTCTCCAAGACACACGGCTTCTCGCACGTTGTGGGTGACGAAGACGATGGTCTTGCGGTGTTGGCTCCAGATGCGTTGAATGTCGCCGTAGAGTTGTTCTCGGGTGAGGGCGTCGAGTGCTCCAAATGGTTCGTCCATCAAGAGCACGCTGGGGTTCGGCGCCAGCGCTCGGGCCAGGGCGACGCGTTGTTTCATGCCGCCGGAAAGTTCATGGACATTGGAATGCATGAACCGTTTCAGGCCGACGAGTTCCAGGAAATATTCGGCTCTCTCCTGACGCTCCGCAGCATTCAATCCGTTGCTGAGTTTCAGGCCGAAGAGGACGTTGCCCAACACCGTCAGCCACGGGAAGAGCGCGGCTTCTTGAAACATCATGAGCCGGTGAGGGCCGGGACCGACAATGGTCTGGCCGTCGGCCTGAACCAGCCCGCGATCAGGCCTATCGAGACCGGCGATGATGTTGAGCAAGGTTGATTTGCCGCAGCCGCTGGGGCCGACGAGACACACGAACTCTCCTTCGGCGATGCGGAGGGTCACGTCATCGAGCGCGTGAACAGTCAACGAACTCGTCTGAAAGGATTTTGAAATATGTTCAAGGACGAGTTTGCTGGAGGCGGTGCCGGCCGAGGGGCTTTCCGATGTCAGCATGTCAGTTCAACCTTTCGATCAAGCGGGACAAGTCGGGAGCTGTGCGAATAAATCCGGCGCGTTGGGCGTTGGCGACAAATTGCCGGTATTCGTCCGGTGAAGCCTCTGTGGTGAGGCCGATGCGTGTCCAGGCGTGGGCGATCAATTCGGCTGAGACCTTGGCTTGCGTCTCGGCGGCCAGTTCCTGCTGGACCATCTGCTGAGCCTCTACCGGATGTGCGATGATCCATTCAGTGAGTTCACGGTGGGCTTGTGCAAGCTTCTTAGCCAGCTCACGTTTAGTCTTGAGAAACTTCACGCTCGAGACCAGAACGGTGATGCTGTCTTTCGATTGCTCAAGAAGGATCTTGCCTCCGGCATCGCGTTCCAGGCGTGAGACCCAGGGTTCGACCGTCCAGACGGCGTCGAGCTTTTTTTGCTGAAACAGCGAGAGCTGATCCGGATTGGGGGTCGGGACGATGAAGGCGTCGCCGCCGGTTTGCGTGATCCTCAACCCGCCGCTGGCCAGCCAGGCCCGGCAGGCGACGTCCTGCGTATTGCCCAGTTGCGGCGTCGCGATGGTTTTTCCACGAAAGTCGGCGGGCTGTTTGAGCCCGGAATCCGGTTGAACAACCAACGCGGCGCCTCCGATTGCTGCGCCGGCAATGATCCTGATTTCCTCGCCGTTTGATTTGGTATAGGCATTCAAGGCCGGGCTCGGCCCGACATAGGTGAGGTCGATGGAATCTGCCAGGAGGGCTTCCATGGCGCTCGGTCCGGCGTTGTAGATGTACCATTCGATCTTCACATCTTTGCCGAGCCGTTCCTCAAACCAGCCGTGACCGGTTCGTGAGAGGTGTTGGGCGACCAATCCCTGGACGTGGGTGATATTCGGAAAATGCCCGACGCGGATAGTGTCGGCTGCGAGCGTGTTGGGTGGTATGAACGTGTCGATCCCCAATATAAGTGAGAGGATGGCAAAAGCTGTCGATGACAATTGTTTCATGATGCTTCCCGTCGATTCGAGGTGTTGTCCGCCGGGAGCAGATTCTCTCTGCTCCCGGCGGGTGCATATACTGCTTACGGACGTAGCTGACGTCCCTGTTCCAGTCCTGGATAGACGGGAAGGGCTGCAAGGGCTTCTCGGAAACGAATGTGCAGTTCTTCCCGTTGATCCGGCGCCCAAAAACGGAACTTCGAGCTCGTCTTGGCCAAGAATTCTCCCGGCTCAAATGTGACATCGTGCAAGGCCGAGGCTTCCGGCACGTTCGGGAGCTGCCGGTCGTATTTGCTGATATCCGGACCGGGGCTGTGCCGGTCATGCACGCCGCTGATGGTCAAGCGCAGAATCGGGCCTTGGATGGAGAGCCAGCCAGTGGTGGTTTCCTCATCCCCTTGATCCGTGGCATGACTCAAGTGAAAGTACACCCGTTCGGTCGGACCAGCCTGTGCCAGCGCCTTTGATAGTGCCGGCGCCAATACGAAAATCTCCTCGTTGCGGAATGCCCTGGTCCAATCGGCTTGACCGGCAAATATTTGGTGAATGGCGTTCCGTTGTTCCGATGCGCGTACCCCCCGGAGTAAGGTGCCGACCTCAGTCGGGGTCAGCGTCGCGGGGTGAGTATTGGAGGTCGAGTCGGGATCCTGCTCCAACCGGACTGTGTTCAACCCTGACGCATAGATGGCCTTCGATGGCGCGGCTGGCTGGCTGGCGCAACCAGTCACGATGGATAATCCGACGAAGAGAAATAGCCCGCCAAGCGGCCATGCAGACGTCCGTGTCATATGTTGCTGAGAGTGATTCATTATCGTCCCTCCTGTCGCTGAGCAAGGCCGACTTCGCGCACCGCTTGGTCGAACCCATGGTCCTTGAATTGAGATTGAACCTGAGGCGTTAGCAGGAACTGGATGAAGTCTCCCGCTCCGGACACGTTTTTGGCGGTCCAGACAACGGCTACGCCATATCGGATCGGCGTGTGGGAGCCTTCCGGCGCCGTGTCGAGAATCCGGACGTGTTCATCTGCTATGGCGTCAGTCCGATAGACCACGCCGATCTCTGCTTCACCGTTGGCGACCAGGTTCAGCACGGCTTGCGAGTGTTCTCCGTATACGAATTGCGACTTCAGCTCCGGTTCGAGCTTGCTGTATTTTAGGAACTGAACGGCGACTTTTCCCACCGACGAGGTTTTGGGGTCACCGATTGCAATTCGCCGGATGGGGACGGTGCGCAGGTCCTGAATCGAGGCGATTGGCGCAGGAAGCGTGGTGCCGGTGATCAATACCAGCGATGTGGCGGCGTAGACACGCTTGGTGCCCTGAATGACGAGGCCTTTCTTTTCCAATTGCTCAATTTCCTCAACCAGCGACGGTAAGAAGACGTCGACCGGCGCGCCCTCTTCAATTTGCTTCCGGAGGGTTTGCGACGGGCCATAGATGACCCGCACGTTGATCTCCGGATGCTGGGCCTCAAACAGCGGTAACGCTTTCCGTAGCGCATCCTTGACGCTGTTGGCGGCAGCGATGGTGAGTGTTTCGGGTTGCGCCTGCACGGGCGGTGCGGTCCAACCTGTTATGCCTACTACACCGAGGAACAACACACTTCTCAATAGTATGCTTCGGCGTGTCATGGAGTACCTCCTATGTGTCCTGCTAGCGTTCATCATGGTTCTAGAAAAAGAATTGATACTGCACATTGATCCGGTTTTCGAGCAGCTGCTGCCCGAAGCCAGGTTGGCTCTCGAAGGGGAATCGATCCGGCGCCCGTCCGCCGCTTCCCAGCTGGATATTCGAGTAATCGATGATCAGACGGTTATTATATGTGCCGTCGAAACTGTAGCTGATGGCGGTCCCGAATTCTTTGACCAGATCCTGTTTCTGCTTGGTTGAGGGATCCATGAATCCATACCGGACTGCAACCTCGAGCTTTCGTGGGATGATGTATTTCCCCACCTGCGCATACCAGCCCCAGGCTTGTCCCAACGCCACCGGAGGGCCGGTAAATTGGGCCGCCGGGATGGTGCCAAGGTCAAACGGAGTGGTTCCACTGTCGCTGTTCCGTACCCGCTGGTGCCGGAAGTAGCCTTCAGTCTGAAATGCCCACCCTTGATACTTGGCAATGAAGTCCACTTCATGGGTTTGGAAGTCGTAAATACCACCGGCGAGGAGCCGGCCGTTCATGGCCTTGGTCACGCGCTGGCGGTAAGCGCGATCCACAATGTCGGATCGGATCGCGCTCAGGTAGTTTTGGGCAGGATTGTAAGCATAGCCGTAGGCAATCGCCGACTGCAACGTGCGGGAGTTGAGAATGTCTCCTTGTCCATATCCGGGGTTGCCGGAGAGTTTGAACAGTCCTCGAAACGTGTACATCATCTCGCCGGTTAGAATACGGGTGTCATAGTTATAGGTTCGAGTCGTTCCTGATGGGGGGCCGCCGCCGCCGGTGGGGGGCAGCACTCGCTGACTGATGCTCGTGCCTTCCCGCGAGAGATTGGCGCCGACTCCGCCCCAGATTCCAATGGCGTAGTTGAATCTGTACTGATCCTCATCGCTCAAAATACTGACCCCGATGTCCCGGCTGCCTTGCTGGTTGGCATTGAACGCGTTTTGGACGATCAGATTGTCCGCGAAGCTGGACGTGGCAATGGAGCTGATCGACGCGCGGTTGAACCAGACCCGCTGTTGTCCGGCCTGAACCGTCAACCAGGGGATATGCCAGGAGGACACATACGCGTCGAGCAATCCGGCGCGCCCGCTGCCTCCTTCTTGATCCCAAGTGGTCTGATCGAAGGCCCATGAAATATTGTACCGAAAATCGGGATCGAAGGCGTAGCCCAAAAATTGGAGGCGGGCACGGGGAATGGAAAATTGATTCGAATCGCTCTGCTTTCTGATGGCCCGATACTCGACCTGACCGCCGAGAATTTCAGGATTTCTCGAATCTCCGATCGATCCCCAGGCCGCATTGTACGCACTGTGGGTATACCGAACCTGGGTGAGCAGCCGGAGCTTCAGAAGGAACTTGTCCCCAGCGCGGATGTTCAATCCGTTATTGACGTCGATGCTGAAATTCGGTTTTGAGATGCGGTCTTTCGTCTCGATGACCTTGAGGCCCTTGTCGTACTCCTCCTGGGTGATCAGTCCCTTCAGATAAAGGTACTTCAACCCCGGATCTTCGCCGGAATAGTATTCCCACTTGCCTTCTTTCTTCACAAGTTGGCCTTCCTCGACAGCCAGCGCGGGTGACGCGCCGGCCAGCAAGGCGACCCCCAGAATGGTGCGTGTGAACAAACGGAGCCTTCTCATGTCGTTTCCCTTCGTCTTGTCGGAACTTCCGATCGTGCGGTCAGTTCGCTGCGTGAATAAAGGATGTGCCGGTGAAGCGCCTCCAGTTGTCTGGACGGCCGGTGGTTAGCGTGAGCGTCGACAGCGATGTGAAGTGGTCATGGGCGTCTCACTGGTGAGGTCTGGGTGGAGGTGTGGTTCAAACGGAATTTTTCCTTCCGTTCGATTTGAACGATCTTCGAGTCATGGATGACGATTTCAATGGACCCAAACCGGATGTCCTTGAGGGCATCCCGAAGAAGTTCGTCGGCGTTATTTTGGGGAGTTCCATTGAGATTCATGGTGCAAAGTCAGGCGTATTCTTAAAGTACTTAAATCCGATCAAGATTGAATGGCGATTAAATACAGTAAATGGAGTTACATTGTCAACAATATATTTATTGGCTCGCTGATATTTTCTGAATGAATATTGTCGCATCAAAATATGTCTAATGTTCTTGTTGATTGATGTATTCAATGATTGACAATTGTAAATCATAATTGCTATTTGTTGTTTCATGGTGAAGCGAAAGTCATCTCCCAATGTTCCGTCTTTTTGTTTGAATCGACTCAAAGAAGTCCGTACTGCCAGAGGGCTCTCGCAGGGAGAGCTGGCGGCGCGGGCCGATGTAACTCGTCAGGCCATTTCATCAATCGAAGCCAATCGGTATCTCCCCACCACGGTCGTGGCGCTCCAACTTGCGCGGGTGCTGAACACATCGGTTGAGGATCTGTTCTCTCTGCAATCTGCCGGTGAAGTGATTGAAGCGAGATTGATTGAGGTGCCGAGACCGGCGTCTTCTGCCGGCCCACTGCCTCGTGTGAAGGTCGTGAAGGTGAATGGGCAGTATTTTGCGCGACCTGTAGCAGGTCTCGGCGAAGTGTTGAGTTATACGGTTGCGGCCGATGGGTTTCTTGAGCCGAGGGATGCGACTAGGCGTGGACGTTCCGATGCGTCAGTGGTGCAGGTGCGGCTCTCGCGCGACCGGCACGCCATCGAGCAGGAAATTGCAGTCGCGGGATGCGATCCGGCGATTTTTCTGGCGGGGGAGCATCTTCGTCGTCGGAAAGATTCGACTAGCGTGGTCGGTTGGACGATGGGGAGTACCGCCGCGCTCCAGGCCTTACAACGGGGCGAGGTGCATGTGGCGGGCATTCATCTGACAGACGATTCAACCGGTGAAAGCAATTTGCCGTTTCTCCGCCGTCATTTGAAGGTGAGTTCGTATGAGGTGATTACGTTTGCGACGTGGGAAGAAGGATTGGTCGTACGTCCGGGCAATCCCAAGCAGGTTCGAACGATCGCCGATCTTGTGCGTGATGATGTGACGGTGATCAATCGGGAAGAGGGTGCAGGCGCACGCCTGCTGCTCGATCAGCGGCTGCGTGCCGCTGGTTTCGTCGGTTCGCAGGTCAAGGGATATAACCGCACGGCAGCCTCCCATCTCCATGTCGCCCGTCTGGTCTCAGAAGGGCAGGCGGATGCGGGGGTGGGCATCAGATCCGCCGCGCAATCCTACGGCCTCGACTTCATTCCGTTGCAGTCGGCGCGTTACGATCTGGTGGTGCCGAAAGCGTATCTCTCCAGCCATCCATCTTTGAATCATCTCTTCGATACGTTGGCCAGCCGTCCCTTCCGGTCCGAGATCTCCGCCATCGGCGGGTATGACACGACGGACACGGGCAAGCTTCAGGTTTTGTAATGATGAGTGTGGAAATCGCATGACCGTTCGATGGATGCGCGTTGCCATGTTGGGGATCTGTATCGCGGTCAGCATGAGTTGTGCGCCCGTGCGGGGGCCGGTTGGAGATGCAGGGGTGGCTCGTGTGATGGTCATCGCCACATCGCCCTCTGTGCAGGAAGCCATGGCGCACCTCGGCCGGGCGTTCGAGGCGAGTCACCCGGATGTGCGCGTGCAGCTGTCGGTCGATACGTCGCTCGATCTTCGGCGGACCGTTGCCGCGATGGAGAATCGGGGCAAGTCCTTCATCGGCTCAGGGCCGATTCACCTTGTGGCGCCGGGCGGGGATGAGGTGATCACCCGCATGGAGCAGAAATATTATCTGCTGCCGGAGGCGAAAGCCCTCTATGCGACGGAACGTCTTGTCCTCGTGGCGCCGGAGTCGTTGAGCGAGGCGCCGGAATCGTTTGAAGCCCTGGCGAGTATGCCATCGGTGCGGATTGCCATTGCCGATCAGAAGACTCGACTGGGCGTGGAAACCGACCGGTTGCTGTCGGCGTTGGGACTGAAAAGCGCGGAAGGAAAACGAATTGATCTCGCTAACGATCAGGCCGGGATTCTCGATCACGTGCTGAGTGGCCAGGCCGATGTCGGCATCATGTTCGGTCAGGATGCCACGCGAGTTCCGCAACGGGTGCGTGTCGTGGCCACGCCTCCCACCGGTCTGTACAAGCCGATTCCTCATTCCATTTCAATGGAAAGATATTGCCAGGATCGTCCGCTCTGCGAGGAGTTTTTGCGGTTTGTCACGAGTCCGGACGGGCAGTCGGTGTTGAAACGGTTGGGGTATGGACCGGGGAAATCGCCTGAATCTCCGGTGCGCGTCTCTATCCCGTGAGTGGGCGATTGGATAAGGGTACTGGCGGCTTCTTTCTATATCAACGGAGAGCATGTATGCGTCACCGATACCGAGTCTTCATCTTCTGTCGGATCGTTCTCTGTGGGGTTGTTGTGGGGCTGTCCGCTTCCTGTGCGCGACTGCCCTACACGACCAAAGTTGTGCATGAGGACGCACGCGTGGTTGTCGCACTTCAACAGGACGTTGACGCAGCGGCGTATTCGCATCCGGTGCAACTGACGCCGGCAGAGCTGACGAGTATCTTGCAGGGGTTTTCATTCCGGCCCAAGCAGCGCATGCCGCTACGGTGGTTTGCGGAAGAGAATCCTCCCAAACCGGTCTTTCGTCCGGATGAACTGGAAGCATTGGCAGGAAGACTCTCGGA
This sequence comes from Nitrospira sp., assembly GCA_030653545.1. NCBI lineage: Bacteria > Pseudomonadati > Nitrospirota > Nitrospiria > Nitrospirales > Nitrospiraceae > Nitrospira > Nitrospira sp. The sequence goes on along the minus strand of JAURZE010000022.1, from coordinate 533,717 downwards.
AGGATTGCGTGCCGCCGGACCGAGCGAGCGCGTGCATTTCGAACTCCGGGCGCCGGGTCTCAATCCCAGCGTCCGTCGCGATGTCGTCGGCGGATGGGTGGCCGTCCGTGAGTCTTCTCTCTATCTCACGCTTGAATATGTGCATGTGCAGATCCCGACGAGAAAGGCGGATCTCTACGATTATAACTATCCCACCCCGCCGCCACCGCCTGCCGAGTACCTGCTGTACTTTGAACCGGGGCGCTTTTGGGCTGCCGACCAGAAGGGCTTGTCGGCGCTGGACTACCGCGCGTTCTTGAACGCGCCGAAAGTCGGCTCGTCTCCGGGGCCGTAACCATCATTTTCATCGTTGTCGCCGTCTTTCTTCCTCTATCTTCTATTCGTGTTGTTTGAGGAGATTATCGCCATGTCTCATCGCGCTCGATGGTTCGTTGCTGGGTATATGGTGCTGTTGGGTCTGTGTATGAGCCCGGCTTGGGCGGCGGATGCCGGCAAGCTCGTCGAAAAGGACGGGCGCTATGTGTTTGTCGAAAGCATGGATCCGGCCACCAGGCTGCTGCTGCAGCGGGCCGTCAAGCAGGGCACGATCACGCAGGAGGAGTACGACAATGTCGTCAGGGAATCGCAAGAGCGGACCTATCTGCTGCAGCCCAGCTTCAAGGCCTGGTACGACCGCGGGTTCAACTTCTCGATGAACGATAACGACTTCTTTCTCAAGATCCGCGGGCGGTTTGCCACCAGATTCACGCAGCGCTACAGAAACGATGCCTATCGGGAGTCCGGAGACTCAAAAAATTACCCTGAGCTCTTGGGAGTGTTCGGCGACTATCGGGCGAGCCGATCAATTAATGAATCGTCAACGTTCAATTTGAGAACGGCGCGGATTTATTTCATGGGGCATCTCTTTAATCCCGATTTGAAGTACTACATGCAGTTAGCCGGTGAAACGGCTGAAAATGCTCAGGCGCCTGGGGCAATCACAATGCTGGATCTCAACGTGACGAGTACCCACATTCCTTGGCTCAATGTGCAGGTGGGCCAATACAAAGTGTATTTCAACCGGTCGCAGATCAATTCGACCGCCTCGATGCAGTTTGCGAGCCGGGCGCAGGTGATGGAAGCCTTTACCGCCAGCGGTCTGAACCGGCGTGATGTCGGCATCACGATCATGAACGATGAAGAGATCTATCCGGTCAATTATTACTTCGGGGTGTTTAACGGCTCCGGCCCGCTAGTGAACCGGTTCGTGCAGTTTTCCAGCGAGGAGCCGACAGTCGGTTGTCCTGGCGGTCAAACCGGCGGGAATCCCTTTCCGTCCCCGGGCGGATGTCAGCCTAATCAGCGTAACCTCAATGGAAATCTCCGGACCAGCGTGAATCAGCTGATGTATGTGGCAAGATTGCAGGCGAATCTCATGGGCCGGGCCGGGTATGGGGAAGGCGATCTGGCCTATTCTGAAACGCCTCAAATGGCCATCGGTGGCGGGTATGCCTACAATCCGGCGATCGATACCAGCACCAATAATGCCTTTGTCGGCATTGATCTGGCGAATCTGACCGTTCGCCGTGCGCTTGCCCAATACGGGAACGGGCGCATGTTGGGGCAGGGCGTCGTCGACTTTTCCACCTGGACGCTCGACTCTGCATTCAAGTACCGTGGCTTCTCGTTGCAGGCCGAATACTGGTTTAGAAACGTGACCAGGCATAGCAAGGAGTTGCCCTGTATGCAGACGGCCGTCGTGGGAGGGCCTTGCACGGTTTTTGCTCCCGGCCAGTTCGGCAATGCGACGGGTTGGTATGTGCAATCCGGCTACTACCTGATTCCGCGGAAGGTCGAAGTGGCCGCCCGCTATGCCTGGTGGGATCCGGATACCAGGTCGGGCGGAGATCTGATCAAGGAAGTCAATGTGTCGTTGAACTGGTTCCTCAGCGGGACCTACGATCACCAGATCATGTTGACCTATAGCAACATTGCGATGGGACAGGGCGGATTTGCGGTCGGTCGCAGCGCGCCGTTGCCGGCGGTCGGGGCGACGTTCCCGTCCGGAACCGTCCCGTTGGATGTGAATGCCAGGACGTTGATCGAGAACGCGATTCGAGTTCAATATCAAATATTTTTCTAGGGGGATCTGTCATGATTCGTTTCATTTTGACTGTCATCCTGTGCATCGGGGCCGGTGTCAACGGTGTGTTCGCGGAGGAGATCACGATTGCGGCGGCGTCCGATTTAAACTTTGCGATGAAAGATCTCGTGGCTGAATATGAAAAGATTGCCGGGCATCAGGTGAAACTCTCCTTAGGTTCGTCGGGGAATTTTTATGCGCAGATTCAGAACGGCGCGCCGTTCGATCTCTACTTTTCCGCCGACATCGGGTACCCCAGGAAGTTGGAGGAAGCCGGGCTTACGGTGTCAGGATCGCTCTATCGATACGCGGTAGGACGGATCGTGTTGTGGGCTGGTACCGCGTCGCGCCTGGATGTGTCCAAGGGGCTGGATGTCCTGCGGGAGCCCGGCATCAAGAAGATTGCGATTGCCAATCCCAAGCACGCCCCGTATGGTCGTGCTGCGGTGGCGGCGATGGAATCGTCCCGCGTCTATGAATCGGTGAGAGAGAAGCTGATTCTGGGAGAGAATATTTCACAGGCGGCGCAGTTCATTGAATCCGGCGCCTGTGAGATCGGGATCATCGCGCTGTCTCTGGCGCTGTCTCCGGCCATGAGCGGCAAAGGGGCCTATTGGGAGATTCCAGCCGAGGCCTATCCTCCGTTGGAGCAAGGGGCGGTGATTTTGAAACAATCCAGGAATCAGGAAGCGGCCCGGCGCTTCTTGGAATTCTTGAAAGGCCCACAAGGGCAGGACATTATGAGGCGGTATGGATTTCTGTTGCCGAACTAATGCGGTCACTGCGGCGGCGGTTGTCGCGCTACTGTGTGCGATCACCGGATGTTCCGATGCGGTCACGATGGTCAAAGAGACGGCGACGAGCGGCGTGGTGACCTACCTCTTCAAAGAAGAGCGCGGCGGGCCGATGGGGTCCCCTCATCGGAAGGGCGCATTGAAGGTGATGGAGAAGAAGTGTCCGTCGGGTTATGTCGTCCTGAAGGAAGGTGAAGTGCAGGGGTACGGCAGCATGTCCAGCGTGGAAGGGCAGGAGGGAGAAGCGACCGGCCGGCGCTGGGGGATGCAGTTTATATGCAAGTAGGACTTGCCCTCAGATGAACTGGATCGCCATCTGGGTCACCTTCAAATTGGCGAGCCTGACGGCTGGCGCGTTGCTGGTGATCGGATTACCGATTGCCTATTGGCTGGCGTATTCGACCTGGCGATGGAAATTTGTCGTTGAATCGATCGTCGCGCTGCCGCTGGTTCTGCCGCCGACCGTGCTGGGATTTTACCTCCTCGTGGCCATCGGTCCCCATAGTCCCGTCGGCCGGTTCTATGCAGATCTTGTCGGCCACCCGTTGCCGTTCACATTTGAAGGTCTCCTCCTCGCGTCGATCTTGTACAGCCTCCCGTTTGCCGTCCAGCCGTTTGCCACCGCGTTCGAACAGGTCGATCGGAAATTGATCGAAGCCTCGTGGACCCTGGGGCTGTCGAAGGTGAAGACCTTCTTCAAGCTCATTCTGCCGCTCTCGACGGCGGGGCTTATTACCGGCGCCGTCTTGAGTTTCGCCCATACCTTGGGAGAGTTCGGGGTGGTGTTGATGGTGGGCGGCAATATCGAAGGGGTGACGCGTACCGTCTCGATCGATATCTATGATGAGGTGCAGGCGCTGAACTATGCCGGAGCGGCGAAGACTGCCGCGTTTCTCCTCGTGATTTCCTATCTTGTCCTGTTGTTGGTCTATGCCATGAATCGAAAGGTCTGGGCGGTATGGCCGCAGAAATAATCGTCGAGGTGACGAAGACCTTTCCCGGGCGAACGTCTATTCGTGCCAGCTTCCGCTATCCGGTTGAGTCCTCGACGGTGTTGATCCTGTTTGGGCCGTCCGGGTCCGGCAAGACGACGATTTTGCGTTCTGTGGCAGGTCTGGAATGGCCCGAAGAAGGGACGATACAGTTTGTCTCAAGAACCTGGCTGGATACGGGATCGCACGTCAAAGTATCGCCGCAGGACCGGCATATCGGTTATATGGCGCAGGACTATGCGCTGTTTCCCAATTATTCGGTTGCCGGCAACATTGCCTATGGATTGGGAGAGCTTACGCCTGTCGAACGAACGAAGCGTGTGCAGGACATGGTGGAGCTGTTTCATCTGACGGGATTGGAGGAAGCCAGGCCGCGCGAATTGTCCGGCGGACAGCAGCAGCGTGTGGCGCTGGCTCGCGCCGTCGCGCCCCGGCCGCAGTTGCTGTTGCTGGATGAACCGCTCTCCGCGTTGGATGCGCCGACTCGCGCACAACTGCGTGGAGAACTCAGAGGGCTCCTGAAGCAATTGGCACTCCCCTCAATCATTGTGACGCATGATTGGGCCGAAGCGCTGACGCTGGGCGATGTCATGGCCGTGATGCATGAGGGGACGATTCTGCAAGTGGGCACGCCCCAGGAGGTGTTCAGCCGTCCGGCCAATGCGGACGTTGCGAGAGTGGTCGGCGTTGAAACGGTGGTGCAGGGAACGCTGGTTGATGCGCATGAAGGTCTGGCGACGGTGCGAGTGGGAGAAATCTCTCTCACGGCGGTGGCCGCCGAGAATGTTGGCTCCGACGTGTTCGTCTGTATCAGGGCAGAGGATGTGACGCTCGAACCGGCGGACGCCGGGCTCACCAGTGCGCGGAATCATCTCCAGGGAACCGTGGGTGCCATTGCCTCGCTCGGAGCCCTGGCGCGGGTCACGATCGAATGCGGGTTTCCGCTCGTCGCAGTCATTACGCGATCGGCGCTGACAGAGCTGGGATTGACTGTCGGAGCACCGGTCCGAGCGGCATTCAAAGCCGGTTCCGTGCATCTGATTTCGCGCCAATGACGGCATCGTTCTCTTCACATTTCTGCCTTCTTTTCGATCTCCCCAGCTTCTGTGGATAAGTCTGTTCACAACGTTCGCTTGGCCGCGTGATAGGCTTGAATCCACCATCCAGCTGACAGCTTGCCTAGTTTTTAGTCATTGAATCATGACGGCGGCCTACCACTAGATGTTGGGCCTTTCCGCCGACTTGTCTGAGAAATCATCCAATCCTGGGTTAGAGCCTGAAATCCTGTGGCGAGCTACGCCTATTGCTGCTATTGGCGCGGGAGTTATGCACAGGATGCTCGAATCTCTGAGGAAAGCGCGGCGATTTTCTCGCTTGACAGCGATGATTCTTCTGTGTAACCATTGGTTACATCATGAAATCAAACGATCTGAAGCGGATTCGAGAAGGATTGGGGCTGACGCAGCAGCAATTGGCTGAGGCGTTGAGCACGACCCGTGTGTCGGTGGCGCGGTACGAAGCCGGAATGCGCCGAATTCCCGGGATGGTGCGTGTGGCGTTAGAGCAGCTTCAGCGCCGGGCGGAAATTCCCATGGCGGGAATCGTGGCGGCCGGATCGCCGATTGAACCCGTGCCGCAATCCGATCTGATCGATGTCCCGCCGAGCATGTTGCGCGGGGGTGATACGTTTGCGCTGCGCGTGAAAGGGGAGTCGATGAAAGATGACGGTATTCTGCCGGGCGATCTGGTGATCGTGCGCAAGCAGGCGCATGCGCGCAACGGGCAGACGGTCGTCGCATTGGTGAATCAGGACGCGACGATCAAAACCTACTTCAAGAAAGAGACTCACATCGAACTGCATCCGGCCAATGCGGCGATGCAGCCGATCATAGTCGGGCCGAACGATCACTTCCATATCGAAGGACTGTTGATCGGCGTGATTCGCCACTGTGCGATTTAGTTCAACCAAGGAGGGCACCATGCTGACAGGCGGACGAACGTTGGTGACGGAACGGTTAGTCTCTCTTGAGCAGACGATTGATGCATTGAACGGGCAGCTTCGGGACGTGCGATGGGAACTCGGGCACGCCAAAGTTGAGCCGTTGCCGATCAGGTTGTGGCGCAATCTGGTGGGCGGAAGATCCGAGCAGGACTATATGTCGACGGTCTGCAATCGAAATGTGCGCCCTAACACAAAGGTGGTGTCCCATGGTCGTTCAAGAGCGTAATGTCGATCGTGTCGTGAGCGGATCCTGTGCAGATTGTGGGGCGCTTGTTGAGCCGCGTATGGCCTGTGTCGATGCGGCCACCCATTCGACGGTGGAGCTCTGTGCGACGTGCTGGAACGCCTATCGACAGCGGCAGGTATTTCATGCGGGCTGTTGTGGATAACGGAAAGGGAGAGGGAAATGTCGGCGACCGCATCAAGTCTATTGCTGTTTCCTGATGGGGTGGATAATCCCCTGACGTGTCGGGAGCGAACCGATGCATCCAGTGAATGGCTCCTGACGCTGCGTCATGCGCCGATCCCTTTTCGCACCGATCACAGCTTGATGGTATTGCATGGCCACCCGTTGGTGTTGCGACTCGGGTTGCATGCGGCTGCGGATCGTGCGTTGGCCGGAGAGCCGGTGGTGTACCTTGACGGGGCCAACACGTTCGACCCCTTTGTGATCGGGCGATTGGCCAGAGCGCGTCGCCAGGTTCCCCGGAAGATTCTCTCTCTGGTCCATGTCGCCCGCGCGTTCACGTGTCATCAAATGGAGCGGTTGGTGTCGGATTGCCTGGAGGAGGCGCTGGTGCGGTACCAGGCCAGAATCGCCGTTGTCTCCGGGTTATTTGAAACATTTTATGATGAGGCCGTGCCGTCTCAGGAAGCCGCGCGGCTGGCTAGTCGAATGATGCAGCGCCTGCGTCGGATGGCCCAACGGGGGTATGTGCTCGTGTGCCTCTGTCCTCCGATCCCGGCGGTCATGCCGTCACGGCATCGGTTCATCGACCAACTCTGTGGCCAGGCGGATCGTGTCATTCGTGTCGGCGAGGCGCAGGGCCAGGGGATCATCAGGCTTGAGGAAGAGCCGGATGGCCGAGAGGCCGGCCAGGTATGGGAGGTCGCCAGGACGGTATTGGAGTCCCGGTAGGTTCATGGGACGGACACTGACGACCTTCACGCAGTTGGTCCAGCAAGAGATCGCCTCCTGGCGGCGATACCGGCGCGCGTTGCGGGCGGAAGATCAGCAGGCGTTGGATGAATTGTTCGCGGCGGCGCGGCGTCATTCTGCCGCCGGAGCCTATCTGGCTCGGGATACACCGTTCGAGGTGATGTTGCTATCGATGATGCTGGAACAACAGAAACAATTACAACGATTATCGCAGGCGGTTGCCGATCATGATGTCCGGTCTTCTCTCCCGCCGCCTGACGGGGTGGCTCCTTGATGCCTATCCTGTCTACGATGGCATGGCGATCTGGATTCTCGGCGACGAGGGAATCCGCTGCCGTGTGGTCGATCCCTATCATCCGTCGTTCTATCTCGCCGGGTCATCAACTGATCTTGCCGCAGCCTGGCGCCTCCTCACGGACCGGCGAATCTCCTATCGGGTGAACCGCGTCCAGCGCCGTGAGCTCTGGTCGGCTGACACGATTCCGGTCTGCGACGTGTCGATTCTGCAGCCGACCAGATTCCGCGAGGCGGTGAAACGGCTCATGGAGGATGTGCCAGAACTGCATTTCTATCATGCCGATGTCGGGTTACCGCAGCGTTATTTCTATGATCGCGGACTCTTTCCCCTTTGCCGTTGTGAAGTCGAGATCACGGCCGATGCGATCGTGCGGACCATTGCTGCGAGCGAGTCGCCCTGGGAAACGGATTATCGTCTGCCGCCTCTCCGGATCATGGAGTTTCTCTTGGAGGGGGCTTCTCCGAATCCGAATCATGGCGGGGTGGTCCAGTTGGCGGTCCGAGTCGAGGGCGAGGAGCGAGTTCTTAATGGAGACGATCCGGCGGAATTTCTCCAGACCGTCGAGGCCCTGCTGCAGCGGCATGATCCGGATATCCTGCTGACCGATTGGGGAGACTCCTACATTCTGCCTCGCCTGTTGCGAATGTCAGCGCAGATGCGTATGTCGCTGAGCTTGAATCGTGATCCGGCTCATGCGATCGGCACTCGCGCACCGCGCTCCTATGTGTCGTACGGCCGGGTGCTGGCTCACGCCGGCGAGCGGACGCTCTATGGCCGGCTCCACCTCGATCGGCGGAACTCCTTCGCCTTGTCAGAGACCGGCCTGGCCGGGCTGTTCGAGCAATCGCGCGTCACGAAAGTGCCGATTCAGCAGATGGCCCGCACGACCACCGGGACCGGGATTACGTCCATGCAACTCGAGCAGGCCCATCGGGCGGGAGTTCTCATTCCCTATCGCAAACAGCAGGCGGAGGAATTCAAGACCGGGGTGGAGTTTCTGGAGACGGATCAGGGGGGACTGACCTATGCGCCGATCTCCGGTTATCACGAAGGCGTCGGCGAGCTGGATTTCGCCTCGATGTATCCCACGATCATGACCCGCTTCAATGTGTCGCCGGAGACGGTCAATTGCCGATGTTGCGCGGAGGATCCAGCCGCGCGCGTGCCGGAGATCGCCCATCACACCTGCCGGATCTCGCAGGGGTTGATTCCCCGGACGCTGGCTCCGCTCCTCGCCAAACGGGCGCAGTATAAACAGCAGCTCAAGACGACGCCCGATGACGCGATGCGGCAGATCATCGATCAGCGCCAGACGGCGCTGAAGTGGCTGCTGGTCGTGTCATTCGGCTACCTCGGGTACAAGAATGCGCGCTTCGGGAGAATCGAAGCGCATGAGGCGGTCACGGCCTATAGCCGCGAGGTGCTGCTGCGCGCCAAAGAAATTGCCGAGTCGCAGGGGTTTCGTTTTCTGCACGCCATCGTCGATTCGCTCTGGCTGCAGAAGCGGGGCGCCGGGCGAGACGACTACGACCGGTTGGCCGCTGACATCAGTACGCAAACAGAATTGCCGATTGTCGTCGAAGGCCTGTATCGGTGGATCGGCTTTCTTCCGTCGCGCGTCAATCCGCGCATGCCGGTACACAATCAGTTCGTCGGACTGTTCGACAACGGGCGAATGAAAGTGCGCGGACTCGAAGTGCGGCGATCCGATGCCCCGCTCATTGTGAAACGGTTTCAATCGGAGGTGTTGCAGCGGATGGGGCAGGGGCAGACGATTGCGGAGTTGCGGAGACAAATTCCGGAGATCGAGGCATTGACCGAGGACTATTGCCGGTATTTGCGCGAGGGGCGCGCGTCGATTGAAGAGGTGGCGATCGGGAAGACGTTGACGCAAGCGCCGGAGCGCTATCGCCATGCGACGCAGACCAGTATTGCGGCAAAAGAGCTCCAGCGTCGCGGTGTGCCGGTCCAACCGGGAGAGACGATTCACTACGTGATCAGCCAGAGTAAGGCGGCGCTACCAGAAGATCGCGTGCGCGCCGTGGCCGGAGGCGACGGCACCATTGCCTACGATATCGACGCCTATGTGACATTGATTCAGAAGGCCGTCTCGGTGTTGCTTACTCCCTTGCGTATGAACTGCGCAAGGTGAAACCTGTAAGATACTAGGGCTCTGAACCTCATGGTAAAGGCGACAACAAAGGGCGGCATTGAAGCAGGGTGTCCCGTATGAGTGCGGATACGCTGGTGGGAGTGATATACGGATTGACCTGGCAGGATGCTGAGCAAGTCTAGCATCGCTGGCAGAGGGATCGCCAAGGCCCAGGATCTCCGAGGTCTGTTGTTGGGTGCGAGATTGCCGTCGTGCGAGTGCGTGCGCTTGGGAGGCGTTGGGGGTGAGGAAATGGAAGGTGAGGAAGTAATTGCTCCATCGATTCCCGATTCAGGTCCCTATACATGGGCCGTTCGCCACGGAGTTAAAAAAGCCATGATAATCAGAGTTGGAGTATTGGTGTGTCTGCTGCTCTCGGCCATGCCTGCACAGGCAAGCCTCTCGGTCTCCGCGACCAATCCACGGTGGATTGTGAACAGTACCACGGGGAAGGCCGTCTACTTTTCCAGTATTGGGGGAGGGCCTGAGGGGAGCCTTCAATTCAATGCAACCTTTCGAGGGCTGCAAGATATTCAGCGTGCGGCGCCGGTCACAACCGACTTCACGGCGGCTCTGGCTTCTGTGAGGGGGGCTGGCCTGAACCACATGCGCCTGTGGCAATTGGAGCAGCGGGCCTGGGCGTCAGCGGCTCACTTCAAAGACGGGACCTACCTTCGGGTCCCGATCGATCAGTTGCCGTATCTTCTGACTGGCTCGCGGATCGACAGAACCACGGGCGTCTCCGTCGCAGTCGGTGTCTATGACTTGAGTCGATTCAGTCAGGACTACTTCGACCGCATGCGGAGCCGAGTTCAAGAGGCGTTGGCCGCAGGGGTCTATCCCTCGGTCATGCTGTTTTCCAGCGGTCACCTGGAATACGACGACTATTCCATTGGCCATCCGTATCAAGCGGCCAATAATGCCAATGGAATCGATGCGGATATGAATGGGAATGGCAAAGTGGAAGAGACGATGACATTGGTCAATCCGAGGATCACGGCTTTTCAAGACGAGTACATTTGCAAATTCGTGGACACCTTCAAGGACATCGGGGGCGTGATGTTTGAGGTGACGAATGAGGTGCAGGGGCGCGGCTCCGAGGACTGGCAGAGTCATGTGATGGACCAGATCCGTGAATGTGAGCGACAAAAGGGCAGTGTGCGGCATCTGGTGATGCAGAGTGCGTACGACTTCGGACACCGAACCGACAATGATTATCTGTTCAACAATCCACGGCCTGATATTGTGATGCCGACTTGCACCAGTGATGGCACTAACTACGAGACGAATCCGCCGGCCAGTCCCGCCGAGAAACCGATTCGCTGGTATGACACGGATCACGTCGGACTGAGGTGTTCTACGATCGGCGCGGATGTGCCATGGCGGAACTTCACGCGGGCGGTCTATTTCGGCTTCCTGAACGAACGTGAAACGGAAGCCGTCGGCGCACAGGTTCGCGCCGCGCAAGCGCAAACGATCGATTGGGCCAATACCAGAATCGTCAATCTCCTCGGCATGGTACCGGAAACCGGCACGTCCATCTGCGAGTCCGGCTATTGCCTCTACAATCCCGACGGCTCCGAGTTCTTGATGTACTTGCCGAGTGCGGAGAGAAAGTATATTGACCTCTCTTCATGGACTGGCCAATACAGTGTGCAGTTTTTCAATCCGGCTGATGGCACCACGACAAATGCCGCCGAGGTACAGAGCAAGGGCTCGCGTTTGTTCGCTCCTCCATGGAATGGAGCGGCAGTCGTCTATTTGAAGCGCACGCAGAGTAGTCAGTAGTTATCCAATCGACGTCATAGTGTCGACAGAATGCCGAAGAACCGGTCGGAAGCGGTCATATTTGCTCGGTTTCGGTCGGATAACACGTGGGTATGACGTCTTGGTCTGAAGCCTGAATCTGTAGAATTACAGGGGAGTCTTGATGAGTCGAAAGGGAGGATTGGTGGCGGTGTCCCGGATTGAACGGGAGACCCGCGGCTTATGAGTCCGCTGCTCTACCAACTGAGCTACACCGCCACTTGGTTGTATTTGCTGAAGAAATGCGGACGGATGATAGCCGAAGCATGGTGGAAATGTCTACCTATGGAAGGGGCTGACAGCACAGGGAGATGGAGCCGTTAGGCGCTAGGTTTACGCGTGGGTTCCCCCTCTTTCGAGGTAACCACACTGGGGAATGCGCAAATCCAATGGGTTCGGTATTCTTTCATTGTTGGCGGTTATTGATGGATCACACGGATTGTAAAGGAGCTGAGCATGGAAGCACGGGTCGGCAAGAGTAAGCATCTTTCGCAGATTCAGTTGAATCATGTGGCCCCGGAAGTTCTTCACCAGCTCACCTCGCGAGAGTTGATGGATGCATTGATGGCAGTAGATATGCCAATGGGGGGAACCAACGAACAGCGGATCGAACGGCTGTGGTCCGTCATGCAGCCGCAGGATCTAACGTCATTTCTTCCTCAGCATGTATGTGAGCGGGTGTCGAACGCGGTCGGCGTCTCTATCTAACTACGAGCGTGGCGTGTTTCCCTTCTGGCGATGCGAAGGGAGGATGCTGTTCAGCCGCCGGCAAACACCGGGCGAAATCCGGCGTCTGTTAAGATGCGCGCGATCAGCTCTCGCTGGTCACCCTGAATCTCAATCCGTCCCTCTTTGACTGTCCCACCGGTTCCGCAGGCTGTCTGAATATTCTTTGCGAGCCGTTCTTTTTCAGCCTGGCTGATTCCGACAAAACCTGTCACCACGGTGACGGTCTTTCCCCCTCGATGAGCGGTCTGTCTGATGATATCCACCCGTCCGCGGTGTTTGTTTGGGGCCGGCTCTGCTTGCGTCGGTGGAGATTGCTCAGCCGTGGCCGGTGGAAGCGCGATCTTCCCTAATGCTGCAAATGGACTCTTCCATTGGATTGGTTCTCCGTCTGTGGGGATGCGCTTCTTGTCTTTCATCGTGTCATCTCACCATGGTGCTTCCTCAGCGCACCGATTGCTGGCTGGAGGGATTGCGGTGGGATTGTAAGTCCATGTTGCGGGGGAAGCAATGGAAGGGCGACAACCCGGCCGGGGTCATTGAAGGGCGTGGATAAACTGTTGGAGTAAGGCTGCTTGATCGGATTCGAGTTGTTCACGGGAACGCGGCGAGACAAGTTGCGTCGCCTCACGCAGCCAGGTATCGCTCCAGATCGATGCTCGCGGGTTGCGTGTGAGCTGAATGTGTTCGACGAGGTAGAGGCCGGACTCATAGAGGACGTTTCCCGGGCACCGGTCCTCCAGAGGCTGCTGAATCAGTTCCACGCCGAGCGTGAGCTGGCCCTTGTGATGCTGGCCGGGCGAGAGGACGAATCCGGCATCGTGGAATTGTTGCAGGGCTCGGGCTGTGAGTGCGTGGCTGAATCGCCCAGCCGATACGGAGATCTGAAGCTGATCGATACGCAGCCCTTTTAATGTGGGGCTGCTGTGATGAGGTTCCGGAGCAGGTGAGGGAGAGTCTTGAGGCAGGGCATCTGGATGCGTCGCTGCGGAGGTTGTTCCGGGTATTGAGGAACGTGCTCCGGCGTTTGCTGCCCGGTAGTCTGCGATGAATTGGCTGATAAATTCTTCAAGGTCGCGGTCCAAATCCTCAATTGTGACAGATGTTCGTACTTGAGCTCCTGTGTGGGCGAGCCAGGTGACATCGTTTAGAATGACCGAGTTTCTCGGGATGAGCACCGGTTCGGTGAGTCTGAGCGAGGGGGCATAGAGGATATGTCCGGGGCAGGTATCAGACAGAGACTGAGGGATCAGCGTCAGTATGAGCATGGCAATGAACGGCCTGTCCTGGGCGTCCGAATCGGGCAGAGGAAGGCCGGCCTTGGTAAAGAGGAATCTGGCGTGTTGGGACAATCGTGAAGTGAATTCCGGCGGTGCGGAGACGACGAACTGTACCCGATTGAGATCAAGGCCTTCTGTGGTTTGAACGTAGGCTGATGTGGCGGCCATGCCTTTGTCGGGGAGAGAGAATCCTATGAGAAGGGAGAGCGCAACCCAGAAGAGCATAGCAGCCATCGTAGGAGAGAGCCTATCACGCGGGAGATGAGGGCACTAGAAAGTTTCTGGAACGAACAGTGAGTTGTCGTGGATTATAGTCTGTTAGGTGATCGGCGGAGCATCGGGGAGTACGGCCCCACATTCCATACAGATCAGGCGACCGGATTTCTTCCCGTCGCGCGTCTGTTCGTCCTCGACCATGCGGCTGTGTGTGCAAGGGGGGGTGGCTGGCGGTTCGTGCTTGCTGGACGAAGGATCGGCCTCCTTAGCCCTCATAACAGACCTCCAGTAGATGAGGAGGACAGTCTAGCCGATTTAGGCAAAGGGAGCCTAGGGCCGGGTGGCCGTAGCGCCGTTCTTTGCGATACGGACGAAGATCATCGTGGCGGACCGGAGGAATGAGATGCGCGTTCCGCGAAGCCTGAGCTTGCTTCAGGTCAGGCCGATCAGATTGCGGCCGGATGAAGGGTGACAAGCTCGATCTGTACGGCAGTGGTGCCATCGCCCATCAAGATCTGTCCGTCCTGGATAGAGCAATGGAGATCCATGCTGCGTTGCGCAAGGTGTGCCATTGCGCGGCTTTCATCTTGCGGGATATTGACCACGGTCAAATTCGTGCAACGAGAGAGGGTAGTGCCGGTCTTCTCCCACCACCGATCGGCTCCTCTGCCGCCGTAGGAATAGACGACGACCCGGGTTGCGCGACCGCAGGCCTGTCGTATGATCTTTTCATCGGGCTCACCCACTTCAATCCAGAGGTCGATCGCGCCCGTGAGATCTTTTTGCCATAGGGCCGGCTCGCCTTCACTGCCGATGCCGCGACCGAACCGAAGGGTGTCGTGTGCGTGTCGTGCGAAAGCCAGCAATCTCACCATCATGCGTTCATCGGTCTCAGACGGATGGCGAGCCAACGTGACGGTGTGATCCTCATAGTAGTGGCGATCCATGTCGGCGATATGCAGGGTGGCTTTGAAGATGGTGGCGTTGGGGGCCATGGTGTGGTCGTGCTTTCTCGTGAGGCGGTGTCAGTCGTTCGGCAGGGCCGACTGATTCGATCGACGGGTCATGTCCGTTCCACGATGTACATCAATTCCAGCCGCTCGCGCGCCCAGGGCGTTTTGCGCAGAAACGTGAGGCTGGATTTGATGCTGGGGTTGTTGAGGAAACAGCGCACGGGGAGCCGCCGGCCCAATTCTTCCCACCCGTGGCGCTCGACCAGTTGGGTGATGATCATTTCCAGTGTGATCCCGTGCAAGGGATCGCGCGGATGAGACGTGGGCGGCGGCTGTTCCATGGTCGGGGCTAGACATTGAACCGGAAGTGCATGACGTCGCCGTCTTGGACGACGTACTCCTTGCCTTCCAGCCGCATCTTGCCTTTTTCTTTCGCCCCCGCTTCTCCTTTGCAGGCGATATAGTCGTCGTAACCGATCACCTCGGCGCGAATAAAGCCCTTTTCGAAGTCGCCGTGGATGACACCGGCGGCCTGCGGGGCGGTATCGCCGACATGAATGGTCCAGGCACGTACTTCCTTCACGCCAGCCGTAAAGTAGGTCTGTAAGCCCAAGAGTTGATACGCGGCGCGAATCAAACGGTTGAGCCCCGGTTCCGTCATGCCGGTGTCGGCGAGAAATTCTTTCTTTTCTTCATCCGAGAGCACGGCGATCTCTGACTCCAGCGCGGCGCAAATCGCCACGACCGGCGCCCCTTCTTTCGCGGCATATTCCTCCACGCGGGTCAGGAGGGGATTGTTCGTGAAGCCCTTTTCCGAGACATTGGCCACGTACATCACCGGCTTCATCGTCATCAGGCAGAGCGGTTTCAGCAAGGCGCGTTGCGCCGGGTCCAGTTTCATCGTGCGCGCCGGTTTGCCTTCGTTCAGGCAGGCGGCGACCAGCGGGAGCAATTCGCCCAGCTTCGCAGCGTCTTTGTCGCCGGCGCGGACGGCTTTCAGGTTCTTCTCCTGAGCTTTTTCTACGGTGGTGAGGTCGGCGAGAGCCAGCTCGGTTACAATCGTTCCGATGTCGGACAGCGGATCGACTTTGCCGGACACGTGAATGACATTGTCGTCTTCGAAGCAGCGCACGACATTGACAATGCCGTCGGTTTCACGAATCGTTGCGAGGAATTGGTTTCCCAACCCTTCACCTTTCGAGGCGCCGGCCACCAATCCGGCGATGTCCACAAATTCGGTGGTGGCATATTGCATGCGTTGCGGCTTGACGATATCCGCCAGCGCCTGCATGCGCGCATCCGGGACTTCTACGATGCCGATATTCGGCTCGATCGTGCAGAACGGATAATTTTCCGCGGCGATCCCCGACTTGGTCA
Organism: Nitrospira sp.; assembly: GCA_030653545.1. Lineage (NCBI taxonomy): Bacteria > Pseudomonadati > Nitrospirota > Nitrospiria > Nitrospirales > Nitrospiraceae > Nitrospira > Nitrospira sp. The sequence continues at coordinate 517,840 of JAURZE010000022.1, read as the reverse complement.
GCGCATTGAACAAGGTAGACTTGCCCACATTGGGCAGCCCGACGATTCCACATTTCACACTCATGACAACCCCTTTATAGTCATTGCAATAGTAGATGAGCCCCTGCCGGTGTCTCTGCAACGTCGGAGACGGAACCGTCAATGAAAACCGGTCGCGCATTCTACGTGGTCAGAGTCGGTTTGGTCCACCCCTCCGTATGGCAGGCCGGGGTGATCGAGCGGGGTTAGTGAGCGGCTAGGATCAGCTTGATAATGCCGGAGATGTCTTGGACATCGGCTGACGGGGACGCATTGTTCGTAAGGCGGTTATAGCCGGCTTCGAAAGACAGCAGCGTGGCCCATGCCTGCGAGCGCTGCAGGTCCCAGGCAAGGATGCCCTTCCCGCCGACTTGTTGGGTGTCGATCAGTCCGTCGCTTGAATGGGCACTGGTATAGTTGCCCGCAGCGCTCAGCCAGATGCGTTGATTGTGCCGGTACTGAACCGCCACGGATGCGGAGGGTGATTCGATTCTGGTGCCCGACCAATCTTGAAGTTCCTCTCGGTACGCCAGCGTTGGCGTGATGGTGAGGGTGTTCAAGGGCCGAATCGCGGCGGTGAACGTTTGCATGCGAACGGTATTCTCTGCTCCGTTGCGCTGTAGATCGCTGCCGAGAACATAGGCGGAGGCGAGTCGAGCGTTCCAGGCGGCACCGGTGTAGGCCAGGGCCCCTTCGAGGGTGTGGGTATGGTTTCGTTGTGGCGCCACTCCGAGCGGCTCCGCGGAACTTCTGATACCCGTGTTTGAGTAGGTCAGCATGAACTCAGGCAAGCCGGGACTCTTCCAGGCGAGTCCTAATCGGCCGTAGGTGTGTCCCAGCCTGCTCCTCGTGGTGTCCCCGGTTACGTTATTCCATTGCTGGCCTAGGGCACTTCGTAGTGTTGTCCGTCCGGACTTCCATTCCCCCCAGACTTCACGCGTCGCCTGATCCGGCCCATTGATGAAGGCTTGCCCGGCGGAACGGTAGAGCACGCCGTATCGGACCGAACCTGCCGTGCCGGTGACGCCCAGGCGCAGCATCTGGCCGGATGCGTCGTCTCGAGTATCCCCGGGGATTTTGTTCTGCAGCCAGGTCGCCCCACCCTCACTTTTTGCCATTTCCGCTTCTGTCACAATCAGGCCATTGAGTAGGTTGATCGACGAGAGGAGTCCATGGGTGCGAGCTTGTTCCGTTTCCGGCGTCAGGGTCTGCAGCCGCGTGGCGGTTACCGTGGGCGGAGGAGCAAAGTATGTCGATGTCAGGCTGGTTTGGTAGAGGGCAGGGGAGGCAGGTTTGAGATCGGTCTGAGTCGTTGGATCAGAAAACAGCGCGCTCCATTTCGCGAGGGTTTGGTCGGGCATCGATCCCTCTCCGCCCCACACGAGCGAGGCGGGGACTATCAATATAAGCGTGAGGATGAGTCGCCAGGGTAGCTGCATTTTTCTTAGGCATAAGCTCAGGGTTCACTATTAAATGTAGCACTTGAAAAATTGCCGTAAACCGCTGGAAAGGAAGGCCTGTTGGGCTGTTCTCAAATCGTGGGTTGAGGTAATGGCGGTCGGACTCGGTGGATAAAGGCAATCTATTCAGATAGTTGCATACGCAGTGACAATCGCGAACAGGCCTGAACAGTCTAGGATAAGGGGAGACTGTGAGGCGATGCTTGGATTCACGACACAGGACTATTGACGAACGCGGGCAAGTTTTTGGCTGTTAAGGGCTTCTTGCCCAGAAAAGCGAGGCGGATAGCTCATGATGTTCAGGAAGACGCAGGTGTCTTCCTGTTCATGGGGGGACGTCTCTCGAGAATGTCCTTGCAGCACCCCCCTCTCTTGGAGAGGCTTCGTCTCCCCGGAAGAGGGGTATTAACCTATTAGCAACGTTGGTACTCTTCGAAACGTTTGAGAGCAATTGAAGTAGGGCGTCTCCTATCGTGGACGACTGTTTCTGTAGTGGTTGGTTAACCGATGCATCCGGCTGGTTGCGAGAGTAGGGCTCTCTTCTTTCGACAAGTGAGTTTCAATCATTCCGAGACAGTTTGGGGGATCGACAATGGTGAGGCGAAGGTTATGGTCTGGTTCCAAGGACATCGTCGGTAATTATTGGCGGAGAAAACATGTGACGAGGGTAGGCCTATACTCGCTCGTAGCACTTTCCGCGCTCTGGTGTGTCTGGGCCAATGCAGAAACTACTCGCATCACTCGACCAGATCAGGGCCTCACGGCCATTTCTGGCGGTCAGAAAATGCATGCCCGCTACAAGGACGGAGAAGTGATCGTCAAGTTCCGCGACGGAGCATCGGCTGCCACCATTGCAGCTGCCGAGACAAAGACTGGCACGCAGGCGATAAAGTCGTTCATCGGAGGCTCCCATCGGTTGCATCATCTCAAGCTGGGGAAAGGAGTCTCAGTCGAAGCTGCTATTGCGACCTATCGGCAAGACCCCGCGGTCGAGTATGCCGAACCAAACTATATCTATGAACTCGCAGGCATTCCCAATGACTCGCTGTTCAGCCAGTTATGGGGGCTTCATAACACGGGCCAGACGGTTCGAGGTGTGACGGGTACTGCTGGCGCCGACATTCATGCGGTTGAAGCCTGGGACATTACCACCGGTAGTTCAAACGTCATTATCGCCGTCATAGATACAGGAATCGCCTACGACCATCCAGACCTTGCGCCTAATATGTGGACAAACCCTGGAGAAATACCGAATGACGGTATTGATAACGACGGAAACGGTTACGTGGATGATTACTATGGGTATGACTTTTCCAATAACGATAGCGACCCGATGGACGTAGTGCACTTTCCCACTGGCATGCTGGGGCATGGGACGGCGTTGTCAGGCACTATGGCAGCGGCGGGGAATAATAGTCTCGGCATAACCGGCGTCATGCAGACAGCAAAACTCATGGCTCTCAAAGCGGGAAGCGGGGTAGCGTTTGAACACGTGACAGCCGCCGGGTTCATTCCTGCAGGCAACTATGCAATTGCAAAGGGCGCCCGCGTAATCAATGCGAGTTTTGGAAGGCTTGGGGGAGCGTGCAGTCAGGCAGAATACAACATGCTGAGTGCCGCCAACGCGGCGGGCATTATGGTCCTTGCTGCAGCCGGTAACGATGCTCAGGACAACGATCTGGTGCCATGGTACCCGGCGCAGTACAGCGTGGCGACTCCGTGCGGGCCTGCTCTGCCGAACGTCATCGCGGTGGCTGCGACGAACCAGAACGACGGCCTGTCGTATTTTTCGAGCTTTGGCGCGACATCCGTTCAAATCGCAGCGCCGGGGACTGAAGAAACCTATACGACCTATCCGACGCAGAATGTGACCAACATCCTTTTACACACATTTGATTCGAACCCAGGCGGGCTTGGGTATATCTTCAGTGGTACCAATAATGGTTGGGCCTTCACCGATGCGCAAGCTGTAAGTCCTCCATACAGCCTCACGGACAGTCCGGGGGGCAACTATTTAAACAGTACCAATTCATTTGCCACGGGTCCGGTCTTTAGTACGGCTAGTCGACATGGCTGTCTGCTGATCGGCGATGTGCGCCTGGCTTCTGCCGGCAATGGTGACGGTATCCTGGTGCAGGCTTCCGGAGATGGAGGCACAACCTGGACAATCGGGAACAAGTTTACCTCCTCCTCGGCCGGCTTATTCAGGAGCCGTCCCCTGGAAGAAATACGCGATGACAACCTGTCCGCTCGCTTCCGGATCAACTTTTTCTCGGACGCTGCTGGCACAGATGACGGTGCGTATCTTGACAACCTGCGTGTTGACTGCGTGTCGGGTCCCCCCTCTGGAGTGACGGACTATGGTTTCCTGGGCGGCACGTCGTCGGCCACGGCGCACGTGACGGGTGTCGTGGGGCTCCTCCTGTCTGCCAATCCAACCTTAACCGTGGCGCAGATCCGCAATGCCATCATCAATACCGGCGATGTGCTCCCCGCGCTGGCCGGTAAGACGCTGACGGGTCGCCGACTCAATGCCCGCGCGGCGCTCGATAGTATCGGCACGTTTGCCGTCACTGTGAATAAGGCGGGGACTGGTTTGGGGGCGGTCACATCGGCACCGAACGGGATCAACTGCGGCGCTACCTGCAATTTCCAGTTTCCCGCAGGAGCGAGCGCAACGCTGACGGCTACTCCTGCGGCCGGATCAGTGTTCTCCGGATGGAGCGGGGGCGGGTGCACCGGTATCGGTACGTGCTCATTGTCCACGACCGCTAGTGTGACAGCCACCTTCACGTTGGCGCCGCCGGCACCGTTTACTGTGACGGTGTCCAAGAGCGGGGCCGGAAGCGGAACCGTGACGTCTGCGCCGCAAGGGAATAGTGGGGGTATCAACTGCGGAGTGACCTGTACGGATCAATTCAGCCAAGGCACGACAGTAACGCTTACCGCGACCCCTGCCGCCGGGTCTGTGTTCTCCGGGTGGAACGGGGGCAATTGTGTCGGTACTGGAACTTGTCAGGTCACCGGGGATGCGACGGTGACAGCAACCTTCACACTTCCTCCGCCGCCGAATACCTTCAATGTTTTGGTGGCAACGGTGGGAGCCGGATCAGGAACAGTCACGTCAACACCGGCTGGAATTAACTGTGGTGCGACCTGCAACGGTAACTTCCAGGATGGCACTATTGTGACTCTTGCGGCGACCGCAAACTCCGGCTCTACATTTACTGGTTGGAGCGGGGGTGGTTGTACGGGAGTCGGTCCCTGCGCCGTCAATACGGCTGCCACCGTGACCGCGTTGTTTGACGGTCCGGTTTCATCAGGGGGCGGGGGCTCTCAAGGTTCTTCCGGTGGTGGCGGAGGCTGTACGATTGCGCCGGTGGGCTCGAATGATGCCTTCATGCCGAGCCTACTTCTGCTGACGCTCGGTGCGTTGTGTTGGAGAGCTCGAAGCCGGGATTGCTGATGTGAGACCCCACTCTTCTGTCATTATCCCGCCGAGGTCTCCAGGTAACCCTCTGGAGCCTCGTCGAGATGTCAGTGCGTCCATGGCTTCTGTTGCATCAGTTCTCTATGAGCTCTTGGGGCGCAAGCCTGTAAAGGGGTTTTATCGTTCCTCCGCCTTTCTCTCCAGCCTGGCCGTAGGAACGGCTTTCTTTGGTGTGTTCCCCTTGCTGGTGGCAGTTCAGCCGTTACCCTGGCCGCGCATTTTGTCTGTGGGGTTCCTGATGGCTGCGGTGTGGCAGCCGATTGTCGAGGAGCTCTTGTTCCGGGGATGTTTGCAAGGAGTTCTGGTGCGTCGTGCCTGGGGAAGGCGAACGGTCATTGGGATAAGCCTAGCGAATCTATTGACGTCGATCTTCTTCATCGGTGCCCACATCCCGACACACTCGCTTCTTTGGGCATTGCTAATACTGTTTCCTTCTCTAGTTTTTGGAGTCCTACGCGATCGGTCGGGGTCGGTGGTTCCTCCTATCGCTCTCCATATGTTCTATAACACAGGATATTTCCTTATCGCCGGAGGCTCCGCTATCGTCTGAATGCGGATGATCTGTCTTCAAAGGTGACTCTCGACCCATTCCTCTGCCTCGTGGGCTATCCCATAGCAGCCCAGATCTTCTGCGCATTCTCGCCGGTGAATGTCATGTCATCCTGCGCGGACGAGCTCCGCTCAAAATAGAGATGCAATAATCCTCCACCAAAGTGGGCCTCACGGACGAGATCCAGATTGATTGCGACCTCACCGGTACGTTCTTCGTCATTCACTTTGACAAACCGCATGACTGTTCCCTCCTGGTTGTAGTCTCATGATAGGGGTAGTGACGTGACCGATTCCCATTTAGAGCAGGCCGTGCTCGATTTCACGCAGGTAGAGAAAGTCCGGGGCTTTGACTCCTGCCTTCCTTCTGATCTCGACCAACTCCGGTGATTCGAAGAAGCGACGAGCGTTGTCCAATGACGACCATTCTGAAAAGTGCACGATACGGTTGGCGTCGGTGTCGTATCGCAGCAGCTGATAGCGGATTTCTCCGGCAGTCTTTCTGATGCCGGCCGCCTGGTCGAAAATGGTTTTCCATTTCTGGTAGTCCTCGACTTCATGAATGATCAGCACGTGCGGCATGTGGACTCCAATGAGAGAATGTTGGTTCAGGAGACAGATAGGCTTGGTGCAATCAGTCTACTGCATCTATGGCAGGGCATTCATCTCTTGGAGTCTGCAGGAGGGGGAGATTTTCGTGTGGCGCTGTCAGGATTTAGAAGAGCGTCGCGTGTCAGAGTTGCGAAGGCGCTGTGCGCGGGCGCTTGTTTCCATTGGACTAGGTGGGGCGCTTCAGTAGAGCTGCGAGGCGTGCGAAAGGCGTGAAGGGTGACGGGGGATTTTGCTGCGGGTCTGGAATGGCCTCTCCGGGCGCATCAACGGCCTGATACCGCTGATGCTCATTGTCGTGACAATAGAGGCAGAGTAATTCCCAGTTGCTTCCGTCGGGCGGATTATTCTGATGGTTATGGTCCTTATGATGGACGGTGAGCTGGCTCAGTTTCTTGCCGTCGAATTCGCGTCCGCAGTGGGCGCAGATCCAGGGGAAGAGTTTGAGCGCCTGTTCGCGAGGGGTTTGTTTCCGTTGAGGCCGGTAGTCCGCTGCCATGCGCGCCTCGAAGTGAACCGCGACTTGATCAAAACGTATTCTACAGCAAGGCGCGAGCGAAATCCCGTCTCCGTTGCGTCAGGCCCGGCATAGGCCGGTCGCGCCGCGCAGCTGGATGAGCGGCGAGGAGAGGGAGGAGGTGGCGACTAGCTCTACGCCGGGCGACGGTCTCTGGGCATGGGATCCTCTCCGCTACATGCTTACGCCGCCGTCTGTTTGATGGTAAAAACTCCTACCCCTCTCGTAATGATGATCTGCCCCGCTCGGCTTAAGCGACCGACTTCTTGAAAGAACTCGTTCCAGGTGAATTCAGGGTAGCGGGCGACTAAGGCTTCGAATTCGTATTCTGCCGAACCTTCAAGGAATTCGAGTATCCGGCCGGTAATGGGTCTTTGCTGTGCCATCGCGATATCTCCTCATGAGCCTGTCATCTTCGGACAATGTGTATCTGGAATAGCCTGCCTGTTATGGTCTGCATGGTGAGGCCTTTCAATCTCCGGAGGGCGTCCCGTGCGTCGAAGGCATGTAGAGAAAGCAGAGCGCATCAGGGATATGGAAAAGCACTACAAGTGCTGCTGGCGTTCGGGCGGCGGAGACTGGAGCATCAATCGCATAAGAAAGGCGCGGGCCGCGCGATGGATCAAACAGTCGGCGAGGCAGAAACGTCTTCTATATATACTGTGCTTGAAGACACATGAGGTCAAGCGATATGTTGGCGCTCATATTGGGATGGAGATTGTGGTACCGTTCTCCCACGAGCGCTGCCGCTGAATGAGTCATAAAAGATGTGTATTCTCATGCCGCGTGCGGGGTGGACCGGAGGGTTGAGTGAGCGGCATGTGGTCGCTGTCGAAACGTAGGCCGTAAAATGAGTAACGGATCACTTTTAACCGCCCTTTAGGGCAGGCTAATTATTTTTCTTCCCGTGACATTACCTCCTTTTCAGACTCCGTCCGATAAAGTACAATAGCGGCGCTTACCGCGGTCGACCTTTCTAACCCTACACGAATGTGTGAAGAGGGCGGTGAACGATGAGAGCGACTTATGAATAGCTTGTCCAGCGAGTCCATCACTCAGCAATCGGGATCGGCGACCATTCAATGGGCCACCGCGATTCCGTTCATACTGGTTCACCTGATGGGCCTGTGGGCGATTCAGACCGGAGTCAGCGTTGAGCTCATTGTGCTGGCCATTGCCAGCTATTACCTGAGGATGTTGGCCATCACGGCAGGGTACCACCGCTACTTTTCCCATCGTTCCTATAAAACGGGCCGGGTCTTTCAGTTTCTCTTGGCTGTGCTTGCGATGACGTCGGCGCAGAAGGGGGTGTTGTGGTGGGCTGCCCACCATCGGCATCACCATAAGCACTCCGACCAGGAACAAGATCGCCACTCCCCGGTGCAGCGAGGGTTCTGGTATTCCCATGTCGGATGGCTCTTGACCAACGAATACGATCGCACTGAGTTCGCCATTGTGAAAGACTTGGTGAAGTATCCGGAGTTGCGCCTCCTCAACCGGTTTCACTATGTGCCGCCGTTCTTGTATGCGCTGCTGATCTATATGGTGTGGGGATTTCCCGGTCTCGTCTGGGGATTCTTTATTTCCACGACCGTGCTCTATCATTGCACCTTCTTCATCAACTCCCTGACCCACATCATTGGACGTGTGCGATACGACTCCCGCGATGGAAGCCGGAACAGCTTCATCCTGGCGATCCTCTGTTGCGGAGAAGGCTGGCACAACAACCATCACTACTATCAGTCATCGGTCAATCAGGGGTGGCGCTGGTGGGAGGTGGATTTTTCCTACTATCTCTTGATCCTGCTCTCCTGGTTTCGGATTGTGTGGGATCTTCGAACCCCTCCCGATCACATCAAGGCCAATATCTACGCTCCCGGCAGCTAAGTACTTCGGGGCCGTTCAGTCGCGCGGTCAATCTTCTCGTGCGGTCATCCATGCGCGCTCGGGCTTCACGCGAGTCAGCACCGGTGTGACGTATACCCGCGCACCATCTTCGAGGCGGGATGAGTGAGGACCTCGATATGAACCCACAGCATACGATTCAGGAATTACTCGAACGAGCCCGCGTGCACATTGGCGGCCCTGAGTCCGGGGATATCATGATTCATGATGAGCGCTTCTATACGCGTGTCCTTGCCGAGGGTTCGCTCGGACTCGGGGAGTCTTACATGGACGGCTGGTGGGATGCCAAGCAACTGGACGAGTTCTTTTTCCTGGTTGACTCTGCCGAACTCGACAAAGCCGTACACGATAAGCACCTCCTCCTGAATACGTTCAAGGCTCGCCTCTTCAATATGCAGGATAAGGCGCGCTCGAAACGGGTTGCGCAATGTCACTATGACCTGAGCAACGAGTTTTACGAACAGATGCTCGGCCCGCACATGCAATATACCTGTGGCTATTGGAAGAAGGCACAAACGCTGGCGGAGGCACAGGAGCACAAGCTGGATTTGATCTGTCGCAAACTACAGCTCAAGAAGGGCGAACGGGTGCTGGAGCTGGGCTGCGGGTGGGGAGGATTCGCCCGTTTTGCCGCGACTAACTATGGTTGTTCGGTGGTGGCCTACAATATTTCCGAGCAGCAGGCGGCCTATGCGCGTCGTTGGTGTGCCGGGCTTCCTGTTGAAATCCGGCTCAGCGACTATCGTGAAGCGACCGGGGAATTCGACAAAGTTGCCGCCATTGGCATTTGCGAGCACGTGGGATTTAAGAATTACCGCACGCTCATGGAGGTGGCTCAGCGGACCGTGAAGCCGCATGGGTTGGTGTTGGTCCATAGCATCGGCAACAATGCCTCGGTGAGCACCAGCGATCCGTGGTTCGATAAATATATCTTTCCCGGCGGGATGCTACCTTCGGTGGCGCAACTGGGCGCCGCGATGGACGGACTCTTCGTCATGGAAGACTGGCATAATTTCGGCCCCGACTATGACCGCACATTGTTGGCATGGCAGGAGAATGTCGATCGGCATCGGGGGGAATGGGACTCCACCTTCGACGAGCGGTTCTTCCGGATGTGGCGCTACTACCTGCTGTCTCTCGCGGGGGCGTTCCGCGCCCGCACCATCCATCTCTGGCAGATTGTCATGTCAAAGCATGGCCTGTTGGGTGGCTATGAATCGGTCCGGTAACGGTCATGATCTCGCCTGACGAGTATGTTCGAAAGCGGGAGGCAGTCGCCCAATTCCTTCGTACTTCAAATCAGACCGGAACCCTCGCCCTCGAAAAGACGACCTCCAATCTGTTCCGGCAACGAACTCCAGAGCCGCGGCACAAGCTGGATGTGCGTCACTTCAATCAGGTGATTCGCATTGATCCGGACGAGCGGGTTGCCGAGGTCGAAGGAATGACGACCTACGATGACCTGGTTCGTGAAACGCTGCCGTTCCAGTTGATGCCGGCCGTCGTGCCCCAGCTCAAGTCGATTACCATCGGCGGAGCCTTGGCTGGAGTGGGGATTGAGTCCTCCTCGTTCACGCATGGCTTTGTACACGAAACGATTCTTGAAATTGACATCCTCCTACCCGACGGCACGGTCGTCATCGCCACCAAAGACAATGAACACAAAGATCTGTTCTTTGGTTTTGCCAACTCCTATGGCACGTTGGGCTATGCGCTCAAAGTGAACGTGCAGCTTGTTCCCGTCAAGAAATTCGTCAAGCTCCGGCACGAGCGATACTCAGATCTGAATAGCTATTTTCACGCACTGGGGCTTGTATGCCGGGACAGGCAGGTGGATTTCGTCGACGGTACGATGTTCGAGGAGCACGAGCTCTATATCACGACGGGCGAGTGTGTCGACCGGGCCGAATGGCTCAGCGATTACACCTATCGCCATATCTATTATCGATCAATCCAGCAGAAGACCGTCGATTATCTGACGATCCACGACTACCTGTGGCGATGGGATACCGACTGGTTCTGGTGCTCAAAGCACTTCTTCGTCCAGTATCCTGTGGTGAGGTGGCTCTGGGGCAGGAAGCGTCTCTGTTCCACGGTGTATTGGAAGCTGCGCAGCCGGTTTAACCGTTCACCCTTTGCGCAGCGGGTGGCCAAGGCGCTGACCGGTCGGCAGGAGGCCGTGATTCAAGACGTCGAAATCCCGCTTGAGCATGCGGCGGAGTTTGCCGGGTTTTTCAATCGGGAGATCGGCATCAAGCCTGTCTGGATCTGTCCGGTCATGGCCGATGATCCGTCTGCCTCGTACCCGTTATATCCGATGACACCCGGGAAGCTCTACGTCAACTTCGGATTCTGGGATGCTGTGAGCACCGATCATGAGGACGGGTATTTCGACAAGAAAGTCGAAGCCAAGGTTCGGGAGCTGCACGGCAAAAAATCTCTCTACTCTAATGCGTACTATTCTCGCGAAGAGTTCTGGCAGTTGTTCAATGAACCAGCGTATCGGAGGCTCAAAGCACGATACGATCCCGCAGCCAGGATGAAAGACTTGTACGAAAAATGCGTGCTGAAGCAGTGACTTCTCGTCCCTTCCCTTCGTGCCCGTTCTACTGTTGGCATCAGGCATTTCTGCCAGGATCCTGCAGAATGGCTTGAGCATGCACTCACATTCCGACTCGGGAAAAATCGATATACCCGCGTTCAACGTTTGTGCTCACGAGTTGTACGTGCAGGGTGTCTCCCACATCAAGTCCGTTCGCACCCGTCGTCAGTTTCCCTTCCACCGGCGGCTCAAGCAGCCGAACCCAGGTACCCTTGTCGGAGGTGCCTGTCACAATGGCATCGAACCGTTGTCCGATCAGCGGCTCCAGCAAGAGGGCTGCGGCGGATTTGCGCAGTTGCCGCTCGACCCGTTCGGCATCGTCCTCCTTCTCCGTGCAGTGGCTTGCCAGATACTCCAATTCATCGAGACGATAGGGGGCAGGCGAGCCGGTCAGCGCAGCCTTGACCAATCGCTGGGTGATCAGATCGGGGAAGCGCCGGTTGGGTGCGGTGGAGTGCGTGTAGCCTTTCACGGCCAGTCCGAAATGTTCCGGCGCGCCGTCCGTCGAGCGGTCGAGCACATATTCGCCCCGGCCGATCAGCTTCACAATCGCCAGGGAGAGATCCGGAAATCTGAGGGGATCGGCCTGCCGCCGTTTCACGAGGAACGTTTCGAGTGCCTGTGCGTTGGGTTCCCCCGGCAAGGATTCGCCCCAGCGCGCCGCGACCTCGATGATCCGCTGCCAGCGCTCAGGCGATCGCAGGATGCGACGGAACGACGGCACGCCCTTACTCTTCAGGTAGGATGCGGTGGCCTGGTTGGCCGCAATCATGAAATCTTCGATGAGTTCCTTTGCGCGGTTCTTCTGCTCGACCCGGAGCGCAGTCAGCACCTCGCCTTCAAAGACGGCTCGCGGCTCAATCGTTTCAAGGCTGAGCGCGCCCTGCTGGTGCCGCCGTGCTTTGAGGCGCTGCGCGACCTGATCTTGAAGACGAAGCTGACCGTCAAGTCCAGGAACGGTCGTGATCCGTTCTGGCGCAGGACCGGTTCCCGCCAGCCATTCGGCCACCGCGTTATACGCCAGCTTGGCATGGTTATGGACCAGAGCCCGGTAGAGCGTGGAACTGAGCACCGCCCCATCCTGCGCGACCACGAACTCCACGACGAGCGCGAGACGGTCCTGCCCTTCGCCCAGCGACGTCAGATCCGTCGAGAGTTTTTCCGGCAGCATGGGAAAGAGATCGCCGGAGGTATAGACCGATGTCGTATTGTGCCGGGCGTGCGCATCCAGGGCGGAATCTTTCGTGACGAGCGCGTCAACATCGGCAATCGCAACCAGGATGTTCACCGACCGGTCCGGGTGCGGTGTGGAGACTGTGAGTTGGTCCAGGTCCCGGGAATCGTCATTGTCGATCGATGCCCACAGCAGTGCTCTCAGGTCGCGGAGGGAAGAGGACTGGTCCGTGGCGGGTGTCTGGATACGGCCTAATTCAGCCATTGCCGCGGCTGAAAAGTCCGGCAAGAGGCCGCGCTCAATCATGGCACGACGGGCGATGCTCTTGAGATCGGAGCGATGACCGGTCATAGGTTCCTCAGGGTAAAGAAAACACGTCCTTGAGGCCTAGCTATAGCACGAACGCGGTCTGCATGGCGTGATTCTTCATGCGTCGTTCCTGGAGGCCTGGAACCCATGGACCTTCCCTCAGGTTGCTGAACCTGCCGCGCTTCGCTATGATTCCTCGCACATGCCACCTCAACCAGAGCACCAGACGATATCGAAGGCCAGCAGGCTGACGCATATCGCGTTGATGGTCGGGACGCTCGCACTCGCTGGCCTTATCCTCAGCCCGCTATTTTCTCCCATCCTCTGGGCGGTTGTACTGGTCTATGCACTGTATCCGCTCTATGGCCGGGTCCTCCGGGCTACCGGCGGACGGGAAGCGCTGAGCGCCTTTCTTCTGTGCGCAATCATGACCATCGGATTCCTGCTCCCGCTGTTCTATCTGACGCTGCTCGTCGCGCAGGATCTCGCCGGGATGGTCTCCTCTCTGGTCACGTATCTGCAGCAGGGCGAACAGTCCGTCGGGGAAGGTTGGCGGCGGTACCCGGTGATCGCGGGGTTCGTCGCGCAATTTCAGAACCTCGAGCGGTTGACGGGGAGTGATTTGCAATCGAGCCTGGTAACGGGTGTGGCTGACCTCGGGAAGCTCTTGATTCAGCAGTCGACCAACGTAGTGAGCAATGTGGTGCAGTGGGCGATCGAGTTCGGCATCGTGCTGTTGACTGCGTTCTACTTTTTCAGGGACGGGAAGCGCTTTGTCGATTGGACGCAGGAGAATCTGCCTATCACGTCGGAGCGGCGCCGGTTGGTTCTGACGCGATTCGACGAAGTGGTCAAAGGCGCTGTGTATGGCAATACGATTGTGGCTTTGCTTGAAGGATTCATCGGCTGGTTGGCATTTTGGGCGGTGGGGTTACCGTCCCCGATCCTGTGGGGTACGGTCATGGCCATCACGGCCTATATTCCGTTCGTTGGTGCTGCCCTGGTCTGGGTTCCGGCTGCGATCTATTTGGCTATCCAGGGAGCGTATACGCAGGCGGGAGCGCTGGTCGCGGTGGGAATCGTGTTGTCCGTGGTGATCGATGAACTGGTGCGGAATATGATCGTCGGTAAAGCGTCGAAGGTGCACTCGTTGATCATGTTTTTCAGTGTGATCGGTGGCATACAGTTTTTTGGCTTGATCGGCATCGTGGCGGGACCATTGGTCGTCGCGGTGGCGTTGACCCTGCTGGAGACATACCGGAATGAGACGGCCGCGCCGGGTCCGATCGCGACGGAAAGATCGGAAGGGACGAATTGATGCGGAGAGAGCCCGCCGAGTAGCGGGTGACGTGTCACACAAGACAAAGCATGACGGTCCCTTTCCGCGCGCCGCGACCAGAGTTGCCACCGGTGCAGTCCCCGGGGAATTTACACGCGGCGACCTTGAATGACCCGGATCAGAATGACCACGATCGCGAGGACCAAGAGGGCATGAATGAATCCGCCCATGGTGTAGGAACTGACAAGGCCTAGAATCCAGAGAATTACGAGCACAATCGCAATCGTCTCGAGCATCGTGTGTCTCCTTGCTTTATAAAATGGTCTGCCGACGGTTCTCCTGTAGGGACCTAGTGGCTTCCTCGGGGCGTGGAGCCCTGTGTACCGCTCCGCATCTCCTGCATCCGTTTTTCATGTGATGCTTTGGCTTTCTCGCGTTGCTCGGGTGTCAGGACCGCCAGCGCGTCGCGGCGGGCTTTGAATGCCGACATCCGGAGTCCAACCTCGAGCATCTCGCTCTGTTTCACTTTGGCTTCGAGAGCGGACAGATCGGTCTTCTCATCTTCCACCAGCGCCAGTAATTCGCGTTCGGCCACGAGGATTTCCGCGTCGGCCTTAATCCGCGCGCGATCGTAATCCAGTTCGACGGTTTTCAATTTCTTGACCTGTTCTTCGGTCAGCCCGATCTCCTGCTGGTGCTTTAACATATGCCGGAGGTGGTCCGCCGCATGGCCATGATGGCCCATCCTTTCCTCATAACCGCCATGACTGCCCGCCGACGCATGCGCGGACCCATATTCCGAGTCTGCCAGGCTGGGCTGCACTCCCAGGCCTAACATGGCGATCATGCTCATGGTCCCTGTTATGAGTTGACGGGTCTTCATTGAAACCTCCTTGAATGGCGCCGCTCCTTGAAGGGCCGATGCCGAGTTGACGGTGTTATTCGGTCTTGGCCTTTAATTCTTTCGCCTTGCCTTTGATACGTTCGCCGGCGGCTTTGGTCTTGCCTTTTGCCCGCTCCATCGTTCCGCTGACTTTATTTCCCTGGGCCTCTTCTATTATGGCCTTCGTTTCGCCCTTCGCTTCTTGCCCCTTGGCCTTCACTTCCCCTTTCATACTTTCCATCTTGGCCTTCGCGTCATCGGCTTGAGCCATCTGTGGCATTCCCGAGAACATCCCGATCACTGCGATGGCGACTACCATGACCTTGTGCATTGAATCCTCCTGGTTAAAAGTGGAATCCGTAGACCTTCTGACTTGCCGCATATGACCGCAAGGCTCGACGAGCAAGCGATCAAGAAGCGCAACACTACATTTATGATATCCAGTGGGAATTCTGAAAACTGATCAATAGTGAACAGTTGAAGAGCGGTGTTGGTGCCAGAAAATCTGGTGGTTTGGATCAGTTCCTGTGTGACAGGGCTTTCAAGCGGCGACACCAAACACCGCGCCTACTCCGGCGGTCAAGGCCATGGCGAGGGCACCCCAAAAGGTCACCCGCGCGGTCGCCGTGAGTACGGGGGCTCCGCCGACCTGTGCAGCCAGGGCACCCAGGAGGGCGAGAAACAGGAGCGAACTGCCGGAGACGGCCCACATGAGCGTCGCTGTCGGCACGACAAGGACCACCAGGAGGGGCAGGATCGCACCCACTGAGAAGGTGACGGCTGATGCCAACGCGGCTTGAACCGGTCTTGCGGCCGATTTGCCGGATATCCCCAGCTCATCGCGTCCATGGGCGCCGAGGGCATCATGCGCCATCAACTGGGTCGCGACCTTCGAGGCGAGCGCTGCATCCAGTCCACGCCCGATGTAGATATCGGTCATTTCTTTCTGCTCCTGCTTGGGATGTGTTGCGAGCTCCCTTCGTTCACGGTCCAGGTCGGCCCGCTCGGTGTCGGCTTGTGAGCTCACCGACACATATTCTCCCGCCGCCATCGACATCGCGCCGGCCACCAGACCGGCCACTCCTGCGATCATAATGTTTGTTGTATTTGCGCCTGCGGCAGCCACGCCTAAGACGAGACTTGCGGTAGAGACAATCCCGTCGTTGGCGCCAAGCACGGCCGCACGGAGCCATCCGATGCGGTGGGTCTTGTGTATTTCGCTGTGTGGCATTCTGTGCCTTCCTTCGCAAGCATGTGCCAATCGCCAACTGACCCGTCCATCTATTCCGGACAAGGCTACGGCACTAGGGGCTTTCTATTCAGTACATCAGTGCTCTTCTCACGTGAGTATACGCCAGGGCCGGAGCGATCGTTTCGAGGAGAAGAGCCATGACGGGTGAGAAGCGTTTTGAAATCATGCAGACCAGTTGTGCTTTGTATCGTTCTCCGGTTTCTCGATGAAGTGAGCACTTTTGATCAGACGAGGCGCTTCGCAGTGCACCAGTATGTACAAAACGTATGATCTATGTCTAACAGGAGGTGCATTGTGAAACAGGTCTCTTTAGTTGTGAGTGTGATGCTCGCAGGGCTCATTCCCATCCTCGCATCGTGCGATTCCAATAAGCCGTCGATGCCTGCGGCGAAGACCAGTGCCGCAGAGGCGGTGCCTGCGTCGGAGACAGCGCTGATGGCGACTGCCGATTCTCCCGGCCGGGCGGACAATGACGAGGCCGTCTCCCAGTATAAGCAGGGGAAAATGGATGCCGCGATCGAAGGCTTCCAGAAAGCCGTCAAGGCTGATCCGAAGTCGGCTGAAGCCCAGTATAACTTGGGCCTCAGTTTCGACAAGATCGGAAAGCATGATCAGGCGACGGCGGCCTTCAAGCAGGCGGCGGCACTTTCCCCGACGAATCCGGCTATTAAAGATTCAGCAATCGTCAAGAAACACACGTCATAAGATTCTCGTCGGGAGCGTCGACGGGGCCCGCTCCGTCGACGTCCACTCCGGATGGACGAAGGCGTTGTGAGTCGATCACTGAGGGGCGGGGAGTAAGGCGTGTCTGACGCCTTGCTCATCCCGACCCGATTTCAGGAGGTATGCCATGGCGGAAAAACTATGTGCGCACCCGGGCTGTACCTGTCCGGCCGAGCCGGGGAAAGAATTCTGTTCGTCAAACTGTCGGGAGGCTAAAACCGGTGATCCCTGTCCTTGTGGTCATGCGGGATGCGGAAAGAAGTAATAGCAGATCGGGTCCTCGCAGGGGGCCGGAACATAGCAAAAGCAGCGAGGTGAATATGATGCGGTCTACACGTATGTGCGAACACGATTCCCCTTCACTGGCTCTCAGAAGATGGTCCGGGAAGCCGAATCAGCTTGCGAGCATTCTCATTCTGAGCTTTCTTCCTGTCGTGACCTATGCTGCCGATGGACTTCCGTCGTCCCCGCCGGCGGGCAGTCGCGCGCCGGACCCCGGCGTTATTCCGGAACAAATGATCGAGCCCGGCAAGGTCCCGCCTGCTCCGTCCAAGAGCGATCCGGGTATCCAGCATATGCCGGAGAAACTCGGTGATCCCCGCGGTGCGGTGAAACCACCGAGCCTTGATCCCGGTATATCGAAGAATCCTGACGCGGTGCCTCCCGCACAGAAGAGCATCAATCCCCCTGCTGGAGGATCACCACCGGGGAAATCAGGCGGGCGGTAGCGGAGAGAGTCGCCCCAAATATGACAGCTAGACCTGGTCAGTCGGTCTGGTCTCGTCTGTGTCTTAGACGCGAGGGTGTTTAGGTCACAGGCGAGAACGACCCGGCCTGAATCAGCGCACCCATGCGTCGCGAATGGGGTGTTCAGTTTCTCGCGAGGTTCTCATCAGTTATTGCTGATGGCGTGCATCATAAGGCATCGACTGGCACATGGCACGTCCTTGGCCTGGGTGTGAGTCTTGAGGGCAGTCATCGCAATTGTTACATCCTGAGCACTTTTGACCAGATTGCTTTCTCCCAGAGGATAAAATGATCCGGAGAGCCCAGTACTGAAACAGAGATTATTACCCAAGTACTATCGAATGAACCGAACTCCAAGCGATCTAACCTTCTTCGGAGAGCACACGATGATACCGACTGATCACCATCCAGAGCGCAGCGATATATGGAAAACAGACGTCACGGATCCATTGATGGGCCGTAGGGCTCTTTATCAGCAACCACAGGTATCGGTTGTTCTGATTTTCTTGGATGAAGCGCTGTACCTTCAAGAAGCGGTAGATAGCGTTTTGTCCCAGACCTGTGACACGTGGGAGTTACTTCTAGTGGATGACGGTTCCACGGACGGCAGTACCGACATTGCCAAAGTCGCGGCATGGCGGCTGCCACACAAAATCCGCTATCTTGAGCACGAGAGGCATGTCAACCGGGGGATGAGCGCATCACGTAATTTGGGACTCACGCATGCGCAGGGTGAGTATGTGCTGTTTCTAGACGGTGACGATGTCTTAACTCCGGAAGCACTGAGAGAGCAGGTGGCACTGCTGGAGGATCATCCGGAAGTGGGAATGGTCTATGGACCCATGCACCATTGGTTCGGGTGGAATGGAGACTCCGATGAGCAGCGTCGAGATTTCATTCAAAATCTTGATCAGGAACCCAATGTAGAAATTGAGGGCCCAAAGGTTTTGGCGGCTTTTATTCGTAACGAGAGTGCTACTCCCTCTGGCAATTTGTTCCGCACGGCGCTGGTTCGAGCGGTCGGCGGCTTCGAAGACAAATTCAGAGGTATGTATGAGGACCAGGTATTCAGGGTCAAATTCTGTTTACGGTTCCTCGTCTATGCGTCGAGTCGGGTGTGGTACAAGTATCGGAAACACTCGGATTCGAGTTGTGCTCAAGCTGTGAAGCTGAATCAAGCTTACGATGCGAGAGGAAGATTCCTGCAATGGGCAGAAGACTTTTGCCGTCACCATCATGTCCGGGATGCCCGCGTGTGGATCGCGTTGAGAGAAGCCCTGCACCCCTATAGGTATCCCAGGCTCGCCAGGCTTAAGACGCAGATGCTTCGGTATAAAACCCGCGTGGTCTGGCGTATCATTGAGGTCATCAGTCCGGTTGCTCGCCGACTACTTTCCAAAGCGACTCGAGAACGGATTTGGAGCTACCTAAACGGTATGAAGAGCCTTCTCGCTCCATCTGGCGGTGTAAAGCAGAAACAGCCGGTAGCACAGGATCAGATTGCGGTGAAAGTTGAGCGGCTGTCTAAGCAATACACCATTACGGTGAGACCAGAGAGCAGCCAAACGCTATCCGAACGGCTTCATGAATCGTTCAGAAATATCTGGAGAAGTCCTAGGGAGACGAGCCAAGAAGCGATTTGGTCGTTACAGGATGCCTCATTCGAAATTATGCGTGGAGAGGTCGTGGGCGTTATCGGAAGGAACGGGGCAGGGAAAAGCACCCTGTTGAAGATCTTATCGCGTGTCACTGAGCCGACGAGCGGCCGCGTCGAAATATTCGGGAGGGTCGGGACACTGCTCGAAGTCGGTACCGGCTTTCACCCCGAGCTGTCGGGACGTGACAACGTCTACTTGAGCGGCATTATCCTGGGGATGAAAAAGCAAGAAATTGACGCGCGATTTGATGAGATTGTGGCGTTCTCTGGGATTGGAAAGTATCTCGATACGCCGGTCAAACGTTATTCAAGCGGCATGTATGTCAGGCTCGCCTTCGCCGTCGCCGCACATTTAGAGTCTGAAGTACTAATTGTGGATGAGGTGCTCTCGGTTGGTGACGGGGAGTTTCAGAAGAAATGCTTGAGTAAGATACAGGAGATGGGGAAGCAAGGAAGGACTGTGATTGTAGTTTCTCATGACCTTCCCACGGTTACGAGGCTCTGTCATAGAGCGATCCTTTTGGACAAAGGACGCTTGGTTGCCGATGGGCCGACAGGAGAAGTCGTCAGCAAGTACCTGCATGGCGGGATTCATGCGTCCAGTGCAAGGGAGTGGTATGACCGGGCGAGTGCTCCTGGAAATGATGCTGTCAGGATTCGTGCCGTACGCATTCACAATGATCACAGAGCGATTGCCAATGTCATCGACATCAGCAGGCCGTTCAGTGTGGAGTTGGAATACGAGGTGCTTCAACCAGGTCTCATTCTCGCCCCTCATTTCGGACTGTTCAATGAAAAGGGCGATCTGCTGTTCCTGGCGTATGAGGTTAATAGCGCTTGGAGAGATTGTCCTCGAACTATCGGAAAGTATATGAGTCAGGGAACCGTGCCCGGTCACTTGCTCACTGAGGGAACGTATTTTGTCAGCGTGTTTTGCCGAACCTTGCAAACGAGGGAGGTTGATATTGAGGAACACGAGGCTGTGATGTTCCAAGTGGTGGAAAGTAAGCAAGGCAATTCTGCGCGCGGGAACATCGGAGGGCATATACCCGGTTTGATCAGGCCGCTGCTGGAATGGAGCACTCATTTCGAAGAGCTCGCAGAGGCCATTGTTCCTTGCGAGTTGACTAATAAGTAATCATTGAGGAGGATTCATCAGAGGGACAGAGAATCCTCAATCGGATAGACGCTGCCAAGAGTTATTCCCTCGTCAAGGACGCACTGGCGATCGGCCTGCGACTTCTCCAGCCTCCCTTGAATTCCACGTTCGGCGAGCCCTTCGACATTGCCGACCGCACTCTTTCGGACAAGGTGAACGGCACGACTGGTCTGATTTCTCCAGTCATCAAATGGGTCGCCGCGTCAGTTGACCGAAAGTTGGTGGGGGCGTACGATCAAAACATATTCATGCCGACTACGTCCGGGCTGGAGGAGGTTCTCGTGGAGAATCAAATCGAAGATCAGCCGGTCCTCACTCACATTCAGCGCCTGGTCGAAGAAGAGCACCAATTGCACGAGCTTAGAGCGCATCCCAAAGCTGATCGGAAGCGGCTGGCGCAAGTCAGGGTCGAACTGGATCAGTGCTGGGATCTCTTGCGCCAGCGACGAGCACTTCGCGACGTCGGGCTTGATCCGAACGAGGCGGGAATTCGCCCGCCGGAGATCGTCGAGAATTATGAGCAGTAGGGCTCAAGTCCCGCTCGGCGCCGCGCTTCGCTGGTGCGGTTTGTATCGATAGGCTTCCTGTTCCTGGTCTGCCGGCATGATCTCCTCCGTACGTCATCATATCTTTAACCAAGGAGGGTGCGATGAGTAAGCCAATGTTGTTTGCCGGTATGGTTGCCTGTTGTCTCGCCATACCGGCCGTCGTCCTCGCGGCGGATAAAGCGCCGAAGCAGGGGGCCTCCGTGAAGGAAGTCAAAGCCATGTCTGTGCAGGAACAGGCCGCCCTCGCGTTGAGCGCGGCGACGCCGCTCATTTCGAAAGACGCCGGCGTGATGGTGTTCGGTGCGGATGGAAAGCTGACCGAAGCGCGAAAGAGCGCCAACGGTTTCACGTGCATTCCTACGGTCCTGAACCTGCCGGCTCCGGATCCGATGTGCATGGATGCGGCTGCGCAGCAATGGATGACTGATTTGATGAATAACGCCCAGAAGCCGACGAACACAGTTCCGGGAATCGCCTATATGGCCCGCGGCGGTTCGCACTTTGAAAAAAGCGGCCAAGTGGTGATGTCGGCAGATGGAGCGAAAAATGTCTCCGAACCTCCACACTGGATGCTCATGTGGCCGTTTGATGCCGCAGGCACGAAGCTGCCGGTCGCGCCGAACCCGTCAGGAGTCTACATCATGTTTGAGGGCACCCCGTATGCGCATCTCATGGTGTATCAAGACCCCAGAAAAATGAAGTAACCGCCGTGAGCCGTGCGGAGAGTCTCGTCTTTCTGCACGGCGCCCGTTCGGCAGCTGACTGCTCCTGCAAGACAACCCTGATCGGCCGTTCGCTTTCCACCTGTGAAGATGGTCATATCCGCACTGTGCGGGTTGAGCGAAAACACTCATGGAATGAGAAGTCGCGTGGACGTCGGCTCCGCGATGAATGAGAAATAAGCGATTGGCCTGCATCCGGCTGCATTTCTTCGATCTCTCCAATCCTTTGTGAAATTAGGTTTGCTGTTTGCAAAGAGGCGGTCATGGCCGGTTGCTGAAACTATGTGACAGGTGAGGGCATCATGATCTGGTGCGGGTTATGGATTGTGTGGAGGGGGAACGCATGAAGGTGTATGGGATACTGCTGATGGTCGCGATGCTTCTGTCGCCTTCGCTGAGCGACGCCCGCTGCCGGTCTCTGGCTGAGAGTGCCAGCCTCGGGAGTGAGTACGGCACGTTCCCTTTGTACCCGGCCGAACGCGTCGTTGAAGCAGGTCAGGATCGTGGGAGTGTGGCGCTGCAATGGGTCGGGTACGGCATCGGAGTTCCGCTGTTTATCGTGTCGATTCCGGTGGCCATGGCCGGAGCCGGTGTCGGCGCCGCGCTGCATCCCTGGACGACGTGCAAAGAGGCGGAAGGCCGATTGCCGATGCCGGAGGTTCAGCAGACCGCGGTTCAGCGGCCGTCGATTCAGGAATGACTCCACCGAGTGCTGAACCGATAGTCAAATAGACTGTCGTCGCCTCTCGTTCCCTTCCGGAGGTCTCTTCAACGTATCGGCGAAGGCCTACTTCACAAACGGATGGCCGGCCTGTTGCCAGTCCTCGAGGGGCATCACCACCGCAGTTGTGTGTGTGAATCCCAACTCAGCTAGCGACTGGGCGGCTAGTGAGGCGCGGTTGCCGCTTTGGCATTGAAGGATCACATTTCGCCCAAGGTCGGGGTTAGCCGGAAAGCCCACCTGCTTCCAGATTTGGAATTCGAGAACTCCGCGGGGAATGTTGATCGCCCCCGGCACATGCCCGGCGGCAAACTCGTTCGGCTCGCGCACATCCACGATCAGCGCATCACCCGGACTCTCCACGACTTTGCGATACTCCTCCATGCCGATCGTCTTGACCTGCTTCTTCGCCGCGTGAACTTTCTGCATCACCACCGGCGGAACACTCTGCCCGAACGCGTGGGGGGGAACCGCCAGCACCACACCGATCATAATGGCCATTGAGGATGTGAATAACTGCTTCATGGGGATCTGCCTTTTGTGGGAGGTGAGAGGAAGCCGCTACGCTAGCGCCTTCCTATTGATGACCGCAAGAAGTCTACCCCGTTCCATTGAAATGCTCAAGGCGCTGCGGAGTGTGGGGGGAGGCAGATTCGTCGTTCGTGAAACGTGAAACGGATCTGGTAATGGAAGGCTATCGATTAGAAAGACGAGAAGCGAACGACGTTTCACAAGAATGGAGTTGCCACTCGCCGGGAAAGCGGCTCGAACATGGCCATGGTGTAACTATGATAGTGAGCTGTATTGACCAGACCGGACATCTCGCTTGAGACACTATTTGAATAAGTGATCCATGCCACAAGGGGGATTCATTGCAACGTTATCCTTCCCATCGAAGTATTCTGTCGGCCGTGCTCCTTCCGATACTCGTGGCCTTATCCCTGAGCGCCTGCGGAGACGTCAGTACGATTTCTGCTCCTTCTGCCCCTGCAGCATCAGGCCCATTGACGATTCTCACATCTGATCCTCTTCCAGTTGGAACAGTCCAGGCTGACTATAACGTGACGCTGGCGCCTAATGGAGGAACACCACCCTACACCTGGAGCTTGGCCACTGGATCGCCGGCATTGCCTAACGGGCTTACGTTGACTCCATCCACGGGGAAAATTGCAGGGGTACCAACCACCGCCACCGCGACCAGGTTCACCGAGTTCACCTTGCAGGACTCGAAGGGACAGTCGGTCCAAAAGGTCCTCGCGATTACGGTTAATACCGCGCCGACGCCTTTGGCCATACTCACAGGCTTCCTCCCAGCCGGAACCATCAACCAACTGTACGCATTTGCGTTAAGCGGGACCGGCGGGACTACACCTTACACGTGGGGCCTCAAAAATGGCTCTGCCCCTCTGCCCAGTGGTCTCACCCTGGATTCGAGTGGAGTCATCAGCGGAACACCCGTTGTAACCGGTAACGATGCCCATACCGTTACGGTACGAGATGCGACGGGATTGACGGTCGAGAAATCCCTGGCGTTGACCATCAGTTCCGTTCCGCTCTCGATTACGACCACCTCACTCCCGCAAGGGACCGCAAATCAGAGCTATAGCGCCACGTTAGCAGCATCAGGAGGCACGGGGGCCTACACCTGGGGACTCGCCGGCGGATCCCCGGCTCTACCGAATGGATTGACACTGAACCAGTCTACAGGTGTCATCAGCGGCATCCCGACCAACACAAGCAGTCTTTCCTATACATTCACCGTGAGAGATGCCACACCGCCCATACCCCAAACAGCGACCCAGACAATGCAATTGATTGTCGGAGCGGCTCCGCCGGCACTTGCTATTACGACGAACTCCCTGCCGCCAGGCACCGTGGCGCAGTCTTATACAGCTACAGTAGGAGCCTCAGGAGGCACGGGCATAACAACGTGGGATCTCGCCGGCGGCTCATTGCCTGTCGGGCTCAACCTCAGTTCAAGCGGGGTGCTTACCGGGATACCAACGACGGCAGGGACATCTTCACCGACCTTCAGAGTCCGGGATTCCGGGACACCGCAACAGTCAACGCAAAAAACCTTGCCGATCACGATCAACTTACCCGCGGCGCCGAACATCAACACCACGTCGCTTCCCGCGGGAACATTCAACGAGGCCTACAACCAGACTGTTTCGGTCACGGGCGGCATAGGGACTTTGATCTGGGGTGTGACCAGCGGCGCGCTGCCCCCTGGCCTGAACCTCAATGCCTCAAGTGGAACGGTTTCAGGAAGGCCGACCAGCACGGGCCCGTTCACCTTTACCCTGCGGGTCACTGATGCGATTCCGCAATTCGATGAGCAGAATTTGACGATCGCCATCAACTCTCCGGCTCCGCCCTCCATCACCACATCATCGCTCCCGACCGGCACGGTCAACCAGCCATACTCCAATACCCAATTGACGGCCACCGGCGGTGCGCAGCCTTATTCATGGTCAGTGAGTCCGGCGTTGCCGAACGGTCTCTTGCTCAACCCATCGTCAGGCGTCATCAGTGGAACACCGCTCAGTGGAAGTAACGGCAATTCCAACCAGGAATTCACCGTGACTGATTCAACCCTCCCGATTAATCAGCAAGGCAAGAGAACACTGTCGCTCGCTATCCTTGCGAATGTTACGCCTGTGACGATCACGACCGCCTCTCTACCAGGCGGCACGGTCGGCCAATCCTATACTGCTCCATTGCTGATAGCCTCAGGAGGTACCTCTCCCTATAATTGGAGTCTCAATAGCGGCTCGTCGCTGCCGCCAGGCCTTACATTGAGCGCGTCCGGAGCCATCACCGGCACGCCGACCGCCTCAGGCACAACCTCCACGACATTCAAGGTGCTGGACTCCACTGTTCCCAACCAGCAGTCGGCCATCAAATCACTTTCGATCGCGATTAGCGCCTCGCGACAACCATTGAACATCACGACGAAGTCGCTGCCGGACGGCAAGAGAAATCAAGCCTATACTGCGACGCTCACGGCCTCGGGAGGCACGACACCCTATACCTGGTCAGTGACCCCTGCCTTAGCCGCAGGGCTCACACTGTCTCCCGCGACGGGAGTGATCAGTGGTACCCCAACGGCGACAAGTGAAACCGAGCACGATTTTACTGTTCGGGATTCCACCAATCAGACGACCACAAAAGAGCTCGACCTTCGGATCAAAAAGTAGCTGGGAATCCTCCTTCGAATGCACCCGCTAGTTGTCGGGCTTCTCTCGCCTATGAAATGTCAGAATCATGAATGTCCTTGCGGGATCTGGGATCAAATGGCACACGTAGACTATGAGTCACGTGCGAAGAAAACTATGTGGCAGTTTGGGGTGTGGTCTCTGGCTGGCGAGCGTGCTGAGTGCCTGCGGCACCGCGCCTGCCACTATGCCCGCCGCTCCGCCCGCCACCCCAGTGGTGCACAGAAGTAGTCAGGTTGTCGAAGAGTCAAGTGTTGTGCAATCGCTTCAAAAGCAATTGCGCGAGCGGGAGAAGCGGATTGACGAATTACAATCCCAACTGAATATCCTGAAGATGATTGATCAGGACGTTCAAGTGCGGAGAAAGCCTGCCCGTACACCTGCAACGCTGAAGCCGGGCGAGTGAACCTCGCTGGAGCCTTCCCGCGTGGCTTCCTTCGCTCGGACACTACGGAGGAGGATGAATCGCCGCGATTATGCGGAGCGGACCGCCGGTCCCACCGACAATCTTCATCGGCAGGGCAACCACCTCAAATCCCATATTCGGAAGAGCGCGGAGGTCGGCAAGATTTTCGAACACCGGCACGTTTCGGGAGAGGAGCGCGACATGCGCCTCAAAATGGGTGGATTGTCCATAATCGATCGAGGCCGTGTCGATTCCGACGGCCTTGATCTGTCGCTCGCGCACCAGCCACGCAGCGGCTTCAGGATGCACACCAGGGAAATGGAGTGCACGCACACCCTCAGGCCCTCTCAGTTCTGTTCCCAGATAGTCCTGCCTCGACGGCCAAAACCTGGAAAACCCGGTATCGAGTAACAGGATCGTCCGGTCAGGAATGCGCCCGTGCGTCGTTTCCCATCGTTCGAAATCCTGGATCGTGATGCGGTAATCCCGATCCCGGGCGCATTGTTCCGATACATCGATTCGGACACCGGCTCCTGCCAGATTATCAAGCGGAATCTGATCCAGCGTCTGTCCGCCTTTGGCAAAATGAATGGGCGCATCAATGTGCGTCCCGCCATGTTCGGCCATCTCCAGGCGGTTCGACGCGTAATAGTAGCCGCCTGGCGTCTCACCCTCATGCTGGACGACGAGCCGGAAGTCATGTTCCGTCGGCCATACAATCGTGTCTGCTCCGAACGCATGGGTGAGATCGATCAGCCGTGAGTGCTCCAACGTCGGATGATCAAGCCGAGGCTGGCTGACATTGCATCCCGCGCTCACCAGGATCAGTGACAGCACGAGCCCATTCATCAACTGTTTCACCATAGCAGCGTCCCTCAATACTCAGTCTTCTTGCGGTATTCTCATTTATCGAATGTCGGCAAGTCTACGGCAAATCCGGAGATGGATTCATCATGTCTGAGCCGAGGGGGAGTAGTGTGGGGGGAAAGCGAGGAGTACGCCGAATTCTTTCAATGTTTTTCCCCCTCACGTGATGGTACAAGATTGCCTAGTCATGTTTCCCCATCGCTAGAAGCCTCAATGCGAAACTCCGGCCGTACCCGGCAAACGATCTTCATCTTCGTGGTTGGCGCGCTGGTGATGGCGCTGAGTCTGCTCTGTGCTGAGATGGCCATTAGGTATCTTGTAGCCTATGATGCCGATGGAACCTCCCGGCTCTCTATCCTGAATAAGACCCTGTATCTCAAGCCGTTTCGCTCGCCCGTCAATGCGGTAAACGATATGATGGAGAAGTATCGCTCCGGGCGGTCCTACCTGACGTACGACTCCACACTGGGGTGGGTGCAAAGGCCCGGCAGCACCTCTGAGAACGGGTTGTATCACGCGAACCGCGACGGTGTGCGAGCAGGATCGAGCGAGGAGGGGATGCCGGCCAGGAGCAACCGTCTGCGGGTGGTCTTGCTAGGGGATTCCTATACCCATGGCGACGAAGTTCCTTTCGAACAGACTTGGGGCGCGTATCTGGAAAAGAAGTTAACGGAAGCGGGGATCCCAGCCGAGATCGTCAACCTGGGGGCGCCGGGCTATGGTATGGACCAAGCCTATCTGCGCTGGCAGACGTCAGGCGCGGCGTTTCATCCGGACCTCGTCATTTTTGGATTTCAACCTGAGAACGTGAAGCGCAATCTCAACATCTTGAGGATGCTCTACCACAGGCCCTCCCGCATGCCCTTGAGCAAACCGCGCTTCATTCTGGACGATCGCCACCTGGAAGCGATCAACATTCCGACCGTAACGCCGGACGAACTGTCCGACCTCTATGCGCACATTGACAGATGGGAGAATCTCCGCTTCGAGTACTTCTATCGACCGGCCGACTATGAAGAGCATATCTGGATAAAGAGCAAACTGGTGGCTGCCGTCATGGCACTAATCGGCCAGTGGTCGGCGGAGTGGAAAGACCCCGCATTTTATGCGATCGAGAACGAGCCGAGCCAATTGGCCCTCGCAATCTTGAGCGAACTTCAATCTGATGTCGAGCGACAGGGGGCCGCCTTTCTCGTGGCCGCCTTCATCCCGAAATGGAATTTTCAGTATGTGAGTGCCGCACGCCCCTTGCCGTATCAGGATTTGCTGGAAGCCATCAAACAGCGGTACGACACGGTGGAGACCGCGCAACAGCTCTATGCTCAGGTGAAAGAGGGGGATCTCAACGAGTTATTTGTAGGGGAGCATTATTCGGCAAAGGCGAACAAAATAGTGGCAGGAGTGATTGCCGAGGCCATCAAGCAACGTCAATCGACAAAGCTGCCATCCCGCGGGCGCTAAGCGCGCGTCACGCAGTCTCCGTCGATACGATGCGATGAATATGAATTGCGGGCCGCGACGGCAGGGCTGATAAATCATCGATCCCCCGCCATGCGGCGGTCAGAAAATTTCATCAATTCCCGGCTTCAAGTGCGTTATGTATAAGCCATGAAGATTCTGCTAGTCAGCGATTACTCGGTGCCGAGAGGCGGCAACGAGGTAGTCACGCTGTCGCTCCGTGACGGGTTGCGGGCGCGCGGCCATGATGTGCGTCTTTTTGCGAGCCGCGCATATGCGGATGAAGCCGCCGAACCGGCGGAGTACGGCTGTTTTGGAACGGCGACGCCGCTACGGGCGGCGTTGTGGTGCGGCAATCCGTCCGCGTTTCTCGGATTACGCCACGCCCTGGCCGATTTTCAGCCTGATGTCGTGCATGTGCGATTGTTTCTGTCTCAACTGTCGCCGCTGATCCTCCCGTTACTGCGCGAGGTCCCTGCCGTGTATCACGACGGGTGGTATCGAACCGTGTGTCCGATCGGATCGAGAGTGTTGCCGGACGGGAAGGGATGCCATGAGCCGGCCGGCTCGATTTGTTATCGAGCCGGGTGCGTGCCGGCCCTCGCCTGGCCGCTCTTAATGACGCAACTGCATCTCTGGAGGTGTTGGCGTGACGTATTCGATGTCGTCGTCGCCAATAGCCGATCGGTCGCCGAGTGGCTGGAAGTCTCCGGTATCCCCCGTGTTGAGGTGATTCCAAACGGCATCAAGGCCCGTGAGCCGCGCCCTCCGCTCTCGGGCCCGCCGATTATCGCATTTGCCGGTCGATTGGCGTACGAGAAGGGGGTCGATACGCTTTTAGACGCGTACAAACTGGTCATCAAGCAGCGGCCCGACACGCAATTGCTGATTGCCGGAGAAGGGCCCGAAAGCGGTCGGCTGCGGAGGATCGCGGAGCAGCTCGATGCGAAGATCGAGTTTCTCGGCCATCAGCCGCGCGAGATCATCGAACACCGGTTCAATGCCGCCTGGGTGCAGGTCGTGCCCTCGCGCGGGAGCGAGGCCTTCGGAAATGCAGCGGCCGAAGCGATGATGCGGGGCACCGCCCTGGTGGCCAGCGCCACCGGAGGCTTCACTGAGTACGTGCGGCACGAAGAGACGGGGCTCCTGGTTGCGCCCGGCGACCACGCCGCACTCGGACGCCTGTTGCTCAAGGTCCTCGGCGATCGGGAGTATGCCGAATCCCTCGGCCTGGCCGGCCGGCGCTATGCGCTCATGGCCTTCGATCAGGGACAATTTCTCGACCGGTTTATTGCCATCTACGAAGGGCTGACCAAGGCGCGATCCGTTTCTGTGTAAGCCGGTTGGGGCTCTTAGGGCCTCGCAGCCGGTCCGCTGCTCCGTTCCCGGACTGGCGCGATCATATCGGCACAGTCGGCGACGCGAACAGAAGAACCGGAGTCGGCCGCCTGGGTGACCGCAAGGGCGACACGGGTGGCTGCCAGCCCGTCCGCAAATGTGGCGCCGGATCGGGTGCCGTCGTGAATGGCTTGGACGAAGCCCTGCCACTGATTGGCATACGCGTTGGCGTAGTATCCTCCGATGGCGGCTCCCTGTATTGTACGGAGCACTCGATCAGGCGCGGAGAGAACTCTGTTCATGAGTTTATTCATCCCCTTGCATCCGGACGGATCGAAGCGGAGCCCGTCGAGCGCGTATCCGGAAATGCGCAGCCGACCGGCCGATCCATAGATGTCGATCTCCAGGTCGTCCACCGTTCCCTGGCAAAACCCGGCGGTGGCAACGATGCCGTTCCCCAGTCGCGCCGTCACTGCTGCCGTAATGTCATTGGGCTGTTCTGAGCGGCTCACGACCTGGACTTCCTCGACGCGGCTTCCGGTGAGGAATCGCCAGAGGTCATAGTAGTGCACCCCCGACTCGATCAAGACGCCGCCGCCCGCCTCGCGGCGCTGACGCCAGGCCGGCACATTCGCGCGCCGGAGAATTCCGCTGGTAAACACGGTCCGGAGCAGTTCGACTCTGCCGAGACGGCCGGAGGCAATCCGTTTCTGCGCCTCTTGCACGAGCCGATGCCAGCGAAGATGGAAGCCGACCATGGTCGTCACCTGCGCCGATTCGGCTGCCTGGACCAACTGCGCGCACTGTCCGAGCGAGAGGGCCAGCGGCTTTTCCATGAAAAGGTGCTTCTTCGCGTCCAGAGCTGCCAGTCCGATGACGTCGTGCAGGGCCGGCGGGACGCAGACTGCCACGGCATCGACCGATGGATCGCGCAGCAGGGCGCGATAGTCGAGGTATCGGCCGGGGATTGCGTAGCGATCGGCCATTGCGTAAAGGGTTTCCCCGGTAGTTCCGGCGATCGCGGTCACCCGTACTCCGGGGAGACGGGTCAGGACAGGCAGGTGCAGCCGTGATGCGGCCCCGGCATAACCGATGACTCCTATTCCGATAGACATTCGACATCCTTTCAGGATTCGGTTGCGGGTCCTCGCTTCCGTTTCAACCCGCGAAGGGAGATCGCAGGCCGTCGCATGGATGACGCCCTGCGCGCGCCCTTGAACCGGTGCTGAGGGAGGGTTATTCTGCCGCTGATCTCAGCAACCCGGAGTCTCGCATGAACCAGACAGGTGAACGCGGTCCGCTCGTGCTCCTGGCTTTTGATGCTGGCGATGCCGGACTGATCGAGCAATGGGCTGATGAGGGCTACCTGCCGACGATCAAGGGGCTGCTCGAGCGGGGAGTGCAAAGCCGGCTCACCGGCTCCGAGTTTGTCAGCGAAAACGGGATCTGGGTCTCCCTGCTCTCCGGTCTGTCCCGGGCGCAACACGGGTATTACTACTGGCGTCCGCTCAAACCGGGCACCTATGAACTCGAGCTCTCCGATCAACGGGTCGACGATGCCGTGCCCTTCTGGGGGCAGCTCCGCGACAGTGGCATGCGTGTGGCGGCCATCGATGTGCCGGAAGTGCATTGTACGATCGGCGTGCCCGGCGTGCAGGTGGCTAACTGGTCGCCTCACAACGCGCGATTTGCGGGGTACTCCGTTCCGTCGTCGCTGTTTGCGGATCTGCGCAGGCAATTCGGTTCACCTCTCGGGGTGGAAGAACTGGTCGGAGGCACCGTCGATGACGACGAACGGATCTACAAGGGATTGTTGAAGCAGATTGAACAGAAAGCCGCCATCTGTCGGCATCTGCTGGCTCGCGATCATTTTGACCTGGTTGTCATCGGGTTTCACGAAGCCCACATCGCCGGACACCAATTCTGGAAGTATTCCGACCGCGCCAGCACCCCGGTGCCCAACGGAGGCCGTTTGAAGCATGCGACGCGTGACGTGTACCAGGCGATCGATCACATGTTCGGCCGGGTGCTGGATCAACTGGGGCAGGATAGCACAGCGATCGTGGTGTCGAACATGGGGATCCAGGAGGACTACCCGAACCTTGAACTCACGCGGGCCTTCTGCCGGCAGCTGGGCTATCATCGGATGCAACAGCCTGCCGGCTCAGAGCCGGCCGCAGCTCGCCTGATCCGGCGAATGATCCCGCAATCCTGGCAGCGGGCGATCAGCGACCGGCTGCCGGATGGCTTTCATGGCCGCATGCTGACACGAGAGTGGTTCGGGGGCACCGACTGGCCGGCCACCACATTGTTTCCGATCCCGTCGTATTTTCTCGGGCTCCTGCGCGTCAATCTCCGCGGACGGGAACCGCAGGGCGTCGTCGAGCCCGGTGCCGACTACCGGAAGCTGCTGGATCGGGTGGAAGATGATCTGAAGCGGCTGATCGATCCCAAGAGTGGTCTACCAGCCGTTCGGTACATCGCCCGTACCGTGGATCTCTACCGGACGGAGCCGCACCGGTCACTGCCGGACATCTTCTTCGACTGGGCTCCCGCACCCTATCCGAAGCGGCGGATTGAACACCCGCGCGCCGTGCTCGAACAGAAAGATTTGTTTTTCAACCGCGATACCCGGCACGATCTCCGGGGATTCTTTGCCGCTGCAGGACCGGGTATTTCCGGCCGGGGGCGGCTTCCCAACTTGTCAGTGCTCGACGTGGCGCCGACCTGTTTGCGTTTGATGGGACAGCCGATACCCGAGGCGATGCAGGGCGTCGTGCCTTCGCAGATGCTCGGCTAGACGACGGTCCGGCGAGCAGTAAATAAAAGGGGGGAAAGGCGGGGCATGCGGCACTGTCGTGGATAGTGGCTCGCCTATAGGTGTATGCAGTGATGGGTAGGGAGGCGAAGAAGGGATCGGACTTCCACGCGTCGGGAAATGTTGGAACGCATGACCTGCCCCCCCAGCTTCCCCCATGAAGTGCATCGAGCCCGACGCCTTGCCTTCTGAGGGCCCTCCGTAGAGTTAGCGGCTCGGTATCGGTTTGGCCTGACCAACCGTGCACATTAGACTCGACGGGATGTCGAGTTGCCCGGACGGGCGGTATCCCCACGCTGTGGCGAAGGCCTGGCAAGTCAGGTTTCGAAAGGTCTCAACGCTGAGCTCGACACATTGCGGGTAATGGGCGTTCGCTCGCAGTGCGACACCTCTGCTCTCCACTGATAGCCCGCTTATGCGAACGTCCACAGAGAAGAGAGGACCGCATTGCGGCTCGATTAGGGCCCCGTCCTTGCTCTCCTCGCGTTCAAGAAAAAGCACATAGTCGGCCTGCATGCTCCTTGCGACGGCATATGCAACCTTGTGATCTGAAAAGGTGTGAGAAATTTGAGGAGTGTGGAGGGAGCCGTTTTCGGGCATCAGGACACTCGAGTAGTGATGGGACCGAAGCCATTCCATCGCAACATCGGTCAGGGGAGGATCCCCCCATAGAAGGATGCGCTGTTGGGGGGTTGGCAAGGTGGTATGGGAACCGGATGTGATCGGGAATCGGACGCTGGAAGGCGGAGATTTGGAATTGCATCCTTCCACAAGCAGCACGACGGAGAGCAGACACAGTGCCTGGATAGCCAGACCGGCGCGCTGCTGTATGGCGTACATGGAAGTATTGTATTCTTCATTTCTCTCAGTATCCAGGGCCGTCTTCCGCTCGTTCCATCTCGCCGGGAAGGAGGCCTGAACGAAGAGTCTGTTTGCGGTGGTTCAGCCAGAAGAGAAGACTGTGGAAGGCGCCGGACCGCCACGCGCCGGGAAATGGGTCCTGTGCTTTGCCTGCTCAGAAATCCATACTCATGCCTGCCCCCAGCGCATGATGACCCCAAATTATTCAGCGGAAACCCCTAGAAAAGCAGCCTGTCCGATTTGCGTTCCTTCGATTGGCTGCGGAACCGGGCGGGCGGCAGGCCGAACTCCCGTTTGAACGCGCGGTTGAAGGAGGGCTCGGACTCGTAGCCGACATCGCCCGCCACTTCGGCTACGCTTTTGGACGTCGATGTCAACAGCTGTGCGGCGAGCTGTAGTCTCCAGCGCGTGAGATAGCCGATCGGCGTGTCTGACAGATAATGCTGGAATCGCTCGGCGAGCACGGAGCGGGATAGGCCGACCTCGCTGGCGAGCGTGGCAATGGTCCACGGGTGAGCCGGCTGCTTGTGCAATAGCGCCAGAGCCTTTCCCACGTCCGGATCGCGCACCCCGGCGAGCCATCCGGTCTGTGTCCGCGGCAACTTCTCGATGTACCGACGCAAGGTTTCGACGAACAAGACTTCCGACAATTTGGCGATGACCGCGGCGCCGCCAGGGCCTGAGGTCTCGGCATGGTTGACGGAGTATCGAAGGGTGTCTTCCACCCACCGTCCAGACGGATTGTCCCGAATATGGACTTTGACGATCGGGGGAAGCCCCGCCAGAAAGACCTGCGAAAGTTGCGGGTCGCAGGTCATGTACCCACAGACCAGCCTCGTCAGTTCTCCGCCGCCTCCAAATTGGGACAGCATTTTCCCCTCTGCAAGGACCTGCCTCAGTTGTTCGCTGCTGTCTACAGGTGTGACCGGAGGGCCGTTTCCCATCAGGTGCGCGTCGCCGTGCGGGACGATGATGATGTCGCCGGCCTCAAGGGATATCGCGCGGCCGTTCTGCTCAACCCGGGCATACCCCCGTCCTTCGGTCACCAAGTGATAGATGATCACGTGCTTGGTGTTGGCGGACAGATAGGAGGCCATAGCACAGGCATCGGGCTGGCGCGAACACCAGGGCGAAGAAAACTCGCCGTGGAAAAAGACCGCGCCATCAAGCTTCACGGCCTTCAGAACTTCAGACAACACATCCATGTGATGTGATCCCGTCGCAAGCGTTTCGGCTAAACGGGCCGGACGCCCGGATAAACGATCCGCCAGCTTAGCATTCTCCTGATAAGAGAGCCAGACGAGCGGATAAGACGCCGGAACACCGGCTCCGTATAGTGCGAGCAGAGACAACGTGGCACTGATCTGCGGCGTCATTCTAAGACCAGAGGGAGGAACCGATCATGACGAGCACAGCGATTCGGGAATTGGACAATCTAAAAGTGCGGCTCAAGACCATCTGGATGGCCGGCGACTACGACCGATTCTCGCGGTACATGGAGGGCGGCGCGCGGGAGTTTTACGAGCGGCTGCCGGTCGCACCGGGAAGCCGGTTCCTGGACGTGGGCTGCGGTTCCGGCCAGCTCGCTCTGATGGCCGCGAAGGACGGCCTGGAGGTGGCCGGAGTCGATATCGCCAGTAACTGGGTGGAGCGGGCGCAGGCCCGTGCGCATGCTGAGGGTCTCCGGGCTCGCTTCGAAGAAGCTGATGCAGAAGCGCTGCCCTTCGAGGATGCGAGCTTCGATGTCGTCACGAGCCTGATCGGCGCGATGTTCGCGCCGCGGCCGGATCTGGTCGCGAAGGAACTGCTGCGCGTGTGTGCACCGGGGGGAACCGTGGCGATGGCGAACTGGACGCCGCAGGGATTTGTCGGACAGATGTTCAAGACCGTCTCGAAATTCATTGCGCCCTCCGGCATGCCCTCGCCGGTCCTATGGGGCGACGAAGCTACAGTGCGTGAACGGCTCGGGACGGGGCTGTCGGAACTCAGCCTGACCAGGAGGCCGTATACGTTCACGTACCCCTTTCCTCCTTCGGAAGTCGTCGAGCTGTTCCGCCTTTACTATGGACCGACGAATCAGGCTTTCGCGTCCCTAGATGTCGACGGTCAGGAACGTCTTCGCGGGGAACTCGAAGCCCTTTGGTCCGCTCACAATCGAGCCGGGAACGGGTGTACGACGGTCTTCGCCGAGTATCTGGAAGTGATCGGCATCCGGGCCTGAAATTTCAATAGAAGGAATATCCTGACAACCCTCAATCAGCAACCACACAGTACGGGGAGGCGAGTATGTACGACATGAAGAACCTTGCGAAGTTGAAGGAGTTAGAAACCCATGCGCCGGAAGCGGCGAAAGCATTTTCGGCTTCCGATAAGGCGGCCTGGGCTGAGGGCGCGATTCCGAGAAAGTATAAGGAATTGATCGCCGTTTCTGTCGCGCTGACGATCCAGTGTCCCTATTGCATCGACCTCCACGTGGGGAGGGCAAGAGAGCGAGGCGCTACGGATCCGGAGATCGCCAAAACCGTATTGGCTGCGGCCGCGTTACGCGCGGGCGGGGCTGTCACGCACGGCACTCATGCGATGAATAAAGCCTGAATGGCCAGGCGGGTCGGCGGGCCGACCCGCCACGTACCAGGGCGTGGGGCGCAACACCGGACAGTGGTGCCGGCCCGCGGCGTACAGATCGCCAAACATGATGACGTCTGTCTTCATTCATACAGAAGGAGGCTGCCATGAACACATTACGATTGCTTACGTTGGGCTTGGGCCTGCTGCTTGCCGGCACGGTTCCCGCATCAGCGGAACTGCTTGCCCTGATAAACTATGAGAGTAAAGCCGATCAGCCGGTGAGACGGGAGGGAATTGCGATCATGGATATTGATCCGGAGTCTGCGGGCTACGGGAAGATTCTCATGGAGATTCCGCTGCCATCCGACCTCGTCGCCCATCACATCTTCTTTAACCGGGACCGCACCAAAGCCTATGTGACAGCCTTGGGGAAAAGCGTCCTCCACGTCGTGGACCTCACGACGTTTCCCTATCGGCTTCGCGCTATTAATGTCCCGGACTGTGAGGTCGGAGAGGATCTCGCCGTTTCGGAGGATAACCGGACCTGGTATCTCACCTGCATGGGCTCAAGCACGGTGATTATGGGAGACGCGCTGCTCGACAAGCCGATCAAGACGATCAGTGCCGTCGAGCCGTCCCCAGCGACGATTCTGTACCCGCACGGGATCGCGATTCACAACGGCATCGACCGCGTACTCGTCACCAGTACGGAGAAGCCGGACATGACCGCACAGGGGGATTCAGTTACTGTGATCGAGGCCAGTACTGGGAAAGTGCTGTCGACGCACAAAATTGGGTCGAAGCCGGCTCCGGCCAAATCCGCTCCGGTCGAAATTATGTTCAGCCCCAATGCGAATCCCCCCGTGGTGCACATCACCAATTTGATGGAAGGCACGTTGTGGGCCGGGGTCTGGGATCCGAAGAGCCAGGCCTTCTCGTTCTATGAGATCGATGATTTCGGACCGCGGCAACAAGAGATGCCGCTGGAGATGGTCTATAACGCGAAGGGAGATCGCCTGTTCGTCACGACGGCGAAGCCGGGGTTCGTCAATCTGTATGACAACAGCGATCCGCGGCAGCCTAAGTTTCTCAAAACTATCGCGGCAGCCGCCGGCGCCCATCATAGCGTGCTGTCGCCCGATGAACGGTACCTCTTTGTTCAGAACAGCCTGCTGAATCTCGAAGGGTTGAGCGACGGGTCCATTACGGTGATCGATCTGAAACAGGATAAAGTGTTGGGGAGTATTGAGACCTTGAAGGCGCAGGGGTTGAACCCCAACTGCATCATGTTGCTGCCGGATCAGTCTGGCGACTTGCGGGCAAGCCGGGCTGTAGAGTGAGCCGGAGGGAAGGCAATGAAATGTGTGCAGGGACAGGAGGAATAGTCCTTCTGTCCCTGCCACTCTGCCCTCCGCTCCGACCGCCATCCCGGTGGTGCACAAAAGCAGTCAGGTTGCCGAGGAGTCCAGCGTCGTGCAGTCTCTCCAAAAACAACTGCGCGAGCGAGAGAAGCGGATTGACGAATTAGAGTCCCAGCTGAATATCCTGAAGATGATTGATCAGGATGTGGAGTTGCGGAGAAAGCCGTCACGCCCTCCAGCGACACTCACGCCGAGTGAAATACCATCGCATTGATTCTCCCGGGCGCCTGGGCTTTCGCAACATTCGCAGGTCGTCCCTCATGTACTGCCTGAACCGTGCGTGACGCCAACGCTGTCCTTCGAATCCCCAATCTGTATCGTTTTCGTGGCAGCGTATCGATCTCGATACGTCAGCGTTCCTCGCTCTCTTCCGTTTAACGACCCAGGGCTGAATATTCAGGCGCATAATGCCCTGCCGGCATTCGGCATGTAGCTTGCTGAGGTTTCCCTCGTATCGAACCTCACACAAGGAGTGCCTGTCATGACGAATGCCCCACTACCGCTATCCAATGAGCTGTTGGTCCCAGGTATTTATGTGGATGAGAGTGCTGCCGGTGTTCTAGATATGCCTGCCCTGACGCGGGAGCTGGCTCGGGCGTCACTGAATCAAATCTGCCAACGTGAGCTGGCTTGGCTGATCTACGAGACGAATACGCCTGAGATCAGGGTGCAACTGAAGGAGACCCTGAGGGGGCATTTGGTCATGCTATGGGCGAAGGATGCGTTGCAAGGAAGGAGTGCAACGGAAGCCTTTTTCATCCGTTGCGAGGAGGCGTTGATCGCGCAGGCCGACATCGATAATGGAGTCCTGACCTGTGAGGTGGGCATGGCGCCGGTCAACCCGTCGGAGTTTATCATCTTCCGCATTCGGGTCAGATTTGTGCGTCGGGAGTGAGGCTTTGGCGGAGAGGATAACCCGGATTCGATGACGGGCCTGCTTCAATAAGGTGTCGCGATGGAGCTCCGGCTCCGTTGTGAACAGTCCCGGCGCTTGTGACTGTGTTTCACGGCTCTTCCCTCACAGCGAGTGAATGAAGGCGGCTAGGTCGCGATCCATCGACAGGCTTTTGACCGACTCGGCGATGGCCTGACCCAAGACGTCTTTCCAGACCTTAGGCGGGAGATCCGGCCCATTGGCGAAGTGGTATCCCCGATAGCGCTTCGTGAATGCCTTCTTGCCCCCGGCTGCAGGACGGACCGTGATGGTGATCTCGACGTTGCCGGTGATGGTGGTCAGCGAGTTGCCGATGTCGCGGCGGAGTGAATGCTGAGTCACGGTGCCTTCAATCAAAAAGTCTCCTTTTGATTGCTGGCCGTCTTGGATCGGGCGATGGCCGGTGCGCTCCAACTCTCGATGCACGGCGGAAGTTATCATCGCTGCCGGAGACTCCTCGAGCGTCAATTTGTTGAAGGCGACTTGAAGAATCACCGGCGCGGCCAGGTTCTGCTGATCAGTGAACGGGTGCAAGATGAAGGACTGGGATCGCGGGCTGGTGAGCGGGCTGGTGGCCTGCACCGACGGGATATCCTGTGCGCTCATGGTGACCGAGCACCCGGCCAGGACGGCAAAGGCAACAACGAGACCGATGGTCCGGCGGAGGCACACGAGCGTCGGTAGCATACCACTCCTCCCTTGTGAGAGCGCCTGAACGAGATAGTCGTAAGGTACCCGATGAATGACCACTTGCATAATAAAATGTAAAAAGAGGAGGGGGATGGGTGAGGGGGGAGCGACCAGCGATGTTTAAGAAGAAGGACGGTGCAGCCGCGGGGAATCGAACGGACCCTGGCAGGGTGCGCGCGGCGGCTTAGGGTGTTGGGGGCAGCACGGCGATGATGCGGAGCGGGCCGCTTGTCCCACCGGCGATCTTCATCGGCAGGGCAATCACCTCAAATCCCGTGTCCGGAAGAGGGTGGAGGTCGGCGAGATAGTCGAACACCGGCACGTTTTGAGAGAGGAGCGCGACGTGCGCTTCCGATCACCCATATAAACCAGTGTCGTCACGACAGATGCGAAAGCTTGATGCGTCTGTCGGCAAATGATATACATCACAACGCATTGATTTACCCGCGAGGTATCGTGACACGATGACAACCATTCGGCAGAGCATCGGAATTAGCATGGCGGCGGCGATGATGATCGCCCGCTCCGCCTGAGCCTGCCTGCGACTGGAAATGCACGCGAGCAGCGGCCCCTGGCGGATTTGGTTCCACCAGGGGTTTTCTTTTGCAGAGGGGCCTGAAGGAATTACGGGAAGGAGAACGGGGCATGGTCAATCTTGAGTCGATCGAAGCAGCCGCTGCCCGCATCGGTGCATCCATCTATGAATCGCTGTTGATGCATTCGAAAATGCTGTCCCGGCTGACGGGGAATTCCGTCTTCCTGAAGCTGGAAAATCTGCAGATGACCGGCGCGTTCAAGGAGCGCGGCGCGCTGAATCGTATCTTGACCCTGACGGAGGAGGAGCGGCGGCAGGGAGTGATCGCAGCTTCGGCAGGAAACCATGGGCAGGGGGTGGCCTATCACGCGACCCAGCGGGGCATTCCGGCTCAAATCTGGATGCCTCGGTTGACGCCCTTGATCAAGTTCTCCGCCACGCGCGCCTATGGGGCGGATGTCGTGCTGCATGGCGACAATTATGACGAGGCCTGCGCGGCGGCCATCGAACGGAGCGTGGAGCGGAAGGCAGTATTTATTCACCCCTTCGACGACGACGCGGTCATCGCCGGACAGGGGACCATCGGGCTGGAACTCTTGAAGCAGAACCCCGCGCTGGATGTGATCGTCGTGCCGGTCGGAGGAGGCGGGCTGATCGGGGGGATCGGCTGCGCGGTCAAGGCGCTCAATCCGCGGGTCGAGATCGTCGGCGTGCAAACCGCCCGGCTGCCGTCGATGCAGGCGGCGCTGCAGCAGCAGGAACCGGTCGATCTCCCGGCGAAATCGACGTTGGCCGACGGCATCGCTGTTCGCCGGGCAGGCCAGCGCACGCTGCCGCTCGTGAGCCGGTACGTCGATCGGATCGTGACGGTCGACGAAGACGAAATCGCGGAGGCGATCCTGATGCTGCTGGAAGGGGAGAAGACGGTGGCGGAAGGGGCCGGTGCCGTGGCGCTGGCCGCGGTCTTGGAAGGTAAAACTGGTCATCACGGGAAAAACATTGCGGTGCTGGTCTCCGGCGGTAACCTTGATGTGAATCTGCTGGCGAGAATCATCGAGCAAGGCATGGTGCGGGACGGCAGACGGTTGCGCCTCCGCGTCCTGCTTCCGGACTATCCCGGCGCGCTGGAAGGCCTCACGGCGGTTATCTCCAAAGCCCGCGCCAACATCGTGGAGACATCCTACAACCGTGCGCACTACGGGGTCAGCCTGAACCAAGCCGCAATCGATATCACCATGGAAACCCGGGGCCGGGATCACGCGTCGGAACTGTTGGCCGCGCTGACAAGCGCCCGCTATGAATTCAGCGTTGTGGAGTAAGTATGAAGAAGCCGTCTCAATTGAAGGGAGTCGGGTGTGTGTGGCGATTTCTGGTCGTCGATTGAAATAGCCCAGCCCCTTCTATAGACTGCGTCGCATGAGAAAACGATACTCGCCCTCAGAATGGATGGCAGCACTTGAGCGGGATCCCGGTCTACGGGGTTTCTCTCCCACAGCTACCGCGAAACGGTTGAATATCAGCGAGCAGGCATTCGGAGAACTGGTTTTGAGCGGCGCCCTCAACATCGCAGATATATACGAGGACGGCGAGATCGTGCATAGCATCGTTCCGGACCGCGAAATCCAGCGGTATGTGGCCAAGTCAGCAGAGATAAAGCCATAGAAGTCAGGGCAGCGGCATGTGTCCGTGCCTGCCGTGATGGTGTCCTCCCCTTCACTCGTGTTCTTTTCCCCTCTACAGATCCTTCTGCGACGTTTACCGGATGAGCTGTGAGAGAGGCGCTCGACTGCGTCGGGCGTCCGGTTCAGTTCATCTTGTCGCAAATCGGCGCGAAGTCGTCGAGATCGATCACCGGCTGTCCGGCCAGCCGCGGATCGAGTTCTGCCGGTTCTTCGCTGGGGCCGTTGAGAAATCCGACCAGCATCTGGCTGTCGCGTGGCACCCGTTCTGTCTTGACGAGATAGCGGAAGGGGCCCCGCTGTCGGGCCAGGTCGCGCAGGCTGCACAAGAGAAAGAAGGAGGAGCCCACCGAGGAGCCGATGGCCGTGATCTGAATGTCGACAATAGAGGTTCTCGTCAGGCGCTCGGTCTCGGTCAGGACAATGTCCATCTTCGGATTGCCGAACCGCTTCGAATCAGAGCGAAAGGTCTCTGCTTGTGCAGGAGCGACCGCCAGCACCGCGATGACAAGCGTGACGAACAAGCGGCCGGCCAGAGAGAGCGCAGGCCGGCTGAGTAGTGGGGGAGTTCTTCGCGAGGCCCTCAAGGGGGTGTCCTCCGCGGGTGGTTACGCGCAATCTATCATGCGTACGGGGAAAAGGGAGTAGTCGGGAGTGAACCGGGAGCCGCCACGCGCCGGGACATGGATCCTGGCGCCTTCTCTTCTCTGAGGCGGTCAGGCCCGAAACCGGCGGTTCTTGTTCTCTCAGGGCGCGACGGCCACTCCGTTTTGCGCGAGCACCTGCAGCACCTTCGGAATGTCGGGCGGGCCGGGAGGGATCTCTTGGTGCACGGCCGTAAACATTTGGGTCGCCAGGCCACCTTGGCCGGTAAACTCAAGCATCTCGCCGCCGCCGACTCCATAGCAGAAGCCGTGCATCGTGTTGGCGGGCACGTGCACGAGCGTCCCTGGTTTGCACAGGACGGTTTTTCCGGCGGTAGTAAATTCGATCGAGCCCTTGAGGACAAAGAATGATTCGTCCCAGTTGTGACAATGCAACGGCGGCCCTGTTCCTTCGTCACCTCGCTGCAAGGTGATTTCATATGAGTGTGTCGCGGCGTTTGACGCAAGCACGGTGACTTTGGTGCCGAGGACATCTAACGGGGAAGCGTAGTTGGTGGGGCCCACGACGAAGGGTTGGGCTCTCAGGGTGTCCTGTGCGGTCATGTTGCCCTCCTGTACTAAGTGGTAGGCAATTGTGGCGGGGACATGGATTACATGTCAACGCGTGGGATAGAGGCGAAGGGGGGAGGTGTCAGAGGGGGTGGGGAGGCGCCGGACGGTCACGCGTCCGCATGGTTGCTACCAACGGGTGTCTCGTCAGCCAGCCGCGGTGGTTTTCTTGTCGCGTTTTCAGTTCCTGCTACCTTGAGTATGGATGGCACGGGTAATGCTGATGCCTATTTTGAAAAAAGAAACGGCTCCGGTTGACATCGTTTCTTGAGGAGGAGTAAGGATGAACCTATGCGTGCAGTCTCTCCTGAAGAGGAGGCTGGCGCAGGGCGAGGCTGTCCGCAATCCTTCAGATCACTTCGAATCCAGGAGGAGGTGGAGATGCAAGACCTTAGTCCGCCTGACCACCATGGCCCGCCGAGCGATGGGCGGGTTTCTCGTCAGTCACGCTAGCCGGTTCTCCATCGGCTGTCGCTTTCCCGCGTCAGGGAACCACACGTACCGATGAGCTATTGTGGAGAGACCGGGCCGGCGTGAGGAGTGTCCACTCCACTCACCCTTCTCCACTGACGAGCTGCCGTCACACCCATTCTTGAGCGGGCCTTCCCGATCAGCCCAAGCGAAAGCCAGTCGGCGCCCTAAGCGCCACACGCGGGCGATCTTCTCGCTTCCTGCAAGATCGCCCGTGCTGTTTCCTTCTTGATCGATCCAGCGATCGTGAAGGCAGGCGACCAGTCCTGGTCGTTGCGGCGTCGACGGAGCACGTACGTGGGGCGAGCGCCGAACTTCTCCTTGCATCGCGAGAAGGAGGTGGTCATGCGAGTCCATGACGTCATGTCAACCAGCATCGTCACTGCCGGAAAGACGGATTCGGTTCGATCGATTGTCATAAAAATGATGAATCGCAATTGCGGGGCCATTCCCGTGATAGACGGAGACGCCCGGCTTATCGGGATGGTGACGCTACGCGACGTCCTGCTGCCGTTGTATCCTAACTATGGCGAATACATTCATGACAACGTGCATAGTCGGGATTTTGTCGAAATGGAAGAGGGGTATCCTGAGGCGCTTGGCAGGAAAGTCGAAGAGATCATGAGTCAGAATCCCTTGACGGTGGCGCCCCACGACCCTGTTTTGGAAGCGGCCTCCTATATGGGGCTCAAGAACTTCCGGCGCATTCCCGTCGTCGAGAAGGGCATGCTGGTCGGGATGCTCAGCATCGGCGACATCAACCGTGGATTGTTCTTCGAGAAAGGCATGCGAGGCTGACCGTAGCGTGCCGGTGACGCACCGAGTTTACGAATGCCCGTGCCCTGGGTGACCATGCGTGGGTGTGGGGAAAGTTGGGTGTGCCTTGCCGGTGTCGTGCATCCGGATGTACCAGAAATGCCGAATGAACCATTCCCTCGCCACGCGCCGGGGAATGCAGAATGTCCCTGTTTTGTCTTCCCTTGTTCTGGGGGAGAGGGGAGGTTATCGGTAGATCGCTTTCCGGTCGCCGATCTTCACGACGAGGACGATCAGTTGCTTGTCTTGAATCGTATAGATGATGCGGTAATCGCCTTCCCGAATACGATACAAGTCCTCTTCGCCGGCGAGTTTCTTGATGCCATGAGGGCGAGGATTCTCACGTAATGATTTGAGACGTTTCACGATCCGCTTTTGAACCGGTTCGGCGAGCGCTTTGAGCTGTCGCTCAGCAGGCGGGGCGAGGAGAATCGAGTAGGCCATGGGGGAAGGCTAGAGACCGAGTTCCTTTATGACGGCCTCCAGAGACTTCGCGCCTTTCTTCTTCGTCTCGGCTAAGGCGGCTCGCGCATCTACCAGGTCGATGCGGTCTTCCAAGTCTTCCAGTAATCGCAAATCCTCCATCGAAACCACGGCGGCCACTTCCTTTCCGCGCCGTCGCAAGACCACCCGCTCTTTGCCGAATGCGACGCGGTTGATGGTGTCTGCAAACCCTTCGCGTGCTTTACTGGATGGAAGATGCGCCATGAATCACCTCATTGGAAGTGTACGAATCGTACAAAGCGTACGTTTGGTGCGATTGTTTGTCAAGGGGAGGGAGGCAAGATGCGAGAGGGCATGGCGGGGAAGGCGCCGGACGGCCACGCGCCGGGAAATTCAGAAGATTACGGGTTTCCAACCCCAAGCGAAGATTTCGGCGACGCTGGGATTGGAATCGAGGGAGGACGAG
The DNA here is from genome assembly GCA_030653545.1 of Nitrospira sp. Taxonomy (NCBI): domain Bacteria; kingdom Pseudomonadati; phylum Nitrospirota; class Nitrospiria; order Nitrospirales; family Nitrospiraceae; genus Nitrospira; species Nitrospira sp. The sequence continues at coordinate 473,312 of JAURZE010000022.1, read as the reverse complement.
GAAGCTGCTCGCTTAGCCTGTCCTCTTTCTCGTCCTCCCCCTGCTTATCCAGTTTCTTTCGATGCATACCTCATAAGTCTTGATGGCGGGTGGACTTACTGAGGGGGCATTGTTGTCGTCGTGGTGGTCGTGGTCGACGTGGAGCTTGTCGGGCTAGTCGGTTTGTCGCTGGTTTGATCGCTCGGGCGGCCTGGCTTTTGATCACTGATGCGATCGCTGGCCTGCCCACTGGTTCGATCATTGGGTTGCTCCCCGGTCTGCCCGCTGCTTCGGCCACGGTTTTGCTCACTGGTTTGACCAACGGCCTGCCCGCCCTGTCCGCCAACCTTGATAACTCCAGGAACGTTGAGCTCGCCGGTCGTTCTCGCTGATTCCATCCTGACGGTGTACCGGAACGTGCCGGCATCCCTAAAACAGACACTCGCAGTTTGGTTCGTGGCCAGTTGTGCTGTCCCACTGGGTGTCATCCATCCGCCGAAATTATTGTTGCACGACAACTGCTTATCCAACACCGGGTCGATAAAGACGACTCGAACAGGCGCGGTTCTCTTGTTGACCCACCGAATTTCATCGCCTGGACTAACGGAGATGTCGCCTGACGTAAGGTTATCTCCGATGATGATGTCTTTGACATCCCCGGTCCTCGTCACGGTTGGCGTACCCTGACACCCCAACACAAACACTAACGCAAACCCCAGATATCGAATTTGGTTCATGGCCTACCCCCTGTAGTAATGTGAAACTCATCAACCGAATGTAATCGGTTCGTTTCTGACGGTCACAACGTGAACTCACTTGGCACGATCAACTGGCAGCGAACTGATCGCCCGTGGTGAATGCGATTCTACGCGCAGGAACGAGTAATAATCTGATCAATGCAGCTCAGTATAAGGGGGACCGGTTTATGGTGAAGACGGCTTGAAGAAAGAAGGCAGGAGTGATCAGGTGGCCCGGCCGGCTCGCATGTTGGCGGGGATGGCGATATCCATTTTGGCCGGACGTGGCACGTTTCTCCGATTCATCATGTCGACGAAGGTCGCCCGGTCGATCGAGAGGTTGAGGCGTTCGTTGAATCGCTTTTCCTCGCCGATCGTGGAGGAGATCCGGCCCTGATAATCATGCCCGGGGTAGACGATCGTGTCGTCCGGCAGCGCGAACAGTTTCTTCCGAACGGAGTCGAACAGTTTCTCCGGCGAGCCGCCCTGAAAATCGGTCCGGCCGTTGCCGCGGATGAACAACGCATCGCCCGTGAAGACGGCGCCAGGGAGCACGTAGCTCGTGCAGCCGTTCGTATGACCGGGGGTTGCCAGCGCCGTCAGTGACGTCTGACCGAGCTGCAGCGCCTCGCCCTCGAACAGGAACAGATCCGCGCCAGTGACCTCGCCCTTGGCGCCGCCGCCGTACACGATCTGCGCGCCGGTTCGATCTTTGATGGCCGAGGCGCCGGTGATGTGATCGGCATGGATGTGCGTTTCGACGGCAAAGCGGAGGGTGAGCCCAAGCTCGTTGATGAGTCGAAGGGCGCGCTCGACGTTTTCGATGACGGCATCGATGATCACGGCCTGCTTGGACTCGCGATCACCGACGATATAGCTGCGGCTTTCCGCCCGGTCGTCCACGTCCTGAATCTCGTTGACGTCCAACAGAACGGTGACGATATAGGTCGTAGTGATTGCCATGGGATGTATTTGCAAAATCTATTGCGAAGCGAGCAGAAAGCGCGGCCATTGTAACGTGGCCTGTCGGTTTGGTCTATCGCGGAAGTAGGTGAGGCAGGAGATGCAGGGCGTGACGGCTGCTTGTCGTGCAGGAATGAAGCGTCGAATGAAGCATGCGCGGTTAGGAGGGCGCAGCTGAACTGCTGAGGTAGGCCAGACGGATCTCAGGCAACGTCCGCTCAGCGAGGGAGCGCAGTTCCTCTAGGGTCTGCAACAGCAATGTGCCGGTCGCTCCAGTCGCTCCTACATGACCTGTCCTTATTGCGGAAAATGATTTGAGGGCGATATCGACTAGACGTTGATGATCGACCGAATAATAATGCAGGCGTTGCTGCAAAGTTTCCGCCTGGTCATCGATTAAGACCTGGTGAGCAGATCCAAATGCCGTGACGGCGTCGGCAATCGCATTGTCGAGGCAACGGTTGAGCGTGCGAAATTCAGTTGTAGAGATTTCCATGTCCTGTTCGCCGGCTAACTGGGTGACGGATTGGCACACATCGCCATAATCGTGCACGACCTGGTCGATGGAATATCCGAGTCGGAGTAAATCGCCGCCGTGCACGGCAGCGGCGCGACCGATTTCCGTATGAGCCGGCGTCGGCGTTGTTTCGACAGTATCAACGTGAGGGGTCGTTTGTTCGAGACGAAGGGTCTCGACGAGCTGCTGCAGGAATAGCGGGACACCATGATCGAGCGCGATGGGACTCTCGGATGGCGAGAACCTTCTCACCGCATTGTTCCTGCAACGCGTGATCAACTCTGTACGATTCGAAGTCAAAAATTCGTGGAGCATGCTGTGATGATACTCGATCGCTTCTTGGGTGGCTGCTCACAATTGCTCAGTTTGTCTGCCCACTTTTCTTGTTCCGTAATTTGTTAGGCTGCGAGCCAGTGATAGAGCATCAGTATTGTAAGCGCCCCGATGATTGCGAAGACAAACGCGACGATATCGGAATCCCCGCTGAGACCTACTTGGCCTCCAAGGCAGCCGCCGATCAACCCGCCTCCGATCCCGATCACCGTCGTCCCGATCAACTGACCCGGATCCTTTCCGGGCATCAGCACTTTGGCGATGACGCCCACAACGAGCGCAAACACCAGAAATTCAACGGTAGTAGTAAGCGAAGTCCAATCCATGAAGCCTCCGACGATGTGATTTTGGTGAACGGCTTACTATACAGGTTTCTTGCCCCAGGGCAGCAAGCCTTGAGGCAAAGAGAAAGGGGACTAGATCGATCAGTGCCTCTTTGATCATGAACTGGTCATGTTGCGGATCTGCATGAATCGGCAGCAGCCATTGGGGAGGGAAAACTGGCGAGCGAAGATTGAGGCGACGATGGGCTTGGAATCGACGATGCGGCAGTTGGTGAGGCCGAGGAGGCCGCATATGTGCCCTACGCGGTGTCAATGAAATTGGGGGCGGCTCAGAATCTCCCTCTTTTTCTTCCCAACGTCTTAGCTGCCAATATCCCAAGGTTCTCGGCGAACAAGTGCCTGTAAATCCCGAGCACCGTGGACGACTCGAAGAATGAAGACGGTGTCGTCTTTCACGAGATAGACGATTCGATAAGTTCTGAAAATCACTTCTCGAAGATCCGAGCGATCGAACTCGGGAACAACGCGTCCGATGTGGGAGTTCGTGAGAAGTGTCTCTGTGGATTCAACCAGGCGGTCGACGAACGTGATCGCATGGAGTACGGAATCACGGGCGATGAAGTCTTCGATGTCCTGAAGATCGTTCCCGGCAGTCAGCGACCAGCGGACTTGCGCCATCGGGCCATTCTCTCCTTCAGCTCTGCCTGGGTGAGGATGCGCCCATCAGCTACGTCCTGAAGGCCTTTTTCCACCTGCTGCTTGAAGAACAGCTCCTCCATAATCCCACTCGTGGTTACATCGTCCGGCAGCTTCTTGATCAGTTCCAGCGCTTCAGCTTTTGCCTTTGCCATGGGTGTTCTCCTTAGCCGTTCTTGCAGGTAAGGCTATGCCCGGATGCCTGAAAATGCAAGCCTGCCGAGGGATGAGATGAGAAGAAGGGGGAGAAGTGGGGCGAGGAAGGCGCCGATGGTCATGTGCCGGGAAATGCTTCCTGACAGATTTTTCTTAGTCTAGTCCGTCGTCACCGGCGATTAGTCTTCCACGCCCACGCCGATCACGAGTAGAACGGCATAGTCCTGCTTCGCGCAGCCCTCGACCGGAGGCATCGCTCCTCCTGGCGCAACTGGAAATGCAGTCTGCCGCGCATTTGCCGGCGAGCACGAACCGCCAACCGCAGCCGGTGTATAGCGCGCGGAGCGGCAGGCCAGGTGCGTCACGTCGTAGAGCGTCGCGCCTTTATCGAGTTCCCAGCGCCTGTCGCCATTCCTGTCGGCGGGATGAATGGTCAGCACAGCCGTCACGTCGCGGCGGCCCGTGACCAGGTATTTGCCGGGAGGGAGCGGAAAGGTCGGCTGCTCCATGATCAAGCCATGCTCCTCCAGCCACCAGTCCCTGTCGTCGAAATTCCAGCGCGCTGGGGCGACGCCACCTGCATCCTTCAACCGTTTATAGTTGGTCAGCTCAACGCCCCGAGGACCCGGGTCCAGAGGCCACAGACCCCACGATTGCGCGCCGCTCCCGGAGGTCGCACCTGGATCGCCCAACGCCGCGATGAACTGTGTCGATATGCGCTGGAACTTCGTCTGACCTTTGCTTGCGGCGCGGGCTTGGCTTGGACTCAGATCGAAGGAAGGGAGCACGAACGAACCGAGCAGAAACAGAACCGGGATGAGCAGAAAAAACGCAGAACGAGCAGAAGAACCACCGTCTTGTTGTGTCATCGTTGCTCCTGCGCCTCGGTGCCTAGCAGAAAGCCATGGGTAACTCTACTCTTTCCCGACCGACTGGTCCATCGGTCTGTGTTGTGAAGGGGAAAGGTAAAGGTAAAGGCGTCGGCCCGCCCCGCGCCGGAAATTTGAGAATGTCCCCATTCTTTTCCTGCGCCAGGTTGTTGAACTAACCAAGTCCGGTCGAGCGGCGTAACCACGTGAGATACCCGTCCGGACGGGTGAACAATCCCTCGACTCCAACTTGAGCAGGAGCTTGAGCCAGTGGCCGCCGATACGTTCCCAACAACCGATCCCACACCATTATCAGTGAGCCGAAATTGCAATGTCCCTCCTGTCGATCAGCCGAATGGTGCCAACGATGCAAATCAGCCGTCGAGAGGAAAAGATTCCATCCGTTGTAGCGCAGGTCGGCATTGGCATGCTGGAATACCGATACGACCGTCCCAAACAGAATCAACATGTGCAGCGTGGGTGCCGGTGCCCCGATCAGCATCAACATGAAGAGCCCCGAGAGTTTGTGCCATGCCACATTCAGCGGATTGACTCTAAATCCATTCAGCCAGTATAGCCGGGGTGGGCTGTGATGAAAGCTGTGTACGCCCCACATCCAGCGCTGCGAATGAGCGGCACGATGCACGGCGTACTGGCCGAATTCCGCAATGACAGCCGCCAGCACGAGCTGCGCAGGAATCGGCCAGTCCGTCGGAAACCAGCCGAGCCCACCTCCTGGATGGGCCACCGTCACGGTCAATGACAGCAGCAAGGGCATGACGCTCTGTTTGAGCATCGGGTCGATCAGGGTCATCAGGACCACGAGCGAAGTGGCGTCGACACGACGTTCGATCGATGCCGTCTGCCGCCACCGGCGCTCGAACGGAATAACATGCTCCGCAGCGATGACAGCCAGCAGCGCGATGGCAAAGATTCCCATCTGCGCCACCATCGGTGGCACAAGGCCGTGGTAGATGGCCAACGAGGCGAGACCTGCGAGGACCAGCACAAATGGGAACAGGCCCCACTGTATCGCGAATCGCCACGTGAGCTGATCGGTAACGGATTGTGGTGGCTGAGTAGTAATGGCCTTGGCCGGGAACTGATAGGTGTCCATGGAGCCCCTCCTGTTGTGTCAAGGTGACGACGCTCTGAGCGTCCTACCTCAATAGACGGAGAGATTCCAAAAAGGACGCAAGGTCAGTAAACGCCAGCCTGAATCAAGAGGGGGGCAGGCTTGAGTATTGACTTATTGTAATAGGTGAAGCTGGAGCGCATGACGTATCTGGGTTTCGATTGTGGTGTCGGGGTGGGCTGTATAGGCGGCGGCCAGGCGGCTGATCATGGATGGATCACGTCGCAGCCGTCGGCCCAATTCACGAGTGGTCAGGACGCTCCATCTCCGTGCAAGACCCACCAGCATCGTGCGGGCCGGGACCACGGCCCGGTGCCGCCCCGGAGCAAGAATCGTCTTCGGTGTCACCTCGTAGGCCGTGGCAACCGCCGTCAGGAGCGTTCCGAAAGGCACCCGCTTGGGGCGGGCCGACACCTCTCGCGTTGCGGCAGTGCGCCGATCTGCTTCTTCGATAAACCGTTCATCGCCGAGAAATCGCTGATCCACGGTGTCGTAGAATCGTTCTTGATGCCCGTGGGCCAAGCCGTCCATCAGAAAACGACGGTAGGCCTGCCGGGCAGGACCCACCTGTCGATGAAGCGATTCCAAGACGCTCGACGTCTGGACCGTGACGGGACCAACGCGGCCGAGATACACCGCATGACTGCTCCACTGGTAGGTCCACGGGTTCAGCGGCGTCCGCAGTCGGGCGGGATTTAGGTGAAGGTACCGGACCAATTCCAGCAGGTAGGCGTCGCGGTCACAGAGAATGGCGTGATAGCGCCCTTGAAACACATGGCCGCTCTTGTTGTACCGGCGATTGTAGTATTGGCTGTAAGTGAACTGCAGGGTTTGCATCGTACGGGCCAGCGGGTGTGCCCCGGTTTCTAACAACAGATGCACGTGATTCTTCATCAGGACGTAAGCATGGAGCGTGACGCCATCCCGAAGGCGATAGCGTTCGAGGCGCTCCAGATAGGCGGTGTAATCAGCGGGGTCATGAAAGATTGTCGCGCGCTGGTTGCCACGGACGATCACATGGTAGAAAGCCCCCGGAAAATCGATGCGCGGCTTGCGAGCCATGGCGGGGAGTCTAGGTTTCGAGATGAAATAAGTCAATACTCATGCCTGACCCCACTACTAACGCGCTTTTTCGTGAATCTCCTCTTGGAGCATCTTTATCCACTGCTGGAAAAATCGATTTACTTTGGCCTGCTCTCGTTCTGACCAAGCACCTGCGGCTGCAGATAGAACGCCACCTAAAAGCGGAATTGCACCACTAGCGACTTGAAGCACACCGCGTACCACCTTTTCGGTGTTTCCCTCTTCGGGTATATCCTCTCTTTTAGGGTCTTGAGCGTCGCTCATGATTTTCCCTCGCACTTAGGTCAGCTTGTTATTAGCGTGTGGCGCATCCTCAGTAATCTGTATGGGGTAGTCTACTGCAAAGTGAAAGGCGTATTCATCGTCCTGATGCGATGGGGGACGGCGAGGGGGTGGTAATGGCAGGCGAGGAAGGTGTCGGTCGGTCACGCGCCTGGAAACTCAGAATGTCCCCGTTCTTTTCCTCTCTTCAAGTAAAGGTTGCGGCGATACCGGGCTTGGAATCGACGATGCGGCAGCGGGTGAGGCTGAGCGCTAGAAAAGTAGCCTGTCTTATTTATTGTCCCCAATTAACTAGCATGTGGAGGGATTTGAGCGTTCTGTGAGAAGATTCCACCCATCTATTATGCTCCCTGAGGAATAATGGCGATACCCGCCTTTGAGAAAGTAGCCGTCGTCGGAGACAACGCTAGGCTTGTCGCAGAAATTTCATCTCTTTTTACACGTCCGCATTATCTGCCAATCATTTCTGGGCCTCACCTTGCCCGACCTGATTGGAGTAATGAAGTGATTAGACGTACTAATGCGATCTCAACGGCTGAAAGCCGGAGGGTGCTACTGGCTGATACGACGGTCGATCAAAACCGATCAATGTCGGAGGGCAAGCCAGCGGGAATGTTCATTCACGTCAGGTCCAGAGACGAGGCTCAAGAAGCGCTGAAAGGCTGGACGAAGGGTCCGAAGAAAAGGCTTGTTTGGGGGAGCGACAACCTCGGTATTGGTGTTCTGCTAGCCCGTCGATCAAAAAAACTTTTGGATACGACTACAGCTGAATCCCACACAACGGATTTTGTCGCCAGTGGCACGCACCTCTTGATCATTTGCGAGAGAGGCAATCCTCTTGCGGAGGTGATTGCTAGCAATATGGCCTTTGCTACGGATGCATCGTTTTTGACGCATCCTAAGCTTCCGGACTCTGAACAAACAGAATGGCTGGAAGAAATCTATGCCCTTGGTTCTGGTGGAAACGCCTCACATCGATTTGCCACCATTCGGGATCGGGTTCGTGGACAACTCCCCAATATAGACTTCAGCCAGTACAAGCAACTCCTGTTTATCACGAACCGTTTCCCCTGGGGCATAGCGGTACCTGAACGTCCAACCACGCACATGTTTGCATTTCCGGACTTTGGACTTTCGATGGTGGAAGGGCTCTGGGCCGCTTCTCAAGCAGAGCACAGCGCAAGGACCGCCCTTCTAATTCAACCAGGTGAAGTATCTGGATCTGAGATCGATGTCATTGCCGAATCATTAGGCCAAAATAAAACGCTCGTTCGCGTTCAGCTCGGTCCTGCTGCCACTGTCCTTAACGTTATGATGCTGATGGAAACTGTGCCCTTTGACATCATCGTAATATCGACTCATGCGGGCGATGTTCCGGGGCAACGGGTCACTTATGACTTCAAAGATAGCGAGGGCATCGCCCGCCGTCTCGTTATCGATGAAGGAGTCGGGTTTGCGTACGACCACAAGTCGGAAAAAGTACTCGTGCAAACCTTCAGCCGCTTTCACGAGTTGGACGGCGTGGATTGGACAGACTCAGCTGCAAAATCCAACCTATACGTCGGTACGTCGATAACTACTTGGGCAGGAATGGACATCTTCGAAAAGAAGAAGTACAGAGTGGCGAGCGAGGAGATCTCTCGAGTAATCGGATCGATGGGCCTTCAAATGCATGATCATATGTGGATTCCCGCTCTTCACGGCTTCGCACCTGACTGTACCCCAGTTATTTTTAACAACGCTTGCTCGTCGTGGCATCGCTTGAGTGCATCTTTTATGTTCGCTGGAGCTCGTGCCTACGTTGGAACACTTTTCCCAGTGATAGAGCCTGAGGCCCAAGAAATTGGCAGATCTTTCTTTCGGGAAGGACTCGGCTTGTCTTTGCCAGAGGCCCTGTGGGCTTCGCAAAACCGTGTCTATCAGAGCCAAGATAGACGCCCGTATGCGATGGTGGGCCTCCCATTTTGCTCAATTCGGGTTAACACCGTAAATTCCGTCAAGTATCTATCGAGCTACTACCCACGCGCGATTTCTGATTGTAGCCGGCACGCAGAAATGACCCCATACCGGGAGCTTCGAGAGAACTACCTGCGACATAGAGACTTCTTGACTAAAGAAGCAGAGACGCTCAGCAAATCGTTACGGCCACTAATAGATTCCAGTATCTAGGTCGACTGTTATAGGGATATGAGCGGGGAGAGACGACGAGTTTGGCTCAGATCTTAGCGAGGTTAGGTGATGCATGAGCAAAGTTGAAGCGATCGAAGAACAGATTGAGAAGTTGTCTCCCGATGAGCTTGCCGCGTTTCGCCGATGGTATGCGGCATTTGACGGGGAGACATGGGATCGTCAGTTCGAGGCTGATGTGAAGGCCGGTAAACTTGATGCCTTTGCTGAAAAAGCTCTTCGCGCTCATACCTCGGGTCAGTCAAAACCGCTTTGATTCATTGCGCCTCTCTGCTAATATTTCGCTATGGGATCTGATGCAACAAAATTGTTAGAGGATGCGCTTAAACTTCCTCCAGAAGCTCGGGCCGCGATGGCGGGGTCGCTATTGGAGAGTCTGGACGCAACCGTTGATGCCGATGCTGAAGCGGAATGGAACAAAGAGATTGCCCGTAGGTTGAAGGACCTTGATTCACCTCGCCCGCCGTTGCTGGTCTCCTGGAGTGACGCTCGTCGAAAGATCCTCGGTCTCTAATGCCGGGCCTGTCTGTTGTGTTCCATCCCGACGCTGTTCAAGAAGCTCAAGCTGCTCGACAATGGTATCTAGCAAGAAGCCCGTCTGCCGCGGATTCGTTCCTAGCTGAACTGGACCGCGGGGTCGAATCGGTTGTTCTGGCTCCCGAACGCTGGCCCCTCTTTGTTCATGGGACTCGGCGCTATCTCTTTCAGCGGTTCCCGTTTCAATTAATCTACCGGGTTAAGGGCGACCGGATTGAGATTTTGGCTGTTGCTCATGGCCGACGAAGGCCCGGCTATTGGAAGATTCGCTAGCCCTAGATCAGGCTTCGCACCTTCCGCCCTTGAATATCCCTCTACCGCCCCCTTACAATGTGTCCTCCTATAGCTAACCCCTTGGCATTCTTTCAATTTCTGAATGCCGGAGCGATAGACGAGGAGCCTCCTTCATGCGCATTGAGTATTCGAAGGGCGAGCGGGCTTCTAAAGAACTGATTCTCCTGAATCGTCAGAGTTTCGAAGCTTCCAGCGGCCGGAAGATGAAGGTCATGCTGATCTTCCCGCCCGATTGGTTTCCCTCCGAACCCTATCTGAGCCTTCCCTCCCTCACCGCCGTCCTCCGTCAGGCCGGCCATACCGTCATCCAAAAAGACATCAACCTCGAAATGTGGGACTGGTACTTCAGCGAGGACTTTTTGAAGAAAGTCCTGCGCCGGGTGCCGCAGCAACTCGACCGGCTCCGAAAGCTCTCCAAGAAGCGGGATCTGGACGCCAACGAGATGGATTTGCAGCTGGCGCTCTGCGACGTGACCAGGCAGCGGATCGACGAATTGATCAAGAAAGCGGAGAAGGCGAAGGCGATTATCCGTGGGGAAGTATTCTACGAAATCGACCAGTTAGAGTGGGCTATTCAAGTGTTCCGCGAAGTGACGTCGGTCATTTCCATGGTCTATGCCCCGGCGCGGATCTGTATGCCGCCGATGGAGACGGATCTGTCCTATAAGGTCTTCGTTTCTTCCGAAGTCATCGACGCGGTGAACGATACGCAGGTGAATATCTACCGCGACGTGTTCGAGCATCTGGTGAAGCCGGCGATTGAGCAGGCCCAGCCGGACGTGATCGGGATCTCGATCGTGTTGCAGCAGCAGATGTTCTCTACCATGACCTTCTGTGCCCTCATCAAGCAGCACTTCCCCCATATCCACGTCACGATCGGCGGCAATACGGTCACGCGCCTGCGCGATGTGCTCCCACAGTCGCCGCTGTTCCAATACTTCGACAGTGCCGTGGTCTATGAAGGGGAGACGGCCTTTGTCCAACTCGTCTCGGCGGTGGGGGCGAAGCGGAGCCTGGCCGACGTGCCGAACACGATCTACAAGGACGAGACCGGCGTCCATACGTCGGAGACGAGTTTTGCGGAAGATATGCATGCGCTGCCGCCGCCTGATTTCGACGGCCTGCTGCTGGAGAAGTATTTCGTTCCGACGAAGATTCTGCCCTATCTGGCCACGCGCGGCTGCTACTGGGGCCGCTGCGAGTTCTGCGACCATGGCGAGGGCTATACCGCCGGATACCGGAGCAAGAAGATCCAGGACATTCTGGCGGAGATCACACATCTGCGCGATAAGTACGGGGCGAAGCATTTCCATTTCACCGACGAGTCGTACCCTCCGGCCCTGTTCCGCAAGCTAGCGCGTGGGCTGATCGATACCAGGATGGATATCACCTGGACGACGCACATGCGGTTCGAGAAGAGCCTGTTGGAAGATCAAGTCTGGCAGGATGCGAAGGAGTCGGGCTGCAAGTACCTCCACTTCGGCTACGAGTCGGGAAACGAGCGGGTGCTGAAGCTGATGGACAAGGCCACGACGACCGCCATCATGACCGAGCATCTCAAGCGCACGGCGGAGGCAGGTATCTGGAACCACTGCATGGGCTTCTTCGGCTTTCCCGGCGAGACGAAAGAGGAAGCCTGGTCGTCGGTGGAGTTCCTGGAGCAGAACAAAGACTATGTGCATTCGCTGGGGTTCGGCACGTTCGACCTGGGTCGGCATAACCCCGTGGCGAAGCATCCGGAGAAGTGGGGCGTGACGGCCTACAAGAACCCCGAGTGGGATCTGGCGCTCGACTATTACTACACGGTGAAGAACGGGATGAGTATCGAAGAGGCCGAACGGGTGTTTCAGCAATTCGAACAGAACCATTACGCGGGCTGGGACCTGCGGCTCTACATCAGGGAATATATTTTTCTTTATATCGCGAAGTTCGGGTTGGAGAAGTTGCGGGATCTGCAATATCAGTCAATGAAAACGGCTGGTGTGACGCACACACTAGCGGGGAAGATGTAGCTCGGTGAAAGGCGCGTCTCGGCGCGCCGGGGTGGGTGGGTGAGAATAGAATGTCTGCTTCAGGACTCGTGCAAATAGACGGTTTGTCGCCGATCAAGAAAGAGGATCGGAAGACCTCGAAGGTGATGCTGCTGTTTCCGCCCGAGTGGGTGCCGACGGCGCCCTATCTGGCGCTGCCGTCGCTGACGGCGGTGCTGCGGGAGGCCGGTCATCAGGTCGTGCAGCGTGACATCAACATCGAGATGTACGATCACTTCTTCACCATGGAGTTCCTGATCTGGGTGAAGGCTCGGCTCGGCATGCAGCTCAAGCCGCTGCAGGACAAGGAAAAGGCCGGGACGCTCACGGATCGCGAGGCGGATCAGAAATCGGTCGTCGAGCAGGCCTATGCGGTGGATGTGTTCGACCTGGCGGAGCGGGCGGAAGATGCCAAGCTGGTCGTGCGCGGCGAGCGGTTCTACGAAGCCGAGAAGCTGGAGCTGGCGCTCAATACCTTCCGTGAGGCGATGCAGTACATCTCCGCTGCCTATTATCCTGCCTCGCTCGTCTTCTATCCGATGGAAAGCAACCTGGGCTACCGGCCGGGCGTCTCGAAGGAAGTCTTCGCCTGTCTCGACGACGAGCAGGTGAACGTCTATCGCGATATCTGCAATCAGCTGGTGCTGCCGTCGGTGAGTAAAGAGAAGCCGGAGGTGATCGGCATTTCCATCGGCACGCAGATGCAGCTGCTGGCGGGCCTGACCTTCTGCAAGATGATCAAGGAGACGTTCCCGCACATCAAGGTCGTGGTCGGGGGGAATGTCATCACGCGGCTGCAAGAAGAGCTGCCGAACCATGAACGGTTCTTCACCGAGGTGTTCGACGCGGCGATCCTCTACGAAGGCGAACATGCGCTGCTCTGGTATATCGAGGCGCTGAACGGGCAGCGGGCGCTGGAGTCGGTGCCGAATCTCATGTATCGCCATGCCGACGGGGTGAAGCAGAGCAAGGAAGTCTATACGGAGAAGACGGCGGCCCTGCCGCTGCCGGATTTCGACGGCCTGCCGCTGGACCATTATTTTGTCCCGGAGCGGATTATTCCCTATCTCGCGACGCGCGGCTGCTACTGGGGCCGCTGCACGTTCTGCGACCACGGGCAGGGCTACTTCGATCAATATCGCGGGATGACGGCGCAGCATGTGATCGAGCAGGTGACTGCACTGCGCGACAAGTACCAGTGCAAACACTTCCTCTTCTCCGACGAATCCTATCCGCCGGCCCTGTTCAAGAAAGTGTCTCAGTTGCTGGTGGAGCAGAACGTCGGGATCAAGTGGACGACGCTGATCCGGTTTGAAGAAACCTTACAGGACCAGGCGATCTGGGACCTCGCTGCGAAGGCCGGTTGCTGCACCCTCTATTACGGCATGGAGTCGGCGAACGAGCGTGTCTTGAACCTCATGGACAAGCACGCGAAGAAAAGCGTGATTCAGAACAATCTCCACCAGGCCTCGAAGGCGGGGATCTGGAACCACGTGATGGCCTTCTACGGATTCCCCGGCGAAACGAAAGACGAGGCGCTGGAGACGCGGCAGTTCGTCATCGACAATCAGCCGGTGATTCATTCGGTGGAACTCTTCTACTTCGTGGCTTACCGGCACACGCCGATGGTGCGCAATCCGGAGAAGTTCGGCATCACGATCCACAAGCAGGAGGAGTACGACCTGCCGCTGGACTACTACTACACGCTGAACGAGCCGAGCACCCTGTCGTGCCTCGATGCGATGCAGATGTGCGAAGAGTTCTACAAGAACGATTTCCAGCCCTGGGCCGTGCGGGTGAATTCCCGCGAGCATGTGTTCCTCTATATCTCCAAGTTCGGTACGAACAAGCTGCCCCAGATCTACGCCAAGCAGACGCAGACGACGGCGTCGGATGCGGTCTCAGGATTGGTCACGTGGCCGGTGTCGATGAACGAAGGAGAAGACGGCAAAGAGGGCAGGTCTCGGGTGGTCTCCCACGGTGTGGGCTAACAGGATGCTGAAAACGACCTCCCACGTCGTTCTCGGCTCGTCAAAATCCTCAACGTACCCCTGAGGGTACGCATCCGTTTTTGACTCGTCTGCGGCCTAGTGGGATGCCGTTTTGAGCATCCTGGGGAGATGGCAGTTCAGGAAGAAGACTGATCGCTCGAGGATTCGTCGGGAACTAAGACCGCACAGAGGAGAGCATACGAGGCTTCGACCAGTTTGGTCATCTCTTCGGCCTTCTTGTAGGCTTCCATGTACTTCTTGGGGTTGTTCGTCAGATTCGCGTAGCGGGCGGGATTCCAGGTATAGAGCTGTACGCGCTTGGCCCGTTCAAGATCCTCGGTGGTGACGGGGAGCGTGAGATCCAGAATCTTCAGTGCCTGGGCGATTTCTTTGGGTATGGTCTCGTCGGTCATCCTGTTACTTTAGCTGGAGCAAGGTCGTCAATCAATGCCAATGCCCCTCCCGATGCTCCAGGCCGCTCCGATCTTCACCAAGAAGGATTATCGCGATGTGTTGCGCCGTGAGATGGATGCGGGGAAGATCCCGCTGAGCCTCGGGCGCGATTGCCCGGTGAAGTGCGAGTTCTGCTACGAGCTGGACCATTCCTATCGCGAAACGCTCGATCCGCCCAAGACCTCTGACGAGGACTGGAAATACATTCTCGACTACATCAGCAAGAAGCCGACCGACCCGAAGCAGTTCTGGTGCCTGGGCGGGAACGAGTTCATGGAATGGACTGATCTCTTTCTCCATCCAAAGGCGATGGAGTGGGTCGAGGACTTTCTGAAGTACACGGACAAGAGCATTCAGTTCTTCACTGTCGGCTTCGTGCATGTCCCGAAGATTCATCAGCTGGTCGCGCAATATCCCGGCCGGATCAACTTTGAACTCTCGGTCATCACCCTCAGCGAGTATCGCCAGCGGCTCATGCCGCATGCGCCCTCGGTGAAGCATCTGATGAAGGTGCTGGACGGCCCGGCGGTGTCGTCGGCGAATTTCTATGCCTTCGATGCGAATACGATGTCGAAGGATGCGGTAGAGATTTCTAAGATCAATCAGAAGTGCGTGCTCTGGATGGGCACGCTCACGCCGGTGCGGGGCCTCAAGGAAGAGACGGCCGGCCTCATGCGCCAGGGCCGGAAGCATCTGGCGGAGGAAGCGCTACGGATCTACGATGCGGCCTTGCCGAATTTGCAGACGATCCATACAGAGGCCTACATCACGGCCTTTCTGAGCCGGAAGCGCATCGTGAGCCTCTTCGATTCGCTTGAATTGGAGAAGAAAGATACGCTGGTCACGGGCTGGAGCGTCTCGAAGATCCTCTCGATGTACCGGAAGAACAAGGCGCGCGTGCTGTACGTGCCGAATGCGATGCTGAGCGGGGATTCGGATTGCACGGTACTGCTCACGTTCGACGACATTGCGAAGCGGCTGACGACAGAAAAAATCATTCACGTGCCCAAGTGCATCATGCAATCGGGCCGCGGTCCCTACACGGACATCACCGGCGTAACGCTGGAACAGTTTACGGAAAAGACCGGCGTGAAAGTCAAAGTGCTGCACAAGGTCGACACGCGGTTTGCCAACGAGCAGCTCTATCGCAACGGGTCGTTGCAGAATTATGTCGAGAATTATGTGCGGAATCCGATGGTGCAGTCGTACGAGGCGCTGCCTCGTCCGGCATAGCGACATGTTGAAAAAGGCTTCTGGCGGCGTTCTCGGTCGTACGTCTCCTTGCGACGTACCCCGCAGGGAACAAGCTGCTCCGGCAGCTTGAGGTGGGTGGGTGAGAAAGCTACGACTCAGTCACCGTACTCCCTGCGGCCTTGCCACAAGACCTTTTTGAACATGCCGGGGAGGTTATCGTCAGGATTTATAGGAGTAGCTACAAATGCCTGATCGCCGCTCGCTGAAGTTCTACCAAGCCGATGTGTTTACCTCAGAGCCGTTCGGGGGCAATCCCGTTGCCGTGTTTCCTGAGGCCGACGGGCTCTCCGATGATCAACTTCAGCAGATCGCCCGGGAAATGAACCTCTCCGAGACGGTCTTTGTGTTCCCTCCGACCGACAAGGCGGCGGTGGTCCGGTTGCGGATTTTTACGCCGACGCAGGAACTGCCCTTTGCCGGCCATCCGGTGATCGGCACGTTTTATCTCCTGGCGCAGCTCGGACTTGTGCCGCTCACCGGATCGGTGACCCGTCTGCTCTACGAGTGCAACATCGGCTTGTTCCCGGTGGAGTTGCGTGGGGTGGGGAAGCAGATTGAGCATGTGGTCATGTCGCAGCCGAAACCGGAGTTTCTCGACGCGGTGGAGGATGAGGAAGATTTCTACAAGCTGGCCATTTCGCTCGGGCTGCCGAAATACGTGGTGGCGGAGGCCAAGTCGCCCATCGAGGTGGTGTCAACGGGGCTGCCGGTCCTCATACTGCCGATTCGCACGCTGACGGCGATCCGGTCGATCAACCCCGATCCCTCTGCCATTACCGATCTCTGCGGTCGTTTCGGCGCCAACGGCATCATGGTCTTCACGACCGTCACGGTCGAGCCGGACTCGACGGTCCATACCCGCATGTTTGCGCCGGCCATCGGCATTCTTGAAGATCCCGCCACCGGCAGCGCGAGCGGCGCGCTCGGGGCCTATCTGGTGCATCACCGCATTATTGATGTGAAGCCGACGACCGAGATTGTCTCGGAGCAGGGCTATGAGATCGAGCGCCCCTCGCGCATTCTCATCCAGGTCGATTCGTCCGACGGAGTCATTCAGGCAGTAAAGGTCGGGGGGGAGTGTGTGATGGTGGTGGAGGGCGAGCTGAAGTTTTAGCAGGCTGATGAAAACGCCATCTCACTGCGTTCTCAGTCGTACGTCTCCTTGCGACGTACCCCAGAGGGTACGCCTCAGTCGCCGCACTCCCTGCGGCCTTGTGACATGACGTTTTGATCAGCCTGGTTCGGATAGCCTTTTTGAGCAACCTGCCGGGACGTGATTGTTACGATCAGTATTTCTCTCAAGCTTCTCCCGGTTGTTTCCGATCTAGTTCTGTAGGGTAGGGTGTGGTCTAGCAAGGAGCTGAATATGAAAGCTGTCTTATTTCGCGCGCATGGTGGACCGGATAAGTTGAGCTATGAAGATATGCCGACGCCGACGATCGGGCCTGATGAGGTGTTGGTCAAGGTCAAAGCCTGCGCGCTGAACCATCTGGATATCTGGATCAGGCAGGGGAATCCAGCTTATCCCATGCCGATGCCGCATGTGTCAGGATCGGACGTGGCGGGTGTCGTAGAGCAGGTCGGCGCACAGGCCGATCACGTGACGGTCGGGCAGCGCGTGTTCATCTCGCCCGGGATCAGCTGTTGGAAGTGCGAACAGTGTCTGGCAGGGCGAGACAACTTCTGCCGCTCCTACAGCTTGCTGGGGGCGATGATGCACGGCGGCTATGCCGAGTATGTGAAGGTGCCGTTCCGCAATGTGATGCCGATTCCCGAGAACCTCTCGTTCGAACAGGCGGCGGCGTTCCCGCTCGTCTCGGTGACCGCGTCGCATATGTTGTTTGCCCAGGCCGGTCTCCAACATGGCGAGACGGTGTTGATCATGGGCGGTGGGAGCGGCGTAGGGACCATGGCGATTCAAATGGCCAAGCTCGCCGGCGCGCGCGTGATCACAACGGTCGGATCGGACGACAAGATCCCCAAGGCGGTGGTGCTCGGCGCCGACGCGGTTATCAACCATACGAAGGAGAACGTGGCGGATCGCGTGAAGCTCCTGACCGAAGGCCATGGCGTGGATGTGGTGATCGAGCATATCGGGCCGGAGGTGTGGGAGAGCTGTCTGGCGTCGCTGGCGAAAGGCGGGCGCTTGATTACCTGTGGCGCGACGACCGGCGCTGAGGTGAAGGTGGATCTCCGGTATGTCTATTCTCGCCAGTACACGATCAAGGGCTCCTACATGGGGACGCGGGCGGAACTGGTGAAGGCGGCGGAACTGATGGGCCAGAAGCGGCTGATCTCTGTCATCGACCGCACCTATCCGCTTCAAGAGGCTCGCGCGGCGCAAGAGCAGATGCTCTCCCGCAAGTTCTTCGGGAAGATAGTGCTCGTCTGTTGAAAATGGCTTCGGGCTTCGTTCTCGGCTCAAAACGATCCTCAACGTACCCCAGAGGGTACGCCTCCGGTCGTTTCTCGCCTGCGGCCTTGCCGGAAGGCCATTTTGAACAGACGTAGCTTCTGATCTTTTGAAGCCCGTTCCAACCCTCAGTCGCCACGCCCCCTGCGGCCTTGCCAGGGAGAAGGCGCGTCTTGGCGCGCTGGGGTTGGGCGGGTGAGAACGTAAACCGTTTTGAGCGTCCTTCGGGTTTGAAGTCTGAGAAGCGTCCTGTCTTTACTTGTTTCCTTACGGCGTGCCTCAAAGTGTGTGGCTTACTCGATGCGTCTCTGCCGCCTCGTTTCGACTACCCCATCCGATCTGTGTTAGGTTGAATCAAAGCTGAATGAGCGCGGCCGGCGTTCTTTCCACTCGACACCATCAACGAGGGAGGGAAACCATGTCTACCGTATCCAAGATCATGAGCAAACATCCCAAAACCGTCGGGCCGGCGGTGTCGATTGTAAGTGCGGCTAAGAAAATGCGGACGGCCCGAGTCGGGTCGTTGCTGGTGAAGAAGGGCAAGCAGTTGGTGGGCATTGTGACGGATACGGATATTGTCCGTCGGGCAGTGGCCACCAGTAAGCCGCTCGGGAAACTGACCGTCGAGAAGATTATGACAACGCCCCTGTGCACGATCGAGGGGAGCGAGTCGATAGACGATGCTCAGGAAATGATGGGTGACCTCGGTGTGCGCCACCTGGCCGTGACCAAGGGCGGGGAGATTGTCGGCGTGGTCTCGGTGCGGGATGTGATGTTGTCGTACCGGAAGTATGCGCAGTCGATTATCTCGACGGAAGTGCAGAAGTATTCTGAACCGAAGATTTCTCAAGACTAGGCGGATGCTGAAAACGGCTTCTAGCGGCGTTCTCACTCGCGTGTCTCGCTGCGACGTACCCCAGAGGGTACGCCTCACTCGCCGTGCTCCCTGCGGCCTTGCTAGAAGACCGTTTTGAGCATCCTGAATGAGGGAGAGGCAGACTACTTCGTGAGTTCTTTGACGAGATGCCCGAGTTCTGGAAGGATCAGCTTTTCCATCGCCAGGCGGACGGCGTTTTCTGAGCCTGGGGTGGAGAAGAGGACGCGGCCTTTGATGATGCCGGCGGTGGCCCGGCTCATGATGGCCGGTGAACCGATTTCTTGATAGGTCAGATAGCGAAAGACCTCGCCGAATCCATCCAACCGTTTTTCCAGCATCGCATCCACTGCTTCAAAGGTCGAATCCCGCCGAGAGATCCCGGTCCCGCCGTTGACGATGATGGCCTGGACGGCTTCGTTGGCGATGCCTTCGGTGATCCGCGCCGTGATTTGCGCCGGCTCGTCTTTCACCAGATGGTAGGCGGCGATACTGTGCCCCTGTTCCTTGAGCAGCTTCTGAATGAGCTGGCCGCTCGTGTCCGTCTCAGGCGTGCGGGTATCGCTGCAGGTAATGACCATGCACCCGATACTTCTGGGTGCATGGTGTTTGTGTTCATGATGGGTCGCGCTGGCCATACTTCGCTCGTCGGAAATTATTTCCAGGCTGCGTCCGGGTTCAGTTTCGCGGCCGGCGTTCCCTTGATGATGTGTTCATCGAGGATGGTCGCGACATCGGCTTCGGTCACCTTTGAGTACCAGGTGTTGTCGGGGTAGACGACGACGGTCGGGCCCTGTTCGCAGGGGCCCAGGCATCCGGTGCCGCTCACGAGGACCTGGCCGGGCTGCACGCCGCGTTGCATGAGCCCCATGTTGAAGGCCATGAGCAGCTGCGCGGCTCCGGCGCTGCCGCAGGATGGCTTGGGGTGTCCCGGAGGACGGGAGTTGGTGCAGACGAGAATATGATGCTTTGGCTTTGGCATAGTTCCCTCAGTTAGAGTGGGTGATGTGTGAACACAGCGCGTGCGTCGCGCTGCCTACGAAGGCCGGTAGGCTTGCCACTGTTCGACGGCTTCCTCCGGCATTTTCCACTGTTTGAGTCCTTTGATGACCCAGTCGAGGTAGTGGTCTTTGGGTTTGAACTTTCCGATGGGATTGGCGGCGTAGGTCGTCACGAGTTCTTTCTCGCCGGCTTCGGTCAAGACCGTCACCTGCAGGTGCCGGTAGGCGCCCGGCGGCACATCCTGCTCAAACTCATCCATAATCTTCAGGTCCTCGTCGGTCAGTTCAAAGACCGCGCCCCAGACCTTTTCTCCGGGGGAGGGAGCGATGCTGGAGAGTCCGCAACGCCACTGTGCCGACCATCGGCAGAACTTGATGGTGTGATCGCCCAGCGTGGCCAGATAGAGGAACTGATGTTCCGGAGCCCGGCGCTTGAGTTGGGTCAGATTGAGGTTGTCTCCGTACAGAAAGAATTTCATGCGAGGCGCTCTTGGTGATTCGAGTGACGATGGTGCCGCGTTACTTGTAGCACACCGGCTTTTCTTCAGACAAGCGGCCGGCTTCGCGCGGGGGATCGTCCATTGACAACCATCCAAGCGCTTCCTAAGATGCCTGCGATGCGTGTTCGCCCGTCAGGCCATCGTCCTCTCCTATGGAATTGAGTATCTGAACTATGAGTACCGATCCGTCTCTCTCGACTGCACCGTCGGAATCTTCGTTCTTGGTGAGAACGCTCCACTATGCGGTGGTGGCCGTGCTCGTGTTCGGCGGGCTCTACTACTTTGTCACGAAGCCGCCGTCTCTCAATCCGATGGCGGACAAGCAAGCGGCCGAGGCGCTGGCCATGGTGCAGACGCATCAGGCGATCGGGTTTCCGACGATTCTTCAAGCGATGAACGAACATGTCCGTTCGATGAAGGAGCGCGGGCAGGGGGTGCGGCTCGGTGAGTGGCGCGTGAAGCAGGTAGAAGGGGACATCTACGAGATTCGGCTGCAGTTGCGCGATCAAAGTGTCAGCGGCCAATGGTTTGAGCGGGAATTTATCTGGCACGCACACTTGGGGAAAAAGAAGGTCAACGCCGCCTCGGTGCCTGCCGACGGCGTGACGCCGATGGCGCCGGATTCCGATCGGCCGCAGACGCCTGCGCCGCCGCTGCCTGGTGCCCCTCCCATGCCGCCTATGTCAGGTCCTCCGGGAGTTTGATCTGAATCTGGCCGCCGACGACGCGCACGTCGCAGCAGGCCACCGTGAAGTTCGGATTGTTCACACGCTGGCCGGTTCGCAGGTCGAATTTCCATCCATGCCAGGGGCATTCGATGATGCCCCCATTCAGTTTCCCGTCCCCAAGCGGCCCGCCTGCATGCGGGCAGGTGTTGTCGACCGCATAGAGCGTCCCGTCGACATTGCAGAGCGCGATCCAGATGCCGCTGATGTCCACCGTCTTTGTTGTTCCCGGAGGCACGTCGGTGAGCGCGGCCACGGTCACGAAGTCTTTCATAGAGGGCAGTGTCCCAAAAAACCGATAGCGGCGTCTAGAGGGCGATAGATGCGGGGTTGCTTGATTTCGCCCGGGGCCTATGGCATAAAAACACTATATACGCCCTTGATAAACTGGATGGCCTCTCAGAGAGGAGCCAGGTAGGGAATGAGGTTGTTGCATGGAAATGACTCTCCTGCTCAACTCGACGTACGAACCGCTGCGGGTGGTTCACTGGCAAAAAGCCATTGCCCTTCTGTGGCAAGGCAAAGTCGAAGTCCTCGAAGTCTACGACCGCGAAATCCACGGCATCTCCCTCTCGATCAAACTGCCCGCAGTGATGCGGCTGCTCAAACTGGTGCGCCTGAAAGACAGCCACCGGGCGGTGAAGTTTTCCCGCATCAATATTTTTACGCGCGATGGCTACACCTGCCAATATTGCAGCAAGAAATTTCGAACGGAAGAGTTGACCTTCGACCACGTGGTGCCTATTGCCAAGGGCGGGAAGAAGACGTGGGAGAACATCACCACGGCCTGCTGGCGCTGTAATAATCGCAAGAGCGGGCGGACGCCGGATGAAGCCGGGATGAAGTTGAAGAAGAAACCGGTGAAGCCGCGCTGGAACCCGGTGATTACGATTACGATCGGGATCCGCAACACGCCGGAGAGCTGGCGGGATTATCTGTATTGGAATATGGAGCTTGACGCCGATCCCGCCGAGACTTAGCGCAGACCGTTGAAACAAGCTCTTGGCTGCGTTCTCGTCTCTAAAACATCCTCAACGTACCCCTGAGGGTACGCCTGCGGTGTTTTTTCGCCTGCGGCCTTGCCGAATAGCTTGTTTGAACGGTCTGTTTTTCTTGCCTGGTTAACCTATGGCCTGCGGCCTTGCGGGAAAGCTTTTTGAGCATCCCGCGAGTGTTTAGTAGTTCGAATCCCCCGCTACTTCACTGAATCCAGGACAATCTCGAAGTCTCGGCCGCCCGGGAGGGTGGGGTTCTTGGCGTAGCGTCCTTCGATGTCGCCGGGCTGCGCCGGTCCGGCCTGGCCGTCGCGGTCGAGTCGGGCCACGATGTCGACCATCCCGCGCAGTTCAGATCCCTCGACCATGACATCGGCGTTGGTTATTTCAAAGGAGGCCGGAAATGTCGGGTGGTCGATGCGTTTGGCGGCAATGGGACGGGGCGGACCCTGTGGACGCTTGACAATCACAAAGAGCACGTCGGTCGGCTTGACCTGATCGGCCAGATTCGGGGCGATGGTCACCCGTCCTGCGACGACCGGTTCTCCGGTGGCCGGATCGCAGCTATGGGCGAGTCCGAGCCAGGCGGCGAGGGCCGCCAGACCAATGATACTGCCTGCCATTCCGATCGCTTGTCCTGATATGCCGGCCATGCATCCTCCAGAGTCTCAATGAGCGTCGCATTATAGACAGGTCGCGGGGAAAAGGGGAGGGTACGGTTTACGGCCAGGAAGACGCTATTGTATGATGGCTGCCAGTTACACCCTGTGCCGTATGGAGGAACACGTTATGGCTCCCAATCCTGGTTTTCCCTTGGTGCTCGATGTGAAGGGCTTTTCCGTCCTGGTGATCGGCGGCGACGAAGAAGCGGCGGACAAGTCGCAGCGGTTGCTTGAGTCCGGCGCCCGGGTGACGGTGATCAGTCCGACACTGCATGAAACGTTGAAACTGTTGGCCGCGTCCGCGAAGGTCATTCATCGCGGCCGGCATTTCCGCGAGACCGATCTGGAGCATACGATACTGGTGCTGAATACGATCCGTGGAGATCGGGAATTTGCCAAGATGTTGCTGGCGAAGGCCCGGGAAAAGGGATTCCTCCTGTGGTCGGTGGACATGCCGGAGCTGTCCAGTGTCACGATGCCGGCGGTGGTGGCGGTCGGGCATGCCCGGGTCGCGATCAGCAGCAGCGGGGTGGCCCCGGCGTTGTCGGGATTCATGAAGGAAGACCTGGAGCGTATTCTCGATAGCGAGTTTTCGGCCTTTGTCGATTGGCTCGGTCATCTCCGCGAGCAGGCGAAGGCGAACGAGCCCGATGCGGACAAGCGGCGCGCATTACTGCGTGAAGCGCTGGACGGGTTCCGTCTCTTGGGCAAAGTGCAATATCCGAAAGTCTGGCAGGAAGAGCGTGCCCGTCAGACGGCCGCAGGGACGGCGGCACCGGCTGCTAAAACCACATAAAGGAGTCGGCGACGATGGTCTTACTTGAATTCAGCATGTCCCCGTTGGGCAAAGGGGAGAGTGTTGGGAAGTATGTGGCGCGGTCGCTGGATATTATCGACAAGAGCGGCGTGGATTACCGGCTCAATCCGATGGGGACGGTGCTGGAAGGGGAATGGGACGAAGTCTTTGGCGTCGTGAAGAAGTGTTACGAGCGAATGCGCAAAGATTGTGGACGCATTTCCTGCACGATCAAGGTGGATTATCGCAAGGCGGCGAAAGGCCGGCTGTCTAGCAAGGTGGCCAGCATCGAGAAGCAGCTCAAGCGCCGGGTGAAGCAGTAAGTCGCTCCGCTCTCCTGCCGGACCGGTCAACTGAGCCTGCCGGATCGGCTCTGTTGATCGGTCTTTCCGGGTGATCCATCCCTTCCGCCGTGCGATCTTCTCTCTTGAAGTCTCTAGCTTTCCTTCCTATACTAGCCTCGCCGGAATCCGGATATCCGGCGCGGGATGCGGCCTAACGAAGGCCCTCCGGCGCGTGCGGCGTGTCCCCGGAGGGGAGGGTGCTATGCCTATTCAGTCATTGGACGGTATCGAGCCGTCGGTGCTGCCGTCGATCGAGCTATTGCCAAAGGAACGCAGGATCCTTGACCGTCCGTTCATGGAATTTCGTCCGTTCGGGTTGGACGAACACGGCCAGACGATCAGGGATTTGAGCGGCATGAGCATTCGGGCGGTCATTCTCGATTTGGAGAAGACGCTGACTCGTGAACGGGGTGACGGCGCAGGCCCGGAGGCCGTCGACGAATTGTGCGTGCTGTTGAATCAGCGCATCAAAGATTCCGTCTACCATGTCACGCCGGAGTTTCTGAAGAACCCCTGGAATAGCTACTCTTACGAATTTGCCGCCTACCTCTACGAGTTCTGCGAACTCTTGACCGGCGACCCGAACTTCATCTTCGCGGGCGGGATGGAAAAAATGTCGCCGATCATTCAGGTGTTGGCGCGACCCTTCTCGCTCGAACAGATCTACGGCATGTTTCCCTATTTCGGCAACAAGTTTGCCTCAGGTTCGGTTGAATGCCGGGTGGTCGACGTGACGCCGGGTTCCGCCACGCTCGCCATGCGGTTTTCCGACCGGACGCTTCGCCAGTTCGGGCCGTTCAGGCGCCGGTGCACCTATCTGGTCTGCCAGTCCGCCCAGGGGATTTTCGCTGCGGTTCCGGCACGCGTGCATGGGCTGCCTCCGGCGACGTTGACGAATCTGTCGTGCGTCTCCAACGACGATGAGTGGTGCCGATGGCTGATTCGATGGCAGAGCGACGGGCCGGCGCGATGGGGACGGGCGTCTCAGACGCTGGCGGCATTGCCGGTGCCGTCCGACACGGCTCCACGTGCGGCCGTAGCGGATGAGTCCGGGCTGGGTCTCTTGCAACGTGAACCGGCGTGGGATGGCTGGGGCAATCCAGGCTCCCGGCGCGAGTCGCACTGGATTCTGTGGAGCGGGTTGATCGGGTTGTGCCTTGCGGGAGGACTGCGCCTTCTGCTCCCTGCCATGGGGCCGGCTGAGATGGCGCTTGCCGGATTGAGTCCGGTCATGGCGGCCGGATGGCTGATGCAGCGCCGCCTGCGGAAGGAAAGCCGACAGCGGGAATCGCTCATTCGCGAACAGATCGCCTTCGTCGAATCGCGGCATGAGGAATTGCGTGAGGCTTATTTAGGGCAGGAGCAGACGCAAGTTGAGTTGCGACGGAAGGTGACGCAATTGACGGCTCTGCATCAAGCCGGACTCCTGTTCAGCGCGACGTTGGATCGCGATACGCTGCTCAAGCGGGTCCTGGAAACGCTCACGCACGATTTGCATTACGACCGTGCGATGGTGTCGATGTTCGATCCGTTGCGTAGTGTCATTCGGCATGTGCGCGTGATCGGAGCCTCCGATGAGGTCTTGGCCTACTCGCAGGATTGTGAGGTGCCGGTGACGGACCGGAACAGCCCTGAGGGGATGGCGGTCCTGCAAGGTCTTCCGCTGTTGATCGCTGATATCCAAACGGTCTGGCAGGAGCTCCATCCGATAAATCGACGGCTCGCGGAACTGAGCCGGACGAAGTCCCTGATCATCGTCCCGCTGAAAGCCAAAGACCACATTCTGGGGATCCTGACGGTCGATAGGACGCATGAGCCAAGTTTGACGAAGGACGACCTTGAGCTGATGACCACGCTGGCGAATCAGGTGGCCATCGCGCTCGATAATGCGGCGGCCTATCAGCAGATCGAGGAATGGAACGTCGGATTGGAGTTGAAGATTCGTGAGCGGACCGAGGCGCTGGAGCAGGCCGACCGGCTGCGGTCGCAGTTTCTCTCTCATGTCTCGCACGAGCTGCGGACCCCGCTGACCTCCATCAAGGGGTTCGTGCAAAATCTCTTGGATGGACTCACCGGTCCGCTGAACGAAAAACAACAGCGGTATCTTTTCCGCATGCTGGATAATTCCGACCGGCTGATCCGGATGATTGAAGATCTTCTGGATCGGACCCGAATCGAGGCCGGCCGGTTGGAAGTTCATCCTGTCGATGTGGATCTGGAGTCCTGCTTGCTCGACGCCATTGAGCAACTGCGCCCCCTGGCTTCCGCTAGGCGGCAGAGGCTCGGTCTTACTGCGCCAGATACCCGCATTGAAGTCTTGGCCGATCGCGATCGATTGATTCAGGTGACGGTGAATTTGATCCAGAATGCCGTCAAGTATACGCCGGAGGACGGTGAGATCACGGTGGCGATCGAATCATCAGGCCCGCGGTTCGTCCGCATTCTGGTCAGGGACACGGGGCCGGGGATTCCGACAGAGGATCTCGATAAGATCTTTGATCCGTTTTTCCGCGTGCAGCAGGGACAGCGGAGCGGCCCGAAGGGGCTCGGGTTGGGGCTCTCCATCGTCAAAACGCTGGTCGAGCTGCAAGGGGGAAGCGTCTCGGCCAAAAACTGTCCGGCAGGGGGAGCGGAAGTCTCCTTTACGTTGCCCTTCCGATCGACGATCCCAACGTCACCGCCAAGTCAGCCGGTTGCAGAACGGCGCGTACTGGTGGCCGACGAGGATCCGGACATTCGGCAGTGGCTGTTTGACCGGCTGAAGGCCAGCGGATATCACCCGGAGGCCGCGACGGATGGGCAGGAAGCGCTTGTGGCGGTCCAGTCGATCGGCTATACAGGTCTGATTCTCGATATCGGTCTGGGACGGATTGATGGATTGAACGTCTTGAAAGAGATTCGATCGCACAGCCCCGAGATCCCGATAGTCATCATGACGGCGTCCGGTTCCCAGGAACTGGCGGTTCAGGCGATCGGGATGGGTGCGCAGGCGTATTTGCTCAAGCCGTTTGATGCCGGTGAGTTGCATGCGGTCATGGAGCGGTGGTTTCAATAATCTTGTGAAGGTGGGGTCGGAATGCCTCGATGGCCACCACATGTCGGAGGGTATCTTGATCACAGCGAGACGGAGATGCGGACGATCGTTGCTGGCCGGTATGGTCGTGGGGGGTGTCCTTCTCTCGATCTGGTTCTCTCCTCCAGCGTCGGCTCAGGTGCCGAGGATCCAGGGGCAGGGGACGTCCGCATCAGGACAAGGGAACGCCTTCGCGGCTCAGGCGGACGATCCGTCGGCGCTGCACTACAACCCCGCCGGCATGACTCAGTTGCGCGGCGTACAAGTGATGGCCGGAGGATTGCTGACCGGAGGAACCACTAGTTTCACAAGTACCTCCGGAGCCAACGCCACCGGCACTCGTGACGGGAGCCTGGCATGGCCGCCGCCGTCGCATGTGTATATTACGGCGAATCTCGGCGATCTCGGAGCGGTGTGGTTGAACGGGTTGACCGTCGGGATCGGTCTGACGTCACCGCTCGGCTCAGTGAGCCGGTATTCGGACACCGGCCCGCAACGATTTAAGGCCACCTTTTCCGCGTTACCGTTGATCGATATCAAGCCGACCATCGCCTATCAGGTCACGCCGGATTTGTCGCTCGGCCTCGGCGCCGACATCTATACCTTTTCGGATATGTTGGGCGAAGGGCACTTTGAGAAGCAATTCATCACCCCGCCCGGATCGCCTGCCGTGTTCGGGGCAGCCGGATCGAAAGCCGAGCTCTATGGGAAGGGGACAGCTGCCGGCTTCAATGTCAGTCTCCTGTATACGGCGTTGCGTAACGCCGAGGGGAAGCCGGTTGCCAATATCGGTGTGGTGTACCGGAATCAGGTTCCGTTGCCCTTGCGCGGCGGGATTCTCGCCAACGGCGTGAAGACGTCGGATGCTTCGACTACGTTCGTCTTGCCGCAAGTCATTACAGGAGCGATCGCGATCTGGCCGACGAGAACGGCTGAGCGTGAGTGGAAGCTGGAACTGGATGTGGACTATGTCGGATGGAAATCCGTCAGAAATCTGGATATCTATCTCGCGAACGGCGGCGTCATTCCTCAACCGCAAAACTGGCGCAGCACCTACACGGTAATGCTCGGGACGGAGTACCGCTGGCTGAAGATGGAATCGCTGCCGGAATGGGAAATGGCCGTTCGCGCCGGCTATACCAATTCACCGACGCAAATTCCTGACCTCACGTTCGATCCCGCCATCCCCGGGGCTGATGTGCATATCCCGTCGGTGGGATTCGGGCTGGTATGCAAGGAGGGCGGAACGATCTTCGGGATTCGGTGCGGCGATTTCGGGGTCGGCCCGATCAAGCCGAAGGCCGTGGGATTCGACCTGTCCTATCAGCTGTCCCTCTACGAACAGCGGACGGTGAGTTGCGGGTGCGCCCTGGCGACGGCGGTGAACGGACTCTATCGCACGACCTATCATACCGGCGGGATTTCATTCCGAATGAATTTCTAGCCGCCGGAGGCGAGAGCGCTAGGAAGTGTGATAACGGCGTGGGATGCGTGGACCGATCGCGCAGAGCGTTTCGTAGGCGATCGTGCCGGTCCATTCGGCCAGATCGGCAGCGGTAATCTGATCACGTCCCTGGCGGCCGATCAGGATGACCTCGTCCCCGACGGCAGCGTTCGGGATCTCCGTCACATCAATCATCACCATATCCATACACACCAGGCCAATGACCTTGGCGCGTTGCCCGCGCACGAGGACTTCTCCACGGTTCGAGAGTCGCCGGTTGAACCCATCGGCATAGCCGATCGGGAGTACGGCGACGCGGGTCGGCCGTTTTGCCACGAAGGTCGCGTTATAGCTGATGGTGCCACCGGTTGGGATGGCGCGCATCTGCGCGATGCAACTCCGCAATGACAAGACCGGTTTGAGGTCGGGCGCCGCGATCGATTTCGGCAAGGTGTGATAGCCATAGAGCATGATGCCTGGTCGAATCAGCGAATAGTGCGAGTGCGGATAGCGAACGGCGGCACCGCTGTTGGCGGCGTGAATCAGCGGGATAGAAAGGCCGCGGGCCGTGATGCCATTCATGACGTGTTGAAAGAGCGCGAGCTGATGCTCAGTTTGGCTTGTCGTGGGGCCGTCGGAATCGGCGAAGTGAGTCATCAGTCCTTCGATCCTGAGCGAAGCCGGCAATGGGCCTGAGTCGATGAGGTTCAACAGCTCGTCCGTAGCCAGTCCGAGACGGCCCATGCCTGTTTCCACTTTGAGGTGAATCGGGTAGGGGGTCGCGAGCGAGGCCGTGGCCTGGGCCAGAATCGGGATCAACGCACGATCGCTCAGGACGGGCGTGAGCCGGTGGGCGATGATGTCGTGGAGCTGTTCTGCGAACAGAGGCCCAAGCATTACAATAGGAACGGTGATCCCGGCCGATCGGAGGGCGATGCCCTCGTCGAGCGAGACGACGGCGACACGGGTGACTCCCTGTGCGACGAGCGATCGTGCAACTTCGACGGCGCCGTGGCCGTAGGCATTGGCCTTGACGACCGCCATGATCTCGCATCCGGGCGAGAGGAGACGGCGCAACTGTGTCAGATTATGGGTCAGGGCGGAGAGGTCGACGGTGGCGTAGGTCGGCGAGGATGTAGAAATGGTCGGCACGCGATGAGGATGGGTCTGGAAGCCTGACTCAGACTTCCATGATCTCCTGTTCCTTCTTCTTGATCACGTCGTCGATTTTCTGCCCGTACTGCTCGGTGAGCTTCTGGGTTTCCTGCTCTCCCTTGCGCAGTTCGTCTTCGGTCAACTTCGCATCTTTTTGGAGCTTCTTCAACTCTTCGTTCGCATCGCGCCGGAAACCGCGGATCTGTACTTTGGTGTCTTCGCCGTGTTTCTTGCAGATCTTCGTCAATTCCTTGCGGCGCTCTTCGGTCAGCGGGGGAAGGGGAACCCGAATCATTTTGCCGTCGTTTGAAGGGTTCACCCCCAGTCCGGAATTCGCCAGGGACTTTTCAATCTCTTTAATCAATTGAGGTTCCCAGGGCTGAATCGTAATGAGCCGCGCTTCCGGGGTCGAAATGTTGGCGATCTGTTTGAGCGGTGTCATGGTGCCGTAGTAATCGACCCGAATGCCATCCAGGAGCGCCACCGAGGCCCGGCCTGTGCGGAGACCGGCAAGGTCCCGCTTGAGGTGTTCCACGGCGTTGTCCATATGGGTCGTCAGGGTTTGCTTGACTGCAGCTGCGTTCGACATGGCGGTACTCCGTAATGAGCTAGCGCGGGCTGATCGTGACCAGCGTGCCGATGGGTTCGCCGAGTGCGACCCGCTTGAAGTTCCCCTGTTCGGTCAACTTGAACACAATGAGGGGAAGGTTGTTATCCATGCAGAGGCTGATGGCCGTCGAGTCCATCACCTTTAAGTTTTGGTTCAGGATCGAGAGAAACGGGATCTCGCTGTATTTCTTTGCCGAGGGATTTTTCACCGGATCGGCATCGTAAATCCCGTCGACTTTGGTTCCTTTGAGAATGACCTGCGCACCGATTTCCATGGCCCGTAGCGCGGCAGCCGTGTCGGTCGAGAAATAGGGATTGCCGGTGCCGCCGGCAAAGATCACGACGCGATTTTTTTCCAGGTGGCGGATGGCGCGACGCCGAATATAGCCTTCGGCTAGTTGGCGCATTTCAATGGCGGATTGGACGCGAGTGATGACGCCGACCCGTTCCAGTGCATTCTGGAGGGCGAGGGCATTCATGACGGTGGCGAGCATGCCCATGTAGTCGGCAGAGGCGCGTTCCATCCCGGATGCGCTGGCCGCCAGCCCGCGGAAAATGTTGCCGCCGCCGATGACGACGGCAACTTGGACATCCAGGGCCACGACAGAGGCGATTTCTTGCGCCAGTCCCTCAAGGACGGATGGCTGAATCCCGTAGCCCTGCTCACCGGCCAACATCTCCCCGCTGACTTTCAGGAGGAGGCGCCGGTATTTCGCAGAACTCATGCTTGGCCTAACTGAAAGCGGGTGAACCGGCGGATGTTCATGTTCTCGCCGATCTTGGAAATCTTCTGCGCCACCAGGTCTTTGACGGTGACGCTTGGGTCCTTGATGAAGGACTGTTCCAGCAGGCAGTTCTCCTGATAGAACTTTTCCAGCTTGCCTTCCACGATTTTCGGCAAGGCCGCCGCGGGCTTCCCCAGTTCCTTCGCTTGCCCTTCGAAAATAGCTTTCTCTCGTTCGACCAGGTCGGCGGGGATGTCCTCGCGCTTGACGTATGATGGATTGGCTGCGGCGATCTGGAGCGCCAGGTCGTTCACGAAGGCTTTAAACTCTTCGTTGCGCGCCACAAAGTCCGTCTCGCAATTGACTTCGATCAAGACGCCGATTTTCCCACCCATATGAATATAGGAATGGATCAACCCCTGATTCGTTTCACGTCCGGCTTTCTTGGCGGCCGCGGCCAGACCTTTTTGCCGGAGGTAGTCGATGGCCTTCTCGACATCGTCGCCGTTTTCCGTCAACGCCTTCTGGCAATCCAGGATACCGGCGCCGGTTTTTTCCCGAAGTTCTTTCACAAGCTGACTTGATCCTGCCATGGTCCTCTATCCTTACGCGGTGAGAGAGATCGTCGTGAATATTAGGTTGTCGAATGCGTTAAGCGACGGGAGCCGCGCTCACTGCGGCCGGCTTTCCACCTGCGGCCGGAGCCGCCTGGAAGTCGGCTTCATCGCGCTGCGTCTTGATATGCGCGCCTTCGATGCAGGCGTCCGCAATCTTCGAGGTGATCAGCTTGATGGAGCGGATGGCGTCGTCGTTCCCCGGGATCGGGTACGTGATGTTATCGGGGTCGCAGTTGCTGTCCAGAATCGCGATAACGGGGATCCCCAGTCTGGTCGCTTCCTGCACGGCAATCTTTTCAATGCGGGTATCCAGCACGAAGATGGCGCCCGGAAGGCCGCGCATGGTCTTGATGCCGGAGAGATACTTCTGCAATTTGACGATGTCTTTCTGCATGAGCATGATTTCTTTTTTCTTCAGACCATGCTCGGTCGGATTTTGCAGCGTCGTTTCCATTTTCTTCATCTTGTCGATGCTGAGACGAATGGTCTTGAAGTTCGTCAGCATGCCGCCGAGCCAGCGCTGGTTCACGTAAAACATATTGGCGCGGGTCGATTCCTCTTGGAGAATTTCCGCGGCTTGCCGCTTGGTGCCGACGAAGAGGACGGTTTCACCGGCTGCGACGGTGTCCCGAACGAAGGCATAGGCCTGTTCCATCCGCGTGAGCGTCTGCTGCAAGTCGATGATGTAGATGCCGTTGCGTTCACCGAAGAGATACTTCTTCATCTTTGGATTCCAGCGGTTCGTCTGGTGTCCAAAGTGCACGCCTGCTTCCAGCAATTCCTTGATCGCGACCACTCCCATGCCTTCACCTCCCTTCGAGGCTTGCAGAGCACCCGCCGTGCGGGTGAGGGGAACGAATCCCCTTATTCTCAAGCCAAGCAGCGCTTTTCTTCGCTGATGTTAAATTTAAGTACTATTTCTGCTGACGCCGATGGTGTGAGCAGAGTTATCCGATGCACCTCTAAAGCCTCGGCACGCTATCATAGCTACAGTGGATTTTCAAGCGGTTAGGTGTGGGGTTCATCCTCAGGATCGATAGCTTGCGTTGATGCGAACATAGTCGTACGACAAGTCGGTCGTCCACATGTGGGCCGCTGCCTGTCCTTGCCCGAGATCGACCGAGATCGTAAATTCCTTCTGCTTGAATACCCGCGCGATTTTCCGTTCCGCCGCCAGCCCTGTTCCCATTCCTCGTTTGACCATCACGACCTTGTCGAAGCGCACCGTCACGATGTCGGGATTGATGGGAACGCCGGATCGTCCGAGGGCGCCCATGACACGTCCCCAGTTGGCGTCTTCACCGAACAAGGCCGTCTTGACTAAGTTAGAGGTGGCGATCGTGCTGGCTACTCGCTTGGCCGCTGCGACGGTCTTCGCTCCGCCGACGGCGATTTTGACGACCTTCGTAACGCCTTCGCCGTCACGGCAGATGGCCAAGGCCAGCGCCTGCGACGCCTCGGTCAGCAGTTGTTCGAACTGCCGATAGTGCTTAGAGCCTGATTGGATGGTCGCGTTCTTCGCCAATCCGTTGGCCAGGCAGAGGACCGTATCATTGGTGCTGGTATCGCCGTCCACCGTAATACAATTAAAGGACTGATCGACTGCTGATTTCAGCGCGCGCTGCAGCGCGGCCGGCGCAATGGCGGCATCGGTGGTCAAGTATCCGAGCATGGTGGCCATATTGGGATGGATCATGCCTGAACCCTTGGCCATGCCTCCGATGGTCACGACTCGGCCGCCGATCTTGGCTTGAACGACGACGGTTTTCGGACGTAAGTCGGTCGTGAGGATGGCTTGAGCGGCCTGGCGTCCGCCTGTGCGGCTGAGTTTCTTGATCAAGGTCGGGATGCCTGCCTGCACCCGATCGATCGGGAGCACCCGTCCGATGACGCCGGTCGATCCGACGAAGACCTGATTCACCGGAATCGCCAGGCTCTTGCCTATGGCCGCGGCCATGGCAACAGCTGCCCGAAGCCCTTTGGCGCCGGTACAGGCATTGGCGTTCCCGCTGTTGACGATAATGGCGCGGCCACGACGCTGCCGGAGATGACGGCGATCCAAAATCACCGGTGCTGCTGCGACACGGTTTTTGGTGAAGACTCCTGCGATGGGACCTGCGACGGTCGATACCACGAGAGCCAGGTCGAGGATGCCTGGTTTCTTAATGCCGCAATGGATGCCGGCGGCTTCAAATCCTTGTGGCGCGGTCACGCCTGATGCCTGTGCGTTCATAGCTGTCATCTCGCTGAAAGGTTATTCAGGAATCCTGTGACGCTGTTGCGTCGATGTCAGGGGTAACTGCCCGGCGCGGTGAGTCCCGTTTCCTCAGGAATTCCCATCATTAAATTCATCGCTTGAATGGCTTGTCCGGCAGCGCCCTTAACCAGGTTATCCACGGCCGCGACGGTAACGACCCATCCGGCTCGCTGGTCTGCATAGACCCCGATATCGCAAAAGTTCGACCCTTTGGTGTAGCGGGGGTTCGGGACGATATCTTCGTAGAGACGGATAAACCGCTCGCCCTTATAGAATTCCCGGTACAGGGCTCGCAATTCCGGCAGCTTAATCTCTGTCTTCAGCTTGCAATAGGCCGTGCTCAGAATACCCCGATTCATAGGGACGAGGTGGGGGGTAAAGGCGATCGTGACCGCGCCGGGCGTTCCCATGACACCGGAGAGCTCCTGCTCGATCTCCGGAATATGGCGGTGCTTGCCGATCTTATAGGGCTCCAACGATTCATGGGCTTCCGGAAAATGGTAGGGCAGGGCCGGACTTCGTCCGGCTCCGGAGACTCCGGATTTCGCATCGATGACGATGGAATCGAGTTGGACGAGTCCTTTGGCGAAGAGCGGCGCCAGCTGCAAAATAGCCGCAGTCGGGTAGCAGCCCGGTGACGCGACCAACGTCGCTTTCGCGATGGCGCTCCGATGGAGTTCCGGCAGGCCATAGACGGCTTCTTGGAGCAGCGCCGGATGGGCGTGCGGTGTCTGATACCATTGTTCATACGCCGCCACGCTCTTAAGCCGATAGTCCGCACTCAGATCTACCACCAGTTTGCCGGCCTTCATGCAGAGTGCAACCGGCTCTTGCGATTTCGTATGAGGGAGTGCAAGGAACAGAGCGTCCGCTCGTTCGGCCAGGGCCTCGGGTGCCAGCGCTTCGAACGTGTGCCGCACGACGCCGGTCAGGCTGGGGAAGACGGAGGCTACGGATTGCCCGGCTGATTTCTCAGAGGTCACCGCAGTGATATCAAAGTAGGGATGCGCGGCGGCCAGACGGACGAGTTCTGCTCCGGCATAGCCGCTGGCTCCTGCGATCGCGATGCGAAATTTCTTAGGCATGACCTGTCATCCTGTCCAGCTGGTGCTGAGGGTGTCCGGTTGTAGACACAAAAAAGGGAAGGCAAGGAGCCTTCCCTTTCTCGTTCTTTGGCTCCGGCTGTTTAGCGCTTGGAGTACTGGAAGCGCTTACGAGCACCCTTCTGTCCGTATTTCTTTCGTTCCTTCACGCGAGAGTCGCGGGTGAGGAGGCCTTCCTTCTTGAGCGGGGTCCGTACCGTGGGGCTCAAGACGACGAGCGCACGCGCAATGGCGTGACGGAGCGCGCCGGCCTGACCGGTCGGGCCGCCTCCGTAGACCGTCGCGTTAATCGAATACTTGCCGGTGAGTCCGGCCATCTCCAGGGGAAGCTGGATGATTTGCCGGAGGGTGAGGCGGGGAAAGGCCTTTTCCAATGGCTTGTCATTTACGGTAATTTCACCATTGGCCGTCCC
Organism: Nitrospira sp.; assembly: GCA_030653545.1. Lineage (NCBI taxonomy): Bacteria > Pseudomonadati > Nitrospirota > Nitrospiria > Nitrospirales > Nitrospiraceae > Nitrospira > Nitrospira sp. The sequence goes on along the minus strand of JAURZE010000022.1, from coordinate 437,826 downwards.
GGTTACCCAGGCTCTGGCTACGGCACATTTTCTGCGACCTGTTGCGTACTGTGTCACGGCTGCCATATCACTGGTCTCCTTCTGGTCCTTATAGGCTAGAGAGAAATAGGTTCCGGGTGTTGAGCCTGGTGCGGATGATTCGATCCGACATAGACGCGGAGTTTCTTTGCCATTCCGTTGCCGAGGGGGTTCTTGGGGAGCATTCCCTCAATGGCGCGCACCAACAATTCAGTCGGATCCTTCTTGAACAGATGTTGCGCATCAGTGGTCTTGAGTCCGCCCGGGTAACCCGAGTGGTGGATGTAAAGCTTGTCCTGCATCTTATTGCCGGTCAAATGGATCTTCTCGGCATTAATGATCACCACATGATCGCCCATATCCACGTTCGGGGTGAAAGTGGGGCGATGCTTGCCGCGGAGAATGCCGGCGACTTTCGCCGCCAGACGTCCCAGGGTTTTTCCCTCGGCGTTCACAAGATGCCACTGTTCTTTTACATTGGCCGGTTTTTCGAGATAAGTCATCATGGTGATCTTCTACTCCTCGCAATTAGTCAAACCAAACATCCTAGACTTCTTGTGTGTCGATATCTTTCGTATCGAGCTTCGCGAGCCAGGCATCTAGGTGTTGCCCGCTGCGCCGTTTCCAGACGTCCTGGGTGGTATAGATCGGTGCGTGCGTTCGAAGGGCCAGGGCGATGGCATCACTTGGCCGGGCATCGATCGACCGCTCCACCCCTTTGTTCTCCAAAAATACGGTGGCGTAATAGGTGCTGCTTTTCACGTCGGTCAGGACGACTCGCTTGGTCGTGATGCCGAAGTGCTCGCCGAAACTCTTGACCAAATCGTGGCTCATCGGTCGGGGCGGTGTGGCCGAATCCAGGGCGCGACGAATCGAGTCGCCTTCGGGGGCGCCGACCCAGATCATAAAGGTGTCCTGATCGTCGGTCCTGGTCAAGACGAGAATCCTGGTATCCGTATTGGCGTCTTCGACGACCCGGCTCACCGAGAGCGGGATGAGGTCGGGATGGTGTGGGTGTACGGAGTCGTTCATGGTCAATGTCGCGTCAGGAGTCCAGTTTGCCGAAATCTTCCGGCTTCAGATTTTCTAACCATTGTTCGAGTTCTTCCGAGCTTTGCTTTCGGATAACCGACTCATTCGCGAAAATGGGCGCCTCCGAACGAATCGCCAGGGCGATGGCGTCGCTGGGGCGTGAGTCGACGGCGTATTCCGAATCCTCGTACATCAGATGGATCTTGGCAAAATAAGTGTGCTCATTCAAGTCTGTGATGACCACACTAATCACTTTGGCGTTATAGGCGTCCAGGAATGCTTTCATGAAATCGTGCGTCATTGGGCGTGGCGGCGCCACATGCTCCAGGGCAAGGCTAATGGCGCTCGCTTCTGACTTGCCGACCCAGATCGGCAACATCTCGGCTTCGTCCTCATCGCGTAGCACCACGATATAGGCGTTGTTGTAGGGGTCGAACATCAACCCCTTGACCTGCATTTGCGTAATCATGACAAATTCAACTGTACATCCAAGTAAATGATCATGGAAGGCAGGCGAAGAATGGAGGACTGTAGCATTTTCAAAAAGGGCCTGTCAACGAAGTCGGCGACAAGACAGGGAATTTTGTGAAGCGGCCCCGGGCGCTCGCTTGCGCCCGGGAAAACGGAATCGTCACGCACGCAGAGTGGAGAGAGCGACGATGGGCTAGGTGCCTTCGGGACGGAAGTTTTCGGCGATCTTCGAGGTGTCGGCTTGACCTTCCAGCTTTAAGAAGGCCTTCATTTGTTTGCGGACCAGCTCTCGTCCACTTTCGTCGCCGAGGTTGACCTGATACTCATTGATCACCATTACCCGCATGCCCTCCCACTTCTTCCAGCAGGCGGTGCAGACTTTTGCTTTGATGTCCTGTTCCAGCTTGCCGAGAAAGAGGGGAGCGGTGATTGCTTCTCCGGTTTGTCCGCATGTGACGCACGCTACCTCTGTCATATCTGCCATGCTCCTTTATACGAATATGTGTCCGGATGCTCGACGGCGTGAACAAACCAAAATGCCACGGTTCCCATTGCGACGCGACCGCATTCTAGCAGACGTATTCTTCTGAAGAAAAGAGGCGGTTCCGATTGACCCTTCCGAGGCTTCATGTTAGAAGAGGGGCGCATTACATCATGGCGTATTCTTGATGTGCCCGGATGGCGGAACTGGCAGACGCGCCGGACTCAAAATCCGGTTCTCGTAAGAGAGTGGGAGTTCGACCCTCCCTCTGGGCACCACATTTACGGATAACACATGCGATGGTAGTCATCGGTCTGGTCACAACCCAATTTATAGTAGAAAACCCTCTTGACAGGTTTCCCCTGTTGGCCTATAGTTCCGCGGTCATTAGAACGGACTCATGTACGTGATCACTCAAGGAATCTTGTTGTTCATCATCTCCACACATTATCTTTCTCACAAGGAGGCAGCACATGCGTAAGGTGTTGGCACTGGGAGCCACAATTCTTTTTGTCGGCTCTGTGGGTGTTGCGGTCGCGCAAGAGCGGTTGCAGCAGTCTGGCGGATCAGCGATGGGCGTAGGAACCGGAGTCGGCGACATTTCCGGAAGCGCCAACCGCGTTCAGGCCTTTGATCGCAATTCGTTTCTCGATCGGTTGTCTCAGCCTGAGACTGTGTATGGGCGTGTGATTGGCATTGATATCCCCGCCAGGAAGATGCATCTTGAGAGCGGTGGAAGCTCGCACGACGAAGGTCGAGCTGGTTCAGGGACAATGAACTATCGCACGGTGTACTTTGATTCCAATACCAATATGGATCAGGTCCGAATCCTTGAGGCGGGTGACGATGTGACGGTGCAAGCATTTGAAGAGACGTCGACGGCTCAGCCGTTCGGTACCGGTCGGAAGATCGTTCGGGAGATTACAGTCCTTCGTGGAAATGAGAAGCTTGCCGGTTTCGGTGGATTGGGCCAGCGCCCGAACCCCATGACTGAGCGCGCGATTGAAACCAATAGCGGTGGAATCACCGGTGGCGTGGCTGGGTCAGTGCTCCCAGGCAAAGTGACGGGGACCGTCGATACCACGATCAGTGAGTTTACCGGTGCAGCGCCTTGCTGGAACTGCGAGCCGCAGCCCGGCATCGGATTCTCCGGCCAGAGCAAGTCTGACTACGGAGCGGCTGATTACACCAAGCCTAACCTCGTGAAGGGCTTGAACTAGACCTGATCTGGTTTCTTGTTTTTGGAAAGGGGCAGCTTCGGCTGCCCCTTTTTTTTGCGTTGATCAGAGTCCTGCTGTCTTGTTGTCGTGGGTTCTTGCTGGTAACGTAGATTCCTTATCGAGGCGGAAGCTTGACTGGTATTGATTGGCGAGGCGTGAAGATGGATAAGAATGCTAATGTGCAACCGGGGATTTCGACGGATATCGAGTTGGATCTCCGCGGGGTCATCTGTCCGTATAATTTTGTGAAGACGAAGTTGAAGCTCGAGACGATGGATCAGGGACAGGTCTTAGCCGTCTTGCTGGATGATGGGGATCCCATTAAGAATGTTCCGCGCAGCGTAGAGAATGAGGGGCATACGGTACTTGCGCAAGATCGGGTCGGGGCCGCGTTTCGGGTGCGCATCAGGCGAGAGGAGACCGACTAGTTCGTTGATCGAGTTCCTTCCTTTTTCCCTATCAGCTTGTTCCTGCCACGATCATGGTAATTGCCCGCGGCGGTCGGATCCGTTTCAGCTGTTCTAGAATCAGACGGGCGGTTCCTCTCATAAGCGTTTCTTGCTGTTGTGTGAGGTCGCATGCGAGTGCGATTTTGCGGCGCGGGGCTGTTTTTGCAATGGCCTCTAGAATCGCCAGGCATGAGGTGGTCTGACAGAAGAGGATCGTCGGCTCTGCATGCGTCAGAGCCATTGCGAGCCGGTGCTTACCCGAGCCGGTCGGTGCAGGCATGTTTCCATAAAAGTGGAATGCCTCGGCGGAAAAACCTGCTGCAGCCATCGCAGCGGTCACGGCTGAAGGGCCGGGGATCGAATGCACGGGAATGGAGTATTTGTGTGCTGCGGCAACCAGGAGGCTTCCAGGGTCCGAGATCACAGGCGAACCACAATCTGAGACCAAGGCAACGGATGCGCCTTGTTGCAGTCGGTCGATCAGGACCGCAACTTTTTCTTTGATCCTGGTCGGTCCATAGCTCGTGAGTGCGGCGCACAGGTTGTGATGGCGTAAGAGTTCCTGCGTGGCGATCGGATCCTCAGTGGCGATTACATCCACCCGGTTAAAAGTCCTAAGTGCACGGATCGTGATGTCATCGGGATGCCCGATGGGGACTCCAATCAGATAGAGTGAACCGACAGGCTTCTTCGCCGGCCGGCTGGGGAGTTCCACCGCTCGGCTTTGTTGACTCTGTTCTCGTCGCATCGCTATAATTCTCTTTTAATCCCGCAAGATACGGTTCGTCGTTCGTCGCAAAAGAGGGAATGCCCGCATGGCCGTAGTCTGCTTCATGGTGACGATGGGATTGTACTTCGTCGCGACTATTTCATTTCTTGCCTATCTATTGCGGCGCTCTGAAGCCCTGTCAAAAGTCTCTTTGGCCATTACCGCGGCAGGGTTTGTGATGCATACCCTCGCGCTGGTTGCACGGATGGTCGGGAGTTCTGCTGCCGCGCCTCCGAGTGTCCATGAGGCGCTCTCGTTTTTCTCCTGGATGCTCATTCTAGTATTTCTCGCCGTCGAGTTCCGCCACCGGATTCACGTATTAGGTTCTTTCATTGTTCCGCTTGCGCTGGTGTCTCTCATCTCAGCCGCGGCCTTGCCCGATACGGCTCCGACCCTGCAGCCGATGTTTCGAACGCTCTGGCTCCACGTCGCCTTGAGCATGTTGGGGACGGTGGGTTTTGCCGTCGCGTTCGTTGCGGGTGTGATGTATCTCATCCAAGACCGCCTTCTCAAGTCGAAACGGTTCAACGTGTTGTATGCCAAGCTGCCGGCGTTGGATTTTCTTGACCATCTGAACCAGCAATCCATCATTCTCGGGTTTCCGCTCCTTACGCTCGGGATCATCACCGGTGCGATTTCCGCGGAGTTTGCCAAGGGGGCCTATGTGAGTTGGAACCCCGAACAAACCTGGGCGCTGGTGACCTGGTTATTCTATTTTGTCGTGCTTCTTGGACGTCTGACCGTGGGGTGGCGCGCGAAACGGGCGGCCTACTTAACCGTAATCGGGTTCGCGGGAGTCATTTTGACGCTGATTGGCGTGGTCCTCAAGAGCTACGGGACGGTGTCGTGAGATGCATGTAATCGTAGTCGGGCTCAGTCATAAGACGGCGCCCGTCGAAATTCGCGAGAAGCTGGCGGTGCCGGAGAGCCGGATGGGCGAGGCGCTCAGCCGGCTGACGTCTTATTCCGGCGTGAAAGAAGGCTTGCTTCTGTCCACCTGCAATCGTGTCGAAGTCTATTCTGTCGTCGACGATATCGAGCAGGGGTATGGGCGGATCCAGGAATTCCTGGCCGATACCCATCTCTCTCTCTCCTCTGAACAGCTGACCCCGCATTTGTATTGGCATGCCGGCGACCGAGCCATCACGCATCTGTTTCGTGTGGCGGCCAGTCTCGACTCGATGATCGTGGGTGAATCTCAGATCCTCGGGCAGTTGAAAGAGGCGTTTGAATCGGCGCTGGCGCATAAGACGACCGGGCTGATCATGAACAAGGTCGTCAAGAAAGCCATTTCCGTCGCCAAGCGCGTGCGGACCGAAACGAAGATTGCCGAGATGGCCGTGTCGGTCAGCTATGCGGCGGTCGAACTCGCCAAGAAGATTTTTTCGGACCTCGGGCATCGAACCGTCTTGCTGGTCGGGGCGGGGGAAATGGCCAAGTTGGCGGCCCAACACCTCATTGCGCAGGGGGTCGGCCAGGTGCGGATTACCACCAGGACCCCGCAACATGCCGTCGATTTGGCGGAGAAGTTCGGCGGGACGGCGGTGCCGTTCGAGCAATACAAGGACGATATGGCGTCGGCCGATATCGTGCTGGTCTCGACGGGCGCGTCGCACTATCTCATCAGCGCCGATGATGTGCAGCGGGCGGTGACTGCGCGGATGAACCGGCCGATGTTTTTGATCGATATTTCGGTCCCGCGCAATATCGATCCGGCGGTGCGGCATGTCGACAATGCGTTTTTGTTCGATATCGACGATTTGAAGCAGCGGGTGGAAAAAAATCGCGCCGAGCGTTTGCAGGAAGCCGATAAGGCTGAGCAGATGGTGGTGGAAGAGGTCGGGGTATTGCGCGAGTGGATGAAGTCGTTGGAAGTGACGCCGACGATTGTCGCGTTGAAGCAGCGGGCGGATGAGATCAAGCGCAGCGAATTGGACAAGACCTTGGGGCGGCTCGCACACCTGCCGGCCCAGGATCGGGAGCTTGTCGAGGGGTTAGCGTCGTCGATTGTGAACAAGATGATTCACGGGACGATGGTGACGTTGAAGTCCGAGGTGAATTCGTCGAGCGGGGCGGCGTTTGTCGAAGCCGCGCGCCGCTTTTTCAGCCTTGAAGCGGCACAGCCTCCCGAGCCGCGTGGAGACTCAACGGTCGAACCATCATCCTGTCTCGCCCACGATTTGAGTGAGCCTCTCATTGAGCAGGTTCCTTCCCGGACGGCCGGTCGGAAGCAACCGTAGAACTGATGTAGGAGTGAGACCTGTGTCGACACCAACAGCCGCACGAACCACCCTGGTTCTGGGCACCAGGGCGAGCAAGCTGGCGTTACAGCAGAGCGAGTGGTTTCAGGCGCAAGTACAGGCGATTGCGCCTGATATCACGGTGACGCTCACCCGGATACAAACGTCGGGCGACAAGATCGTCGATGTGCCCCTCGCGAAGATCGGCGGAAAGGGCCTGTTCGTCAAGGAAATCGAAGAGGCCCTGTTGAGCGGCGAAATTGATTTTGCGGTGCATAGCATGAAAGATGTCCCGACGCAGTTGCCGGACGGGCTGGAGATTCTCTGTGTGCCTCCGCGCGAGGATTCGCGGGATGCGTTGATCAGCCGAACTGGTTGCCGCTTTCAGGAGTTACCCGTCGGAGCCCGTGTGGGATCGAGCAGCTTGCGCCGGCAATCGCAGTTTCTTCACGCGCGACCGGATCTCCGGATCGAGATGCTCCGGGGCAATCTTGATACCCGGTTGAAGAAACTCAAAGAAGGGCAGTTCGATGCGATTATCCTGGCCGCAGCCGGACTACGGCGTTTGGGATGGACGGAAGAAATCACCGAATATCTCGATCCGCAACTCTGTCTCCCGGCGATCGGGCAAGGGGCTTTGGGCATTGAGGGGCGGTCGAATGATCAGTTCGTGCGCTCCATTTTGAGCCGGCTGACCCATCAGCCGACGCAGGTGGCGGTGACGGCCGAACGTGCGTTGTTGCATCGATTGGAAGGCGGTTGTCAGGTGCCGATCGCGGCTTATGCGACATTGACGAATGACCAGGTGCATCTGGAGGGGCTGGTCGCGAGTGTGGATGGCAAGACCGTCATTCGAGATGCCGTGCAAGGAACGAGGGCCGAGGCGCAGATCTTGGGTACCAGGCTGGCGGAACGGTTGCTCGCGCGGGGTGCGGACAAGATTCTGGGCGAGATTTATGGAAGGGCTTGATGTCAGGTAAGCCCCACAGTGGCAGAGTCTATCTGGTCGGAGCGGGTCCGGGAGATCCGAAGCTCTTGACCTTGCGGGGCAAGGAATGCCTTGAGCAGGCCGATGTGGTGTTCTACGATTACCTCGCGAATCCCGTGTTGTTGTCTCATGCTCCGCTCCGGGCCGAGCGCATTTACGTGGGCCGGCGGGGGCGCGGACAATACCAACCCCAAGAAACCACGAACCGCATGCTCATTGAGCGGGCGACGCAGGGACAGGTCGTGGTCCGCCTGAAGGGCGGCGATCCGTTCGTATTCGGTCGCGGGGGAGAAGAAGCGGAAGCGTTGGCCGCCGCGGGAGTCTATTTTGAAGTGGTTCCCGGTGTGACGGCGGCCGTAGCCGCTCCCGCCTATGCCGGAATTCCCGTAACCCATCGGACGATGGCATCGACCGTGACGTTTGTCACTGGCCATGAGGATCCCGATAAGCTCACCACTGCGCTCGAGTGGCCACGGCTGGCTAGTAGTCACGGCACGCTGGTGTTCCTGATGGGGATGAAAAACCTTCCTTCGATTGTGTCGAATCTTATCGCCGAAGGCCGTCCGGCGACGACCCCGGTCGCATTGATTCGATGGGGAACCAAAGCGGCGCAACGCACCGTAGTCGGGACGCTGGCCGATATTGTGGAGCAGTCCCGGCAGGCGAAGCTGGAGCCACCGACGGTCGTGGTCGTCGGAGAGGTGGTCACGCTTCGAGAGCAGTTGAATTGGTTCGAGCGGCGGCCGCTGTTCGGAAAGCGTGTGTTGATGACGCGTGCGAAAGAGCAGGCGGGAGAGCTGGCCGGCTTACTTGCAGCCGCCGGCGCGGAACCGATCGAAGGGGCCACGATTCGCATCGTCGAGCCGAATGATTGGGCGCCGGTCGATCGAGCGATTGACGCGCTCGGCCAGTATGACTGGGTGATCTTTACCAGCGTCAATGGCGTCGCGCAGTTTATGAAGCGGCTGCAGAAATGCGGGCATGATGCGCGCAGTTTTGCCGGGCGACGCATTTGCTGTATCGGGCCCCGCACGGCCGAGGAGTTGGCGACGTATGGCCTCAATGCGGATATGGTTCCGGCTGAGTATCAGGCCGAGGGGGTCCTGGCGACGCTGGCTGAGTCGGATCTGTCGCGGGCCCGCGTGCTCATCCCGCGGGCTGAAGTCGCGCGCGAGCTCCTGCCTGAGGAGTTACGGTCTCGCGGGGCGGTGGTCGACGTCGTTCCGGTGTATCGCACAGAAGTTCCACGAGACTCCGTCGAGAGCTGGAAGCAGTTGTTGGTGGACCGGGAGATCGAGTGCGTGACCTTTACCAGTTCGTCGACGGTCCGAAACTTTATTGAGTTGGTCGGGGGTGAAGCGCAGGCACGGGTCCTGGTACAATCGGTCGCAGTAGCCTGTATCGGACCGATCACGGCACAGACCGCGCGAGAGGCGGGATTTTCGGTTGCGATTATGCCCAACGAGAATACGATTCCGGCGTTGGTCGAGGCGATGGCAGGATATTTTGGGAAGGGCGTGTCGGTGGCTACGGCAACGGCGCCGTAGCGGTGTGATGACGGGCAGATACACAGCAAAAGGGAGGAGTATCCAATGGTTCCTGTGAAATCGTTCATGATTCCTCGAGAGAAATTTGTCACCGTGGCCCGTGATACCGACGCCCAGACGGCGGCGCGGATTATGCGTGATCGCGGGATCGGCAGCTTGTTCATTACCAACGACAAAGAGATTATCGGTATCGTGACCGACACGGACATGATGCGCCGGGTGGTGGCGTCGGGGTCGGATGCGACTAAGGCAACGGTGGAACAGATCATGTCGGCTCCGATCATGACGATCGAGGAGAGCAAGACACTGCTGGATGCCAACGACCTGATGGCTCAGGCGCATGTGCGCCACCTGGGCGTGACGCGCGAGGGGAAGTTGGTCGGTGTGATTTCTGTTCGTGATTTGGTGGTCTTTCTGACGAATTTGCCAAGGAAGTAGGATTGTATGGCGTTTCCGATCCAGCGGTTACGGCGGCTCCGGCAACAGGACTCGTTTCGGCGGATGGTGCGGGAAACCGTGCTGTCTCCGGCGGATTTCATCTACCCCTTGTTCGTCGTCGAGGGGCAGGGCCGGCGTGAGGAGATCGGGTCGATGCCCGGCCAGTTCCGTCTGTCGGTCGATCTATTGGTGAAAGAGGCGGCGGAGGTCAAGTCTCTTGGCATTCCCGCAATTATCCTGTTCGGTATTCCTGCGAAAAAAGATGACCGGGGGACATCAGGGTACGAGCCTAACGGGATCGTGCAGCGGGCGATTAAGGCGGTGAAGGATCAAGTGCCTGGGCTGGCTGTCATTACGGATGTCTGTATCGATGAATACACTGATCATGGCCATTGCGGTATTGTGAAAAACGGCAAAATTCTCAATGATGAAACGCTGGAGTGTTTGCGCACGATGGCCCGCACGCATGCTGAAGCCGGCGCCGATATGGTGGCCCCTTCCGATATGATGGATGGACGGGTGGCTTCGATTCGTGCGGAGCTCGATCAGGCGGGTTTCCCCGAACTGCCGATCATGGCGTATGCCGCAAAGTTCTCGTCTTGTTTCTATGCCCCGTTTCGGGATGCCGCGTATTCGAGCCCGCAGTTTGGCGATCGCCAGTCGTATCAGATGGATCCGGCCAACGGACGGGAAGCGCTGCGCGAAATCGATTCGGACGTGGAGGAAGGGGCGGATATCGTGATGGTCAAACCGGCCATGCCCTATCTGGATATTATCGCCCAGGCTCGCGCGCGGACCTTGCTTCCCATCGCGGCGTACCAAGTCAGTGGTGAGTACAGCATGATCAAAGCGGCGGGGCGCGCCGGCTGGCTGGATGAAACGCGCGCCATGATGGAATCGCTGCTCTCGATCCGGCGGGCCGGGGCCGATCTCATCTTGACCTACTTCGCGAAGGATGCCGTCCGGCAGCTCCATTGATACCCGCATGAAGGTGACGCGCGGATACTCAGGCGGCGAAGGGCGGCCCTACCCGGTGGCCACGGTCGGCAATTTTGACGGGCATCATCTCGGCCATCGCTCGCTGCTGCAGACGGTCGTAGAGACCGCGCGTCGGATGGAGGGCACGGCGCTTGTGCTGACGTTCGATCCCCATCCGGTCAAGATTCTTGCTCCTCATGTGGATTTGAAGTTTCTCACAAGCCCTGAAGAAAAGTTGCAACGTTTCGAGGATGCGGGCATCGATGAAGTCATTGTCCTGGAGTTCGATCCGGCGTTCGCGAGTCTCTCGCCGGAAACCTTCACGGAGCTGGTCTTGTATCGCGGGTTGCACCTGCGGCAGATTTTTGTCGGGCAGCATTTTGTCTTCGGCAAGGGGCGTACGGGCAATGTCGCCTCGTTGACGGTGATGGGGAAACGATTCGGATTTTCCGTGAATCCTGTCTCGCCGGTGATTGCCGACGGCGGCATCGTCAGTTCCACGCGTGTGCGTAAATTAGTGCAAGAGGGGCAGGTCGATCTCGCGGCCCGGTTGCTGGGACGCCAGTATGCGATGCAGGGAGTCGTCATGCCGGGTGCTCAGCGGGGGCAGGAGTTGGGCTGGCCGACGGCCAATCTGCGATTGCCGGTTGAGCGGGTGATTCCGCCGAACGGAGTGTATGCGACGGTGACGATTTGGAATCAGCAGCGGTTCGATTCCGTTGCGTATATCGGGTCCCGGCCGACGTTTGATGCCGGCGAGCGGCTGATGGAAGTCCATTTATTGAATGAGCGGCAGGATCTGTACGGAGAGTCGATCGAGGTGCGGTTTCTTCAGCGGCTGCGCGGCGACACCAAGTTCCCCAGCGGCGCTGATCTGAGCCGTCAAATTGCGATCGATGTGGAGCGAGCCAAAGCGATTTTACAAGAGCATCGCAGTGCGCTGTCGGCAGGATGATGGCGGGTATGGCAATGGTCGAACAACGCGTCTCGCGGAGAGCCTGGCCTCCGTTGCTGCACCGGGTCGTCAAGACGGTGCGGGCGCGCGGGTTGTTTGAGCCGGGGCACCACCTGCTCGTAGCGGTGTCTGGCGGCCCGGACTCCGTAGCGCTGTTGACGCTCCTCCATCGGCTGGTCCCCCGTTGGCGATTGCGGCTGACGGCGGTCCATTTCAATTACGGCCTTCGTGGACGCGAGTCCGATGAGGATCAGGCGTTTGTGATGTCGCTGTGCGAGGCGCTTCAGGTGCCGCTTCGCTGCGTGCCGCTGGACGTTCGGACTCGCCCGCCGCAAATTTCTCTTCAGGTCCAGGCGCGCGACGTACGGTACCGTGCCATGGCCAAGCTGGCCGAAGAGGTCGGTGCGGATCGCATGGTCGTCGGCCATACAGCGGATGATCAGGCGGAAACGATTGTGCTTTGGATGTTGCGTGGAGCCGGACTCACGGGTCTGGCGGGTATGCCGGTTCAACGCGATGGGATGATTGTTCGCCCGCTGTATGAGGTTAGGCGCCGGGAGGTGCTGGAATTTCTTGGCGCGATGGGGCAAGCGTATCGACAGGATTCCAGTAATGCGAAGCTGATCTACGCGCGTAACCGTATTCGTCATCAGTTGCTTCCCGTACTCAATCAGATTGTACCTGGGGCCGTCGATGCGCTTTGCCGGATGGGTGATTTGTGCCGTGAGGACGATCGGTATCTGGAAGACCAGACGATCATGGTATGCGCCTCGCTGGTTCAGCCGGATGGTGCCGAGGGATATTCCATCGACCGGCTTCGTCTTCAGGCGCAACCGCTGGCCCTGCAACGGAGGGTTTTGCGCGAGGTGTTTCGCCGGATGCATCCGATTCGGCGGGCCTCGAGTCTCGCGACGGTTGAGGCCGTGCGGCGGCTGCTCTCGTCACATCGAGGAGGGGCTACGCACTTTGTCGGGGGTGTGCACATTCGGGTGACTGAGAACGCGCTGCTCATGCAGCCGGCTCAAGCGGTTGCTCTCCCGCAGGAGTCTAAGGCGGGACTCGAACGGCGCTCGGTGCAGATCCCTTCCGTCATCGAATGGACTGGAACGGGACAACGAATTCGAGTACAAGAAGGGTCTCGTGAAGCGGCCCATCAATTGTCCGCTTCCCAGGGATGGGTGATGATCGTCGATGCGGATCTGTTGTCGTATCCGCTGCACATTCGAACCTGGAGACCCGGGGATCGATTTGCCCCGGCGGGCATGAAGGGACGATCCAAGAAGTTGCAGGATTACTTTGTGGATCTCAAGGTCCCTGCGGCGCAACGGAGACGAATTCCGATCTTGGATTCCCCTCAAGGAATTGTAGGTGTGTTGGGATTTCGGCCGGATGGGCGGTTTCAAGTGAGCGCCCACACGCGCCGATATTTGGCCATCAGTCTTGAGAAGGTGTCAGTCACGAAGGGAGCGCAGTAGCATGGAGCGTGTGTTTGGCCGGCCGATTGTGACGCAGGAACAGATGCGAACCCGCATCCGGGAATTGGGCAAGCAGATTAGCGCCGACTATGCAGGCAAAGATTTGGTACTCGTGGGGGTGCTCAAGGGAGCGTATGCCTTTTACGCGGACCTGGCTCGCGCCATCCGGATTCCGATTCACATCGACTTTATCGTAGTATCCAGTTACGGTGGCAAGACCAAAACGTCGGGGAAGGTGAAGCTCGTCACCGACCTTACGGAACCGATTAAGGGCAAGGATGTCCTGTTGGTCGAGGACATCGTTGATTCGGGGTTGACCGTTCAGTACTTGCTGAAAACCTTCGCGAAGAAGAAGCCGAAGTCGCTGAAGGTCTGTACGCTGTTGAGCAAGCCGGACCGGCGGCAAGTCACGGTGCAGGTCGATTACGAGGGCTTCAAGATTCCCGATCATTATGTGGTCGGGTATGGACTGGACTATCAGCAGCAATATCGAAATTTGCCGTATCTGGCCGTCTTGGATCTCGCGGATGAAGAGGCGTAAGCTTTGGACTTGATGTTGTCACTTTTGTCGACCCTGTGTTAACATCACCCACATTCAGTGGTGTCATGTGACGTATCTTCCTCTGATTTAACGTTCCCACGAAGGAGATCTGGATGAATTCCAGGGTGAAGAACCTGCTCTTTTGGGTGGTTGTCGGCTTGTTTATGATTTTGCTGTTCAATCTGTTCAGCGTGCCGACTCACGCGCCTGAAGAAGATGTGATATTTAGCGACTTCATGGCCAAGATTGAAAAAGGCGACGTCGAAAAGGCCATCATCAAGGGGAATCACATCAGTTCGGTCTTGAAAGACAAGACGCGGATCCGGACTTTTTCGCCGGATTATCCGGACCTGGTGAAGGTCTTGCGCGAGAAGGATGTGCAGATCGAGGTCAAGCCACCGGAAGAGAGTCCTTGGTACATTACCTTCTTGGTGACTTGGGGGCCGTTCATTCTGTTCCTCGGGCTCTGGTTTTTCCTGATGCGGCAGATGCAAGTCGGGGGCAATAAAGCCTTGTCGTTCGGGAAGAGTCGAGCGCGGATGTTGACGGAAGACCGCAAGAAGGTCACGTTTTCAGATGTGGCGGGGATTGAAGAGGCGAAAGAAGAAGTTCTTGAAATCATCGAGTTTTTGAGGGATCCGCGCAAGTTCCAAAAGCTTGGTGGCAGGATTCCCAAAGGCGTTCTGATCGTTGGTCCTCCGGGAACCGGCAAGACGTTGCTTGCCAAGGCGATTGCCGGCGAAGCCGGAGTGCCGTTCTTCAGCATCAGCGGTTCTGATTTCGTTGAAATGTTCGTGGGGGTCGGTGCCTCACGCGTGCGCGACTTATTCGAGCAGGGGAAAAAACACGCGCCCTGTATTATTTTTATCGATGAAATCGATGCGGTAGGACGGTTGCGTGGCGCGGGTTTAGGCGGCGGGCACGATGAACGGGAGCAGACGCTCAATCAATTGCTGGTTGAGATGGACGGCTTCGATACGACGGAAGGCGTGATTTTGATTGCCGCCACGAACCGGCCTGACGTGCTGGATCCGGCGTTGTTGCGGCCTGGCCGGTTCGATCGGCAGGTCGTGGTGAATCGGCCTGATTTGAGAGGCCGTTCTGAAATTTTGAAGGTGCACACGAAGAAGGTGCCGGTAGCGGCCAACGTCGAATTGGAAAAGATTGCTCGTGGGACACCCGGTTTCTCCGGAGCGGATCTGGAAAATCTGGTGAACGAGGCTGCGCTCTGGGCTGCCCGTCAGAATAAAAAAGAAGTCGAGGTCGTTGATTTTGAAATGGCCAAAGACAAGGTCCTCATGGGGGCCGAACGGAAGAGCATGATGCTTACCGATGAAGAAAAGCGCACGACGGCCTATCATGAGGCGGGCCATGCGTTGATGGCCAAGCTCCTGCCAGGAACGGATCCTGTTCACAAGGTCACCATCATCCCGCGCGGACGCGCGTTGGGCGTCACGATGCAGTTGCCGACCGATGACCGGCACAATTACTCAAAGGACTTCCTGTACAACAACCTCGCCATCTTGATGGGAGGACGAGTCGCTGAAGAGTTGGTGCTCCACCATGTCACGACCGGGGCTGGGAACGATATTGAACGGGCGACGGATCTGGCGAGAAAGATGGTCTGTGAGTGGGGAATGAGCGAAAAGCTAGGTCCGCTGACGTTCGGACGGAAAGAAGAAGAGATTTTCCTGGGTCGTGAAATCGCCACGAAGCGGGATTTTAGCGATCAAGTTGCACTGGATATTGATCTTGAGGTCCGACGTCTTGTGACGGAGAATTATGACCGTGCCAAGCGGATTCTGACTGAGAACATGGTCAGCTTGAAGGCCCTGGCTGAAGCGTTGCTTGAAAAAGAAGTACTCGATGCACCGGAAATCGATGCGATTCTGTTGCAGTCATCCTCTCAGACCGTACCTGCCTAGTCTGCTCCAAATTTCTGCCGCGCTTCCAGTTTGGGCACCGGAAGCGCGGCATCAGTCATTCTATAGACGCCGATAGACGCGACAACCGATTGCGGTCTATTCTTTTATCGCGGTCGGAGCGCTGGCCTCTGATATCTATCAGGCTCAGCGTTGTGAGAACGGTGTATGTCCGGAGGACTTTGGTGAAAAGCTATACCGTATTTGCCAAGAGCCGGCTGATTCCAATCCTGGACTGTCCGCTCCTGATGGGTATCGTGAATGTCACTCCGGACTCCTTTTCCGACGGGGGACGCTATGTGACGGTGGATCAGGCTGTCGAACGGGCGATGGCACTCGTCGCACAGGGCGCGGATATTCTCGATCTGGGCGCAGAATCGACGAGGCCTGGGGCCATGCCAGTCGGTGAGCAGGAGGAGATGGATCGTTTACTGCCGGTCTTACATGAGGTGATGAAGCGGACGGCCGTGCCGATTTCTGTGGATACGATGAAGTCCCGGGTGGCCCGGGAAGCGCTTGACGCGGGTGCCTCAATCATCAACGACGTGACGGCCCTGCGTTTCGACCCTGACATGGCCGCCGTGGTGGCGCAGTCTGGCGCCGGAGTTGTGATGACGCATATGCAGGGCATGCCGATGACCATGCAGGAAGCTCCTAGGTATGATAGCGTAGTCAACGATGTAGGTAGTTTTTTTGTCGAGCGAATCGCCGCTGCGGAGCGCGCCGGGATTGCGAAAAGCCAGATCGTGCTTGATCCGGGGTTTGGTTTTGGTAAGCTGCTGATACATAACTTGGAATTGTTGAACCATTTGTCCTCATTCGACCAATTGGGCTGTCCTGTGCTGGCAGGGGTGTCGCGAAAAGCCTTTCTGGGGAAAATTCTGGATCGCCCGGTGCAGGATCGGGAATGGGGAACGGCTGCGGCTGTCGCGCTGGCAGTGGATCGTGGCGCCTCGATTATTCGAGTGCATGATGTGGCGAGCATGAAGGATGTCGTGATGGTTGCCGCAGCGATACGTGCGGCGTCTCTTACCTCGAAACAGGAAGATTATGCGTAAACTATTCGGGACGGATGGGATTCGCGGGGTTGCCAATCTGGAGCCCATGACGAGCGAAATGGCGATGCAACTCGGGCGCGCGGCCGCGCATTTGTTTATGCGCCGCGCGGGACGCCATCAGATCGTGATCGGGAAGGATACGCGCATCTCTGGCTACATGCTGGAATCCGCGCTCACCGCCGGCATCTGTTCCATGGGTGTGGATGTGTTGCTGGTGGGACCGATGCCGACGCCGGCCATTGCGTTTTTAACCAGGAGTCTTCGTGCGGATGCGGGGGTCGTGATATCGGCGTCGCACAATGCGTATCAAGACAACGGCATTAAGTTTTTCTCGAATGATGGCTTTAAATTGCCGGACGAAATGGAAGCACGCATTGAGGACTTGATCGTATCAAACGAGATCAGTCATCTCCGCCCCACCGCGGATTTAATCGGAAAGGCGTTTCGTATCGATGATGCGGAGGGACGCTACATTGAATTTGCCAAGCGCTCCTTGCCGCGCGAGCTGGACTTTCAGGGAATCAAGTTAGTGGTCGATTGCGCCAACGGCGCGGCCTACAAGTTGGCGCCGAAGGTGTTGCGAGAACTTGGGGCGAAGGTCGAGGTGATCGGGTGCGAGCCCAACGGCATGAATATCAATGCCGGATGCGGGGCGGTGCATCCAGGGCAACTGCAGGAAGCCGTGCGTCGTCATAAGGCGGACATCGGGATTGCGCTTGACGGGGATGCCGATCGAGCGATCTTTGTGTGTGAGCAGGGAACCATTGTCGACGGCGATCATGTCATGGCGGCATTGGGGCTGGACTTGCATCAGAATGGACTCCTCGCCAAGCAAACCCTGGTCGGAACGGTCATGAGTAACTTCGGGCTTGAGCTCTGCATGGCCAAAGCGGGCGTCACGTTGCTTCGGACTCCCGTGGGTGATCGCTATCTTCTCGAACGTATGCTTGCTGAAGGTTATAACTTCGGCGGCGAGCAATCCGGACACTTCATCTTTCTGGACCACAATACGACGGGCGATGGTCTCATCTCCGCGCTCCAGATGATCTCGTTGATGAAGCGGACGGGGAAACCGCTTTCCGAATTGGCTCAGGCCATGTCCGCTGTTCCGCAAATTCTGCTCAATATTAAGGTCAAGCAGAAGCCAAAATTGGAGTCAGTGCCAGAGCTTGACCGTGCGATTCGCGAGAGTGAACGCCGGTTGAACGGGAGCGGTCGTGTTCTGGTCCGCTACTCCGGGACAGAACCGCTTCTCCGGATTATGGTCGAAGGTGAGCGGGATAGCGTGATCAAAGAAGTTGCCGAGGATCTCGCGCGCCTTGTGCGTACGCACCTCACGTAGTAGCCGTTCCGTTGCCGGGAAGGCTCATGCTGCCATCCCTTTGTGTCGCCTTTCTCACCGGGCTTGTGCTCGGTTCGTTCCTTCCATTCTTTCCCATCGCTCTACTCTTCGTTTTACTTGTATTCATGTTGATTCTTTCGGCTCTTGAACGAGCCGGAGCCATCGACCAGCCTAAAAGCTTCATGTGGTCTGCGGTCCTCTGTCTGGGAGTGGTCTATTGGACAGCGATGACGCCGCCGATCGCTGACTCTGCCCGTGATGATCTCTTGTCGGTTTCAAGCTTGGAGTATACGGGGAGAGTTGTCGGCCTCGTGCAGCATGGGCCATCTCGCCAGACGATGTTGGTTGAAATCATGTCAGGCTCTGAGGGAGTACCGCTTACGGGCCGGATTAAGCTGACCTGGCGAGACCCTGGGGAGGCCGTACGGGCGGGCGATCAGATTGTGTTTCGAGCGAGGTTGCGCGTTCCGACGGGATCTCTCAATCCCAGAGGATTCGACTATGCCGCCTATGTTGAACGGCAAAACATCGAAGCCGTGGGGACCGTCACAGGGCCTGAAGCCGTTCACCTGCTTCCGTTGGCAACTGAGCCGAACTGGTGGTGGAGAGGTTGGGGGCACATCGATCGTTGGCGAGGGGTCATTCGAGAGAAAGCGCTCCAATCGTTACCCCAGCCGACCTGCGGTCTGTTTCTGGGGATCGTGATCGGAGAGCGGGGGTATGTCCAGGAGGATTTGCAAGAATGGTTCATGACCACGGGGACCATTCACCTGTTGTCAATCTCGGGGTCGCATTTAGGCCTGATCGCGGTGGTGGTGTTTGGGACGATCCGTCGAGCCCTCACCGTTCTGCCTGCCTTAATGCTTTTGGGAATGTCGAGATTTGCCACGCCGACTCGTGTGGCCATCCTCTGCACCTGGCTGATCGTGACGTTCTACGCTCTGCTTGCGGGCGCGGAACTCGCGACCATGCGGGCCTGGGTCATGATTTGCTTGGGGCTGGCTACTATTTGGATCGGTTCGGAGCGCCATCTCTTGCATGCCCTGGCTGGGGCGGCGTGCTTGATTCTCTTGCACGATCCGCGCGCGATTGGAGATATCTCGTTTCAACTGTCGTTTCTATCAGTCCTGGCAATCATCTGGATCGTGGCCTCTCCGTCTTGCCAGGATAATACTGAAGAACAACCCGGCACGAAGTGGAAAGTGTGGGGTCGTCACGTTCGAGAGGCGGTTATCCTGGGGGCCGCGGTGACACTGGTGACGACCCCGCTAGTGGCCTGGTATTTCAATCAGGTGCCCTGGCTGGGCCTGGCGACCAACCTGGTCGCCGTTCCATTCACGGGAATGATCCTTGTTCCGTTCGGTCTGCTGTCCGCACTGGTGACGCTTGTGAATGTTTCCGGAGACCTCCCGCTTGCGTTTATCCAAGAGCGTTTACTGGAGTGGATCGTAAATGCCTTGCATTGGTGTGCGACGCTCCCAGGGAGCGACTGGCGTGTGTCCGCACCTCCTCTTTGGGGTATGGCCGTGTTTTATCTAGGCCTTCCCCTCATAGTGGGTACGATACGGTTGTCGTATCACCGGGCCATCGGGACGGCGCTCGTGGGGATGGCGTTAGGTGGGTGGATCCTGTCTGGGACTCCGATCGCAGACGGGAATCGCTGGCGCGTCACTTTTCTGGATGTTGGGCAGGGAGACAGTGCGCTGATTCAAGTTCCAGATGGGAAGACCGTGCTCATTGATGGGGGAAGACGGTTTGAGCGGTTCGATATGGGGCGCGGTGTGATAGGTCCCTTTCTGCTGAATCAGGGGATTCGCCGGCTGGACCATGTGATTGCCACGCATCCGCAACTGGATCATGTCGGCGGGCTTCCCTGGATTATTCGCCACCTTGATGTGGGAGCGTTCTGGCATACGGGCATTGAGCGATCCGAGCCGCTCTTCAGAGAGTTGCGCCAGGCTGTGGCAGAGCGGAACGTGCAAGCCTATGTTGCGACACGCGGGGATGAAGTGGTTCGGGGAGAGTCCTGCCGACTTACGGTGCTGAATCCGATCAGGCCGCGCGACAATGGAGGCTCCATCCAGAGTCTTAGCGGGACATTCCTCAATAATGAGTCTGTGGTCGCGCAACTGATCTGCGGTTATCAGAGTGTTTTGTTTGCCGCTGATATCGAAACAGACGGGCTCCACCGGCTGACAGTCATGGGACAAAGCCCGGTGACCGTGCTTAAGGTTCCCCATCACGGAGCACGCAGTTCGTTGGATCGCGAATGGATTGCGCTGGCTCGACCGCGCTACGCCGTATTTTCGGTCGGGCGGCATAATTCATACGGGCATCCTGTTCCTGACGTGGTTGAAGCCTATTCAGCCATTGAGAGTGAAGTGGTCAGAACAGATCGAGACGGGGCGATCATCGTGACAGGCCGGCTCTCGACCTCTGGCATCCAGGTGCGGAGAATGCGCGATCTCGTGTTGCAACCGGTGATACCGCGAGAGTGTCTCTGGGATTGCGAGTGGCGCAACTGGCATCGAGTGTGGACGCAGGCGCATGAGTTCTAGAAAATAAGCTGTTCCACCTACATGGTTCCTCCACTCCTGCTCAGATTGGGTCTTAGCCAATTCCGTACATTGATGGCGTAGGAATGGTTGTTTATGTCCATTCTTGTCCATAATGCTGGGGTATCCCATCACAAGTCCGCGAGTTTCCTCACTATTGTCATAATGCTAGCAAGGCATAGCATGTGCACACATCCCATGCTCTGGGAACCTATGACCTGAGGAGTATGACCATCATGGCTAATCTTGTTCGTATTGTCATTCAACTGCCGCTTGAACTGAAGGAACAACTGGATGCCTTGAAATCGCAAGGCTATACGACCAGCGGCTTTATTCGGGCGATGTTAGAACGTGAGTTGAAAAAACCTGAATTGAAGCTGGTGGCCAATAGTCGACGACCATCCGGCAAATCGTCCTAGCCTGTCACGCTCGCGAGGAACGACGACATGCGGCTTTCAGATTTAGTGCGCGACCAAATCCCGGACCCTCACGAGGGCCTTACCGGTCGACGGTCAAGCTTGCCAAGCCCGCTATCCGAGACGAAGAAGTCTTTGGGGGAGAACGTGGTGCCGCTTAGAGAGGCCGATGCCCGTGTTGATTGGTATGGGCGTGCGCACAAGGACATGGCTGCGATCGGAGAGGATCTTCGTGGAAACCGCGGGATGACGACCGAGCGGTGCTTCAGACTGGCCGAAGCGCTCGTCGAGGTGCTCGCGACGAGCGATGACTTGATTCTGCGCATGATGCAGGAGAATGTGAAGGCCTATCAGGTGGCGAACGCAATTCATGTCGCTATTCTCAGTGTGAAGATCGGCCAGGGACTCAACTATGACTCTGCGGCACTGCAACGATTGGCCATGGCGGGGCTGCTGCACGATCTAGGCATGTGGCTGCTGCCTCAAGAGATCGTCGAGAAGCCCGGTTCGTTGAGTGCGGATGAGTGGTCCGGCATTCATGCGCATCCCGAGCAAGGGCGCCGTATGGTGGCCGAGATGGGCGAGCCTTTTGATTGGCTGGCAACCGCCATCGCTCAAGAGCATGAGCGATGGGATGGCAGTGGGTACCCCTGTCGGCTGAAGGGCGGAGCGATTACCGAAGTTGCGCAAATCATCGGACTGGCCGATGTGCTCGACGCCATGATGAGTCCGCGGCCCTATCACGCACGGGTTGCCCCGCATCAGGCGCTGCGCTCGCTGTTGGTCCAGCACAAACAGGCCTTCCAGCCCCGCCTTATCAAGACGTTGGTGGATCAGCTCTCGCTTTATCCGATCGGGACATCGGTGCGATTGAACGATGGTCATGTCGGCATTGTGTCGAAGGTAAATCCCCGCTATCCCCTCAGGCCGATCTTGCTGGTTCAGCGCAATCGTGAGGGGCAGACGAATAGGGAATCAGAGGCAGTGGATCTCTGTCACGAAACGTCCATGCATATTGTCGAAGTGTTGCCCGAGACGCGTGCCGCGTAGGAGGAATTAGGAGGAGCCATGAGCATTCGCAATCAGACATCGATCGGGTGGACCCTTCTCGCTCTTGCGGTAGGACTTCAGCTCTTGCCGGGTTGCCGGAATCCCGGACAATCATCTCTGCCGCCTTCGGCCATCAGTCCTGCGGCGCAACCGCTGCCCCCGATGCCGAAGGGCGATGTCTACGCGGACGAGGCCGTACCCACGGCGGAGACGCCGATTGAGCCCGGCGACACGCTCGACATCGTCATTCGCCGCGGGGCGGGTGAAGAGAAATTTACGAGTGTCGTCCGGGAAAATGGACTGATTGGAGCCTCGTTCTTGGAAGTGATGGTGAGCGGGCTGACGGCCCAGCAGGCCGAGGGGAGGATTCAAGAGCAGGTCATTCCGTATATGCGGAATCCCAGAGTCCAGGTTGTGCTCAGGAAGAAGTCGCTCAAGATTAAGCGGGTGTTTGTGTTTGGCGATGTTCGGAAACCGGGAGCCGTGCCGATGCCGAGAAGCATGACAGTGCTGCAGGCCCTGGCGGCCGTGGAGAATTATAACGAAACGGCGCTGCTGGAAGAAATCCGTATTGTACGTGGCGGACTGGATCGTCCTGTCATCGTAACGGCGGATCTGGCCAGAACCTTTACGTATGGCGATCTGTCGAGAAACGTCGCGCTTGAAGAAAATGACGTGATCTTTGTTCCGCGAGAACACTTGGGCGATGCCTCGGAGGCCGCCAAGAAGATTATGCCGATCGTACAAATGGCGATTGCCCCATTCTATCCGGCATTCTTGATTCCGGCGTTCTTTCCCACCGCCACGATTCGATAGCAAGGAGACGACGGTCCGATGGCACAATATGAGCTGAATGTAATCGATTACTGGCTGATCATCAAAAAGCGCAAGTACCTCATCATGCTTGCGGCCGCGCTGGTCGTGGGATTTACGGTGCTCTTTTCCCAGCTGCTGCAACCGCCGCCTGTGTATGAAGCGTCGTCGCGAGTGAAATTTGACCGGTCGACGACCGTGGTGCAACAGCTCTTGGAGTCGATGTCTTTCTCCAACGCCAACGATCTGATTACGCAGTCCGAGTTTATCCGGAGTTTCCCCGTCATGGAGCGGGTGGCGATGCAGTTGGGCGTGGTGCCATCCGATCTGACGCCGGAGCAGAAGCGGTCTGCAGAACATTTGAATCTGATTTATGACTTCGGCCAGCAGATCAAGACGCAACGGGAAGGCGATACAAACATCATCAGAATCACCGCTACGGCGGGCGAGGCGCGCATGGCCGAACAGATGGCCAATCTCGTCGCGGAGTCCTATCGCCAGGAAAATATCGCGGCCAGGAACCGGTTGGTCACAGAGTCTCGACGATTTGTGGAGGACCAGCTTCGTGAGCTGGAGAGACAGCTGGCCGAGGCTGAGGAAGCGCTGCGACGCTTCAAGGAGCGGGAAGGCCAGGTCTTTCTCACCGACGAGGCGAAAGCCGCGCTGGAGACCTTCACGAAGCTGGAAGATCAGCACAATACCGTTGTGCGCAACCGGGGCGAGGCGGAACGGCAGATCGCGGTCTTGAGCCGGAATGACGGCACACTGGAGCAGGACAATATTCGTATCTTTACCGAAGAGCAGTACGCGCAATTGACGGCGCTGAATCAGCGCCTCCTGGATCTCGGGCAGGAGCGAACGGCCTTGTTGATTAACTATACGGAGAGTCATCCGGTGGTGAAAGAGCTCTCGCAGAAGATTGCGGGTGTGAAGGCTGAAATGGTGCGGGAGTTACGCTCGAAGCAAAAAACCCTGGATGAGCGGGGCATTGCTCTGGGCCAACAGATTCGCCTGTATCGGGAACGGTACATGGCGTTTCCCAAAGCCGCCATTCAGATGAGCCGGCTGGAGCGCGACGTGAAGGTCAACGCGGACCTTCTCGAATCGCTGAAAGTCAAACATCAGGAACTCTTGATCAAGAGCGCAGGACAGATCGAGGAAGTGACCATCATCGCACCAGCGATTACGCCGATAGCGGCAGTCAACGCTTCCAATATGCTCTTGAACATCATGGTCAGTTCGCTGATGGGGCTGTTTATGGGGGTGGTGCTGGCGTTTGCCCGGGAATCGTTCGATACATCGATCGGCACCATCGAAGGGGTAGAGGAATTTCTCAAGGTTCCTGTGCTGGGAATTATTCCGCAATTCGATCATCGTGAATTGGTGGAGCAGGCGAAGGCGGCGCTGCCTGCCTCGACGCCACCGGCCACTGTGGAAAGTTTGTCGCGGTTGATCTGCCTGGTCGATCCCAAATCGGTGCTGTCGGAGAGTCTCCGGTCGCTCCGCACGAATATTCAGTTCGCCAGCATGGATCGAAAAGTGAAGTCGATACTCTTTACGAGCGCAGGACTCGGCGAAGGGAAAAGTACGTCGGTCATCAATCTGGCGATCACCATGGCGCAGGAAGGACAGCGAGTACTGCTGGTCGACGCAGATCTTCGGAAGCCCATCGTCCATCAGCGGTTGGGCCTGGATCGCGAACCGGGATTGGTCGATGCCTTGATCGGAACCACGTCGTGGCGATCCTACGTGCGGTCGGCCTCGGATCTGATGTTAGGGCCCATCGGCGCAGACCGGATGATGAATACGCCCGGACTGGATAATCTGCATGTCCTGACGAGCGGATCTGAGTCGGGCAACCCGAATGAATTCTTGAACCTGAATAAGATCAAACTGCTGGTTGATGAAATGCAGCAGGATTATGACATGGTGCTCTTCGATACGCCTCCGATCCTGCCGGTTACGGATGCGGTCGCCTTCAGCTCGCGCGTCGATGGCACGATTCTCGTGTATCAAGTCGGGAGAATCGGACGGAATGCACTGAAACGCGCCAAGTTCCTGTTGGATCATGCACAGGCGAACATCATGGGGGTGGTGCTCACCAATGTGAAGTCGGAAGTGACTCCTGAGTACGGG
Organism: Nitrospira sp.; assembly: GCA_030653545.1. Lineage (NCBI taxonomy): Bacteria > Pseudomonadati > Nitrospirota > Nitrospiria > Nitrospirales > Nitrospiraceae > Nitrospira > Nitrospira sp. Next base: position 412,932 of record JAURZE010000022.1, on the reverse strand, counting down.
CTGTACCGTTACGAATATCGGTGAGCGAGATGGGAGTCCGGATTCTGTGTATTACGCCGCTGTTAAACCGAACGATGTAATCGTCGTCACGGCATTAGCCGTGATCCTCGCGCTTGGCTTGACGCTGACCACTCCGATCGTCGGATTGCAGGCCACCTTAGGCTTCTTTATCGTCGTCATCGCTTTTACGTCGGTGCCGGCCGCGCTGTATCTGCTCATCTTTTCCATGCTCCTCTCGCCGGAAATCGCCGTTGGCCGAGTCGAGGGGCGGGGCGTCGGGGTTCGCGAATTGTCTTTCAGACTGGACGATGTATTTCTAGTCATCATCGGATTCGGCTGGCTGGTCAAGATGGCGGTCTATCGAGAGTTGGCCTTGTTCCGCGAGACGCCGCTGAATCGCCCCATCGCGGCGTATATGATCGTCTGCGTGGTGGCGACGCTCATGGGGGTGATGGCCGGTCGGGTACAACCGGTCACCGGGTTCTTCTTCGTGTTGAAGTATTTCGAATATTTCTTCGTATATTTCATGGTGGTGAATCATGTGACCTCCAAACAGCAGGTTGTCGGATTGGTGACCGCACTGCTCATCACCGGCTTCATGATCAGCCTCTATGCGATTTACCAGATTCCGAGCGGGCAACGGGCGACCGCGCCGTTTGAGGGCGAAGTCGGCGAGCCCAATACGCTGGGCGGCTACCTCGTGTTTCTCCTCGCTATTGTGACGGGATTATTGATTCACATGAAAACGGGTCCGATCCGTATCGCGCTGTTGGTTTTGGGCGGATGCGGGGTGCTGGCCTTGATGGCCACACTCTCACGCTCTTCGTATCTGGCCGGAGCGGTATTGATCGTGGCCGTCGGAGCGTCTCAGTGGAGAAAACCGCGGGTCGTGGTCCTGCTGTTGCTCGCCATGGCACTCCTGCCGCTCTTTGCTCCCGACAATGTGAAGACTCGCATCAACGAAACCTTCTTCGGCCGCCAGTACGGCGGCGAGATTCAAGTCGGGAAAGTCGGATTGGATTTGTCGACATCGGAACGTCTTCGGTCTTGGGCCTATGTGCTGCAGGATTGGGTCCATAATCCGATCCTTGGCCGAGGGATTACCGGCTATGCCTGGGCTGACGCGCAGTACGTCAAGATTATCGGTGAGACCGGTCTAGCCGGCCTCCTTGCGTTCATTGTGATTACCGTACGGCTATGGCTGAGCACTCGAATGATTTATGCATCGGAGGAGGATCCGTTTGCGAAAGGATTGGCCTTAGGCGTCTGGCTCGGCCTTATTGCGATGCTGGCCCATGCCGTGGGGGCGAACACCTTTATCATCATACGAATCATGGAGCCGTTCTGGTTGTGCGCGGGGCTGGTGATGATTCTGCCGCGGCTCTCGAAGGCCGAAGAGCCGGTCGCCGGTGAAGCGAGGCTCGTATGAACTGGTGGATCTGTTGTTATTGGCATGAACCGGATGCGCCGACCGACCCGGTTGGGTTGGTGCGGGTCTGGGCGGTAGCCGATGCGTTAGTGTCCGTCGGCGACGAGGTCACCGTGTTTGCTCCGAGGTATCGGTCGGCGTTGATGCCGAGGCGATCGCAGGTGGTGCCGATTCCCATGCTGCCGGGATCGGTCATTCGTCCGATCAGCTACGCAGTAGGGGCATTCATCTCGGGGCTCTGGCGAGGCTTCCGCAAGCGGCCGACGGTGGTCTACTACCGTTGGATGGAAAGTCTTCATCCGCTCCTGCTTGCACGGATCTATGGTGCAGTCTGTATTTGTGAAATAAACGGAGAGCCGGTTCCACCGTGGGGCGTCGCTGGATGGCGAGGCCGCTTGACGCACGCGCTGGCTTCGTTTGCGCTGCGACGTTGTGATCGCGTGGTCGTGTTGACGGAAGGATTGAGCCGACTCGTGCAAACGGAGTACGGGGTGCTGGCTGATCGCGTGGCGCTGTTCCCGAGCGGGACGGATACGTCGTTGTTCCATCCAATGGAGAAAAACCGCTGTGTGCAAGAGGCGGGGTTGGATCCGGCCTGTGAGTATATCGGGTTTGTCGGGAGCTTCTATCGGTATCAGGGATTAGGAACATTGCTGGAGGCGTTTGAACGGCTGCATGCGAGACGTCCGGCTGTGCGGCTCTTGATGGTAGGGGACGGCGAGGAAGCCGCGGCCCTTCGCGAGCAGGCTGCTCAGCGAGGCCTTACTGGTTGGATCACCTGGACCGGCCGAGTTCCTTATTCGCGCGTTCCCACGTGCATTGGTGCGATGGATGTGTGTGTGGCACCGTTCTGCGGGGGGCGGGGAGAGACCTCGCCGGTCAAAATATTCGACTATCTGGCCTGCGGAAAACCCGTGGTGGCGAGCGCGATCCCCTCAGTTGCCGCGTTGTTTGCCCTGTCGAATGGCGTTGTCCTGGTCGAGCCGAATCGCGCTGAGGTTCTGGCTGACGCCGTATTCGCATTGCTCGACAGGCCCAAGGAGTCCCAGCGGTTGGGCCAGGATGGCCGTACCTTTGTCGAAGCACGATGTGGATGGGAGGCAATCGTACAGAGGCTCCGCGACCTCGTCGAGAAGATGGTCCCCCACCAACAGAGTCAACAGCGAGCGCTTATTAACAATGCAGGTGAGAGAGCATGAATCAGCTTATGCCGGAACCAGTCAGTGGTACGACGCCCCAGGAGTTATATCTGCACCTGATGAAGCAATGTCTGACCAGAATGCTCTGGCGGGAAAAATACCGGCCGATTGCCGCGTCTATTAACGGATGGCGGGGGCTTATCCTGAAACCGCTGCAGCATCTTGCCCGGCAGGCACAGATGGAGCTGGTCCACGTCGAGCCGGATCGAACCGATGCCCGTCAGGAAGGACGAGACTGGCCGCTGGAAGCAGAGACGATGGTGGGCCTCAAGCGGCTGGAGAATCTTCAACAGTGCGTCACATCCATCATTCGAAACGGTGTTGCCGGCGACCTTATTGAAACCGGGGTCTGGCGGGGCGGCTCCTCGATCTTTATGCGCGCCATTCTCAAAGCCTACGGCGATACGTCGCGGAAAGTCTGGCTGGCCGATTCATTCCGAGGTTTGCCGCCACCGGATCCGACTCGTTATCCGGTCGATGCGGGTGACACGCTCTGGAAGTACTCCGAGTTGGCCATTCCGCTGGAACAGGTGAAGGCGAACTTTTCGCGCTACGGACTTCTGGACGAGCAGGTGGCATTCTTGCCGGGATGGTTTCGCGACACGCTGCCGAGGGCGCCGGTGGAAAGAATAGCCGTGTTGCGACTCGACGGAGATTTGTATGAGTCCACGATGGAGGCGTTAGTCGCCCTGTATTCCAAGGTCTCGGTCGGCGGATATGTGATTGTCGATGATTATGGGTTACCGACCTGTCGTGCGGCGATTGAAGATTTTCGTCAGGCACAGGGCATTACCGACCCGATTCAGCTCATCGACTGGACCGGGGCCTTCTGGCAACGGTCTGCGGCCAACCCTGTGGCGATGACGGTCAGGCGCGAGTCGCCATCGCTTAGAGCTGTTTCCTAGGGTGACATGAATATTCTGGTCTATTGCGATGAGGAGTTGGGGGTCGCCGGTGGCGGAAGCCGTCAGGTGGTGGAGTTTGTGCGCTCCCTGGCAGCTCGAGGGCATGCGGTGCGTGTCGTCGCTCCGAAACCCCAGGCTGGAACGGAGAAGGCGATTCGGTTAGGTGATGCGCACCCGGTCTGGGTGTGGGTGCTCCGGCTTCCTCTGCTTCGACCATTGCTGTATCTCGTGGCCTCGGCGGTCGCTCTGTGTCTGGCGATGTGGCGAGAGAAGCCGGAGATCCTTCTCTGGTTCGACTCGCCGGGCCAGATTGCTCCCCTCTGGTGCGCCCGGGTGATGCGGTGTCCCTATGTGCTGTTTGTGAATGGATTGCCGGCGGAAGAATTGACCGGCCTATGGGGCTGGGCTCCGATCCGCGGTCTGGTGCAACGGGCGTTGCGTGTGTCGGCACAGCAGGCGCAGGCCGTTGTCAGCGTCTGTCGGGAGATCCCGCAATGGATGCAGCGCGAATGGGGAGTCGAGCCGGCCCGGTGCCGCGTGATTCGAAACGGAGTAGATCCTTTAGTCTGTGTCCCGCGCGACAAGGCGGAGTCCCGCCGTCGCCTGGGCCTGAGCCAGGATCGTCCGTACATCGGATTTGTCGGAGGCTTCTTTCCGTGGCATGGGCTGGATACGCTCGTGGAGGCGATGGCGCTGGTCCGTCTCGAACACCCGGACGCCATGCTGCTATTGGTCGGTGATGGCCAGACGAAGCCGGTACTGGAAGCGTTGGTGCGCCGACAGGGACTGGAGGAGGCCGTGTCGTTCGTCGGGCGCGTGCCATTTGACGACGTGTCCTGGTGGATCGGAGCGAGTGATCTCTGCGTCGTGCTCCATCGTCCTGTTCGCTTCTATCCGGGCGATTCCATGAAGCTCTGGGAATATCTGGCTTGTGCGAGACCGGTGGTGGCGACGGCAGGAGAAGGCTACGGCGATCTCGTGGAAGCGCTGGGCGCTGGTGTATCGGTGAAAGCTGACGATGTGCGTGCCCTGGCGAAAGGACTGTGCGATCTGATCCAAAATCCGTCGGCGGCAAGCAAGATGGGACAATCCGGTCGTCGCGCTGTCGTGGGTGCCCATACCTGGGAGGCGAGAGCGGTCGAATTGGAGCGAGTCTTAGGGGTGTGTCCTGTTGAACCACTGCGTGAACGGGTGTGTGCCTGATGCCGATGTCATCAAATCATGAGCCGGTCACTTCGGGCGAATCTGAGACGGTTGTCCCCGATGCGGTGCGCATTCGTCATCGGGTTTTGGAAGCCGGCGGGTGGGCCATGGCCGGGTTTGTCCTTGAGAAAGGGATGGGGTTTCTCCAACTCATCGTCCTGACGCGGTTGCTGTTGCCTGGTGACTTTGGATTGATGGCGGCTTCTGCGGCGGTGCTGCTGGCGATTCAGACGTTCTCGGAGTTAGGGCTTGAGCCGGCGGTGATCGCCAAGCCGAATGTGACCGACGCCGATCTGCGCGTAGCCTGGACCTTGTCGGTGATTCGAGGGGTTGTCCTGACCGTCGGTCTCTGGGGACTGGCGGACGTCATTGCCGGCAGCCTGCGGATTCCAGAATTGGGCTTCTTTCTTCGGGTCCATGCAGTGGGCGTCCTCTTACAGTCGCTGCACAGTCCCGCGTTGTTCGTTCTGCTCAAACAGCTGGATCTCCGGCGGCGGGTGTCGTTCGATCTCAGTCGTCGCCTGGTCGAGTCAGCCGTCACGATTGGATTGGCCTGGTGGTGGCAGAGTGCCTGGGCGTTGCTGGGGGGCCAGTTGGTTGCGTTTCTCTTTGGATCGCTCCTCTCCTTCCGGATTGCGCCCTGCCGCATCCGTTGGTCGCTGGATCGCACGGCCTTGCAGAGTCTCTGGAGTTACGGCCGGTATCAGAACGTCACGGCGTGGTTTCTGTTTACCGTGATGAGCGGGGGAGATTTTGTCGTAGGCCGATTACAGGGGGTCGGAGGCCTCGGCCAATATCAGTTGGCGATGGCGATCCCGACCATGATCGGGATCCGGGCGATGAGTGTGATTTCTCAGATCAGTCTACCGACCTACGCGCTCATGCAGAAAGACCGTGCCGGAGCGTTGCGGGCTCTGAGCCTGCAAATGAGCCTGACCGGCATGATCGTCGTGCCGAGTGCGATGGCCGTGGCGATTTTGGCTCCGTATCTGGTTCCGTTTGTGTTCGGCCCATCCTGGTCGGCGGCGATCGAGCCGTTACGGGTGTTGTGCCTGTTTACGATTGCGGCGGCCTTTTGCAGCGTCATGGCGGCCTTCCATTGTGGCGTGAACCGACCGGACCTCCAAACAAAGATTTGGGCGGTGATGTGTGCCTGTTACGTTCCGATGGTGATTCCCTTCACGATTGCCTGGGGGCTGGCAGGAGCCGCGTGGGCCTTGGCTCTGACATTTCTCGTGGGGCTCGGCCTGCATCTTAAGGCCACGGTGGAAATCCTGGGCGTGGAAGTTGTATCGGCGTTTGAACCGTTGCGATGGGCCGGCGGCCTGGTGGCTCTGGTGGGGAGCGGGGTGGCCCTGAGTCAGGCCGTGCCGTCGATGTGGATCGCGCAGTGGCTGGGCGCGTTGTGTGGTCTGGCCGGGATCAGTGTCTATGGCTGGCACGTGTGGTCACGCGAGTCTCTCCGCCTGCGCATGCTGTGGGGCTCATAAGATGATGACCAGGGTTGATGCCAAAGGCCCGATAGATGTCTCGATTATCATCGTGAATTGGAATACGCGGTCGCTCCTGGAGCGCTGTCTGGCTTCCATTGAGACGGGTGTCGCTGGCCTCGCGGCGCAGGTGCTGGTGGTCGAGAACGGGTCTACCGATGGGAGCGCTGAATTGGTTGCAGCCAAGTGTCCATCGGTCGAACTCCTGCGCAATCAGGAGAATGCCGGCTTCGCCAGAGCCAACAATCAAGCGTTTGAACGCGCGCAGGGCCGTTATGTGCTGCTGTTGAACCCCGATACGGAACTGCGGAGCGGTGCGGTGAAACAGCTGGTGCATTTTCTCGATGCAGATCCTCGGCGAGCCGGTGCGACGGCGGTGTTGCGCAATCCGGATGGCACGCTGCAGCGGTATCACAAGCGGTTGCCGCGATGGTCATACGTCTTGTGGTCCGAAACGCTGCTCAGGAATGTGGCCCCGCGCAACCGGTGGATGCGCGACTTCTACATGCTGGACGAACCTTTCGATGTGGTAACGGAAGTCGAACAGCCGCCGGCCGCCTGCTTGATGCTGCGCCGGTCAACGATTGAGACCGAGACGCTCTTCGACGAGCGGTTTCCTATTTTCTACAACGACGTGGATTTGTGCCGACGGTTGCGGGACGCAGGGCATCGCCTGTTTCTCTTGCCGGAAGCCGAGGTGATGCATCACGGCGGAGCCGGGGGAGTCGGAGCCATGCCGGACCAGGGCGTGGCCGATAGCTTGATCGGACTGATCCGGTACTACCGCAAGCATGCAGGACTTCTCAGCGCCGGAGTCTTGTGGCTGGTATTGACCTTAAATTCCGCGCTCGTTCTCATCGGGGGGCTCGGGAAAGTCTTGGGGGGGCGTCGCTCTTTGCAGTGGTGGAGTGTGGAATTGGCGAAACGGGTACGACTGGCTGTGGGGCAGGAAGCCTTTCACTATCCGACGAACATGCGGGCTGAGGTGCTGGCCGAGGCGGTGGTATGCCGGCACTAACGACGGAGATTGTTAGCCAGTGCGTCTTGTGCGGTGCACCCGGTGAGACACTGTTTCAGGGGTTGCATGACCGGCTCTATTCCGTCGAAGGCGAATTCGGCTTTGCCCGCTGCGCCGCCTGTGGATTGGTCTGGCAGAGTCCGAGACCGATCATGGAGGACATTCCGAAGTGTTATCCGGACGATTACGAACCCCACGAGGGGGCCACGCAGGGCGCAGACCTGATTCGGCCGGCGGCCGGAATGCGCGATGCCCTGCGGGCCATGATTTTGAGCGAGGTCTTTGGCTATACCCAGTTCAAGCGGCAGGAGTGGTGGGCTCCGGTGACCGGGCGGGTGCTCGGTCATGTGCCTGCTCTACAAGATCGGGCGCGGTATGGCCGCGATGAGCTGTGTCCTCCCTTTGTCGAGGGCGGGACGTTGCTGGATATCGGATGCGGGGCAGGCGGCTATCTGTCGGCGATGAAAGCGTTGGGATGGAAGGTGCTGGGTATCGATCTCTCTCCGCAGGCTGCACGGATTGCGCGGGAGAGCTACGGGGTCCCGGTGAAGGTGGGAACCTTGGAGTCGGTTGGTGTGGCGGATCGCAGTATGGCGGTGACTACGATGGTGCATGCGATCGAGCATGTTCCTGATCCGATCAGTCATTTGCGCGAGTGTCATCGGGTGTTGCAGGACGGAGGACGATTGGTCCTGACAACACCGAATTTTTCTGGCCTGATGAGCCGGCTCTTCGCAGATCACTGGATGGCGCTCGAGCCGCCACGGCATCTATGGCTCTTTACACCCGAGACCTTGAAAGCTTGTGTGGAGCGGGCGGGATTTCGTGTCGAGCGGATGTTGACACGTCCGTTCCTCTCGCAGGTGAATTACGAAAAGAGCCTGCTCATCCGGCGCCAGGGACATGCACGGGGGAATTTACGGCCCAGCGATGCCGGCCCGATGGCGCGCGGGCTCCATCGGCTGGAGCAAGGGTTGTTGCCCTTCTGGCGATGGGCGGGCAATGAATTGATGCTCAGCGCCGTGAAACAAGAGGAGTAAGGCCACGTGGATCTGTCGATCGCCGTCATTAGTTACAATACTCGCGACCTGCTCCTCGCCTGTCTGCAATCGGTTCAGGACAGAACGACGGGGGTGGATTACGAAGTGATCGTGGTGGATAACGCCTCCCACGACGGAAGTGTGGATGCGGTACGGACTCGGTTCCCGCACCTCACGGTGATTGCCAATGCCGAGAATTGCGGCTTTGCCAAAGCGTGCAACCAGGCGGCATCCGTCAGCTCGGGGCGGTATCTCTTGTTGCTGAACAGCGACACGGTGATGCAGCGGCACACGCTCCGCACGATGGTGACCGGTCTGGAACAGCATCTGGACATCGGAGCTGTGAGTTGCCTCCAGCGTGACGAGCAGGGACAGGTGCTGCAGTCGTGTTTCCCCTTTCCTTCTATTCGTGACCATGTACGGTATTCAGAGCCGCTGCCTCTGGTCGTCAGGCGATTAGTCGGGACTGTGCCCCCGATGGACTTCACGCAATCGCAGGATGTCGATTGGGCCAACGGCGCCTGCCTCATGATTCGCAAAGCGTTGTTCGACCGGCTGGGCGGATTGGATGAACGGTTCTTCATGTATTTCGAAGATGTCGATCTGTGTCGTCGGGTTCAGCAGTTGGGCTATCGCATTCGATATGTGGCGGAGGGGGAGGTGGTGCATCTGCTCGGACGGAGCAGCCGCACGAACCGGCCAGGCCTCAATAAGCAATGGGAACTCAGCCGCATCCGCTATGTGGAAAAGCATTTTGCGCAACCCCGACGATTTCTGATGAAGGGCTGGATTGCCGTTGGAGTGATGCGCAAGTTGATGGTGACCGCCTGCTCGCATGCCTCCGATCGACGGCAGGAGATTCAAGCCATGTGGACAACTTTGCGACGGGTCTGGCTGGGGCATGACGAGGCTGAATCGGCAGCCATGTCTCCGGCAGGACTACGAGGATAACGAGTGATGCCACAAGCTATGAGCCAACGTGAGCAGTATGATCTCGAGTGGAACGGCTGGAAGGCCGCAGCCGGTGCGTTTGAAGGAGTCCGGCGATACGGCCAGATCAGTCGGAAGGTGGCCGCGCTGGCGCCTGAGCGCATGTTGGATGTGGGGTGTGGCGATGGCCGGCTTGCCAGAGCAATCAAGCAGGTGTTGCCTGGTGTCGTTGTGCACGGGTGCGATCTGTCTATCGCGGCGCTCGATCGCGCCGAAGGGCTGGATCGAAAGTATGCGGTCGATCTCAATGTAGAACGTCTCCCGGAAGCAGACGGAAGTCTCGATCTGGTGGTCGCCAGCGAGGTGATTGAGCATCTCGTGGAGCCGGGTCGAGCGCTGGCTGAATTTCACCGGGTCATCAGGCCAGGAGGTCATGTCTTGATCACGGTGCCGAATGTCGCCTTTTGGCGATTTCGGTTGGAGGCTTTGCGGGGAGGCGTCCCATCGGTGACGGCGGATGAGCGCCATCTGCATTCGTTCAACGCGGCCTTGCTGGCGGCGCTCGTGGTTCGTGGTGGATTTGAGCTCGTGACCGTCACCGGACTCCGGCAGCGCTATGAGTCGTTGGCTGCCATAGGTTTCACCTGGTTGTGCGACACGTTGCTTCTGATCGGGCGGAGATTCTGAGCTGATGAGTTATGAATTGACCAGATCAGGTTTTGATGGCGTGATGCGGGAGTTTCGTCCTTCACGCTATGAGGTGTTCGGAAGCGAGGATCCTCGTTTTACCACCCCGATGCATCATGCGCTGAAGTGTCGGGATCGGTTGTACGTCGCATTGCGGAGCGGACTGCGCTGGTTGCCGCAGGGACCGCAGGCCATCGTGGATTTCGGTCCGTTTCCCGGCAGCCTGTTGAGGCTCTTGCGCCTGACCGAACCGACGAGATCGGCCCGGCTCGTGGGGGCCGGTCTGATGGCCAGTCCTGAATTTGTGCACCTGATGAAGCAGGACGTCGATGTCGATATCCTGACGGTCAATCTGGATCCGGCTGCCAAGCAGTTTGAGCTGAAAGGCTATCCGACAGCCGTGCCGATGGGGCAGGGGACTGCCAGGTTGGTATTCGCATTGGAGATCATTGAGCATTTGACCTCGCCCTTTCATCTGCTGGAGGAGGCTCATCGCATTCTCCAGCCGGGCGGCTGCATCGTGATCACGACGCCGAACGTCACCCGTATCGGAAATGTGATGAAGCTCCTGGCCGGCCGGACACTCAATGATCGCTTGGCCCCTCCCGGATATGACGATCCAAACGATGAATGGCGTCCTCATGCTCGCGAATATGCGATGCATGAGCTGGCCGACATGCTCAGGACGTCAGGGTTTGAGATTGCCGAGTCGCAGCATTTTCTGGGGGAGGATACGCAGGATTGCCGACTGACGGCACAGCAACAGGCGATCGATTGGGCCAAGTGGCCGTTCTATGCCGTCCCGCATCTGCGGGGGAGTCTGTTGATCGTGGGGCGGAAGCGATGAGATCTCGAACCCGATCAATGACGGCGGAGGCACAGCACACACGATGATCTCCGTCTTCGATAAGGTCTATAGAACAGTGGCCAGTCCTCTATCTGAACGGTGGCTGGGCGGATTTCATGCCGGTCTGGTCATTAAGGGTCTCTATCTGCAATGGAAGGTGGCTGCCTTCCTGCGGCAGGGGGGGCGGAGAGTTATGGATGCCGGTTGTGGTCCTGAGGCGCAGTTGACAGCGATGCTGGCGGGGCGCTATCCGACCTGCTCCTTCGTCGGATGGGATTTGCATGTGGACCGTGAGGTAAGAGATGCGCTGCCGCGCACGAATTTGTCGGTGATCGAGTCGGACATCGCGCGGCTGGCAAGTATGGGTGAGTACGATCTGGTCTATTCCATCGATGTGCTTGAACACATCGAGGATTTTGACGGGACGCTCGATCGACTGATCACGGCTCTGCGTTCCGGGGGACTGCTGTTCATCCATGTGCCGAGTCTGGATCAGCGATCCTGGTTTGGTTCCGGAGAGACGGAGATGGCGCATCATTTCCGGACTCATCGGTCCGGAGACGACCATGTGCATGAAGGGTTCAGTCTGTCGCAGCTGACGCATGCTCTGGAACGGCGATCCATCGAGGTGCTCGATGCACGGCCCACGTTTGGGCGATGGGTGGCACTTCTCAAGCAGACGTTTTCATCCGGCGAGCGAAAAGGAGTCAGAGGAATCGGACTGTTGCTCTTGCCGGCAGTGCTTCTCGCCGTGGCGCTGGAGATGCTGTTCGTGCCGAAGCGGGGAAACGGATCAATGATTCTCGGGATAAAGCGAGAAGGAGTGAAGGCTTGATTGTGGTTGCAGAACTGGCCGGGTCGGCCTCCTATGGCGGCGGTGAGCGTTATCTGGAATTGCTCTGCGAGCACCTCGATCCCTCACGCTTCCGGCCGATTCTGATTTGTCCTGAGCCGGGTTCGTTTGTCGGGCGCATGCAGGCCCGGGGCGTGGATGTGCGCGTGGTGCATTTGGAGCCTCTCTTCAACCCCTTTGCTCTGATGCGATTAGTGCAAGTGCTTTCTCAAGAGCATGTGACCATTCTTCAAACGCACGGCGCCCGGGCGAATTTTTATGGCCGGGTGGCCGGGTGGTTGGCGGGAGTTCCCGTGGTGATTTCCACGGCGCACAATTCGATCGCTGACTACGAGGTGAGCCGATTGAAACGCTGGATGTATTCCGCGGCGCTTCGGGCGACCCTGCCATGGTCGAAGCGGATTATCTGTGTGTCCGACGCCATCCGGCGCGATGTGGTTCAAGACGATCCGGCGGCTGCTAGCCTGGCGGAGACCGTGCACAACGGGATCGACCGCCGCTTGTTTCAGAATGACGTTGATCGAGCCAGAGTGCGTCGTGAGTTTGGCCTCACCGATGGTCCGCTGCTGGTCATGGTGGCTCGGCTGAGCCAACCCAAAGGGCACAGCGACTTGATTGAAGCATTGGCTCTGCTGCGGGAACGATGGCCGCAGCTGCACTGTATATGTGTGGGTGACGGGGAATTGAGGAAACCGCTGGAGGCGCTCGCCGGTGCTCGGGGGCTTTCGTCGATGTGCCGGTTTGTCGGATCTCGCGACAATGTGATGGATTTTTATGCTGCGGCAGATGTGGTGGTGCTGCCCTCGCATTCCGAGGGGTTCCCGTTTGTCATTCTCGAAGCGTTGGCCATGGGGAAGCCGGTGATTGCGACGAGGGTAAATGGGGTGCCTGAAGTGATCGATCACATGAAGACGGGCCTCTTGGTAAATGCGCGTGACGTGGGTGGATTGGCTCGTGCGATTGAATCTCTCTTGGAGCATCCTGAACAAGCGATGCAATTGGGAGTAGCCGGGCGTGCGGTGGTGCAGGCGCGGTTTACGGTCGACCGGATGGTCGAAAAGACGGTGGCGGTGTTTGATGAAGCCTTACGAGCAGAAGGAATCGATGCACCCTCATGGAGCAGGAAGGTCGCATGAACCTCGCGGTGCCGCTGGAGATGGAAACTGTGGTGTGCCCCTGCGGGGGCGGCGGGAGTCCGTCTGAGGTCTTTCAGACCTCGACAAGACGGTATGTCGCCTGTCCGGCGTGCGGCCTGGTGTTTCTGAGTCCTCGGCCTTCTTCCTCTATCGTGGAGGAATATTATCGGGAGAGTTATGACGGGTCCTATGGCGCCGCGGAAAGTTCCGCCGATCGGCAGCCGGTGTTTGCCAGCGTCTTGGCGCATCTGCTGGAGTGGCGAAGACCTCCGGGACGGTTGCTCGATATCGGCTGCGGCGATGGCGCGTTCCTGATGCTCTGTCGCGAGGCGGGATGGGACTGCACCGGTGTCGAAGTGTCCCAAGGAGCCGCCGAGCGAGCCAGGGGGAAAGGGTTACGAGTCCTGTCGCCGGCTGAGCTCGGGCAATCGACGGGAGGCCCGTTCGATGTGGTGACGCTGGTGAATGTCCTGGAAACGGTGACGGATCCTGCGGCCATCGTGAGAGCTATGACGCATCAGGTCAAAGCTCAAGGGATTATTGCAGTGCGAGTGTCGAATGGGCTGTTTCATCAGCGAATGCGAACGCCTGTCCGGTGGTGCGGAGCGCAGTACGACCAGGCCTTTCACCTGTTCAGTTATTCGCCGAGCGCGTTGAAGACGCTCATGGAGACCAGCGGCTTTGAGGTGCTTTCTCTGCGCAATTCCGTACCGAGTCTGGGTCCGGTCACGAGCGCCAATTCCTGGGGGCGCCGGCTGAAGTGGAGGCTCGTTGGAGGGGGATTGTCGATGGCGGCGGATCTGGCCTATCGGCTGAGCGCCGGTCGCCTGGTTTGGGCACCATCGTTTGAATTGATCGCCCGGCGGAAGGATGGAGTCTCGTGAGCGCGATCAGCTGGCAGATCCGCCGCCGATGGAAGCGGCGGATCGGATTTTGGGGCAGCGTGTTGATCGTCTGTCTGCTCGGCGCAGTGGCCGCGCTCGGCGTGCGCATGTTGTTGACCTCAGTCGGGTCGGCCAAGCATCTGCGGTATGAGCCGGTCGATGTGCCGCCGCAGACCGTTTCACCCCGGCATGAGCGGGAGCGGGAAGAACTGGAGCGGCGTGAGCGGACGGTGACCGAAGGGAAAGACAAGTAACCAGATGTGTGGAATCTGCGGCATCATCGGTTCGAGTGAGGAGGCCTTGGTCTCCCGGATGCTCCGGCGGCTGGTCCATCGGGGTCCGGATGAACAGGGACTTCACCGTGAGGGCGGGGTCACGCTCGGGGCTCGCCGTTTGCGTGTGATCGATCCCGCCGGAGGCCGGCAGCCGGTGCAGAATGAAAACGGCTCGGTCTGGGCGGTGTTGAACGGGGAAATCTATAACTATCGTGCCTTGCGTCAGGAGTTACTGGATCGTGGTCACCGGTTGACGTCCCGCTGCGACACCGAAGTGCTGGTGCATCTTTATGAGCAGGAGGGAATCGATGGTCTCGCGCGCCTGAGAGGAATGTATGCGTTCGCGATCTGGGATCGGGAGCGCCAGGAAGCGCTGTTGGTCCGGGATCGATTGGGGATCAAGCCGCTCTACTATGCCACTCGTCCGGGAACGGGAATAACCGGCACCGACGTGTTGTTTTCGTCCGAGTTGCCCTCCTTGCTGGAAGCGTTACCGGATGCGCGCATCCGTCCGCAAGCCATTGCCGACTATCTGACATCGTTGTACGTTCCCGGACCCGACACGGTCTACGAAGGTGTGTATCAACTCAGGCCCGGGGAAGCGTTACGCGTCGGGCAGGGGCGCGTTGAGGCCGTCCGCTACTATCGACCGGAACAATCGCGGTCATCGTCTCAGTGGACGACGGTTGACGAGGCGAAGGAACAGTTCGTCGAGATCTTCCGCGACACGGTTCATGCGCATCTGGTGAGCGATGTGCCGGTGGGACTGTTTCTCTCCGGAGGCGTGGATTCGGCCGCTGTCTTGGCCATGATGCAGGAACGGGGACCGGTCAAGACCTTTACGATCGGCTACGAGCATCCCCAGGATCAGTCCTACAATGAGCTGGCCAACGCGCGGCTCCTCGCGACACATTTTGGAACCGATCACACGGAAGCCATCTTACAGCCTGATATCCGTACGCTCCTTCCCCGAGTGGTCGAGGGAATGGGGGAGCCGTTTGCGGACTCGTCGGCGATTCCAACGTATCTCGTGTCTGAAGTCGCGCGACGCTCAGTCACGGTGGCCTTGTCCGGGATCGGCGGCGATGAACTGTTCGGCGGCTATCCCCGGTATCTCGGCATGCGCCTCGCCTCGTACTATCACAGGCTTCCTCGCACGATGCGATCGTGGCTGTCTGTTTCTGCCGCACGGGCTTGCCGTGAAACTGGGTCCGGTCGTGATCACGGGGGCAGAGTGAAGCGATTTCTGGAGCATGGCCATCGCTCATTGGCCGAGCAATATCGCCGGTGGACGACGTTCATTCCCGCGGAGTGGGAGGCCGGCATCTGGAGCGGAGCGATGAGGAGCGCGTTGCCCCACGGGTTTTCTCCGAGCCGGCCCTCGCCGCTCTTTGACCAATGGCCATCAGGTAACCCGGTTGATCGCGCGATGGGCCTCGATCTACAGACCTATCTTCCCGATGATCTGCTGCGTATGGGCGACCGGATGAGTATGGCGCATTCGCTTGAACTCCGCGTTCCGTTTTGCGACCACCTCCTACTCGCCTGTGCGTTGAGAGTGGCGCCATCGCTGCGACTGTCGGGTGGGCACTTGAAGGGATTCATGCGATCGGCCCTGCGCGGGCTTGTGCCCGAGGCGATTCTTGACGGCCCCAAGCAGGGGTTCATGATTCCGTTGGCTCGTTGGTTGCGCGAAGATCTGCGTGAGATGGCGCAGGACCTGTTGTCGGAGACCGCCGTCCGTCGCCGGGGTTATGTCTCGCCTGAGTATGTCCGGTGGCTGATGGCGGAGCATCAGAGCGGGCGAAGAAATTGCGCGGATCAGCTGTACGCCTTAATGGTGTTGGAGCTGTGGCATGAACGAGCCGCTCAGCCTGCCTCTGAACAGGCTGTGGCCGTGGAGGCATTGTGAAGGTTGTGCTTTTAGCGGAAGTCTCGGCCGAACGGGTCATCGGCGGAGCGGAGCGGGTTTTGCGGCAGCAGGCTGTCGGTCTTGTCGCAGCGGGGCATCAGGTGGATCTCCTTACGCGGGCCGCGGATGAGGCTGTGTCGATGGAGGTCGCGATCGGCGGCGCGAAGGAGTGGCGGTTTCCTGTATCGAGGAAGAATGAGTGGAGCTTTGTGCGATCGACTGTACAGGGGGCGATGCAGTTGTTCGATCGTCTGACCCGGAAAGTTCCCTATGACCTGGCGATTATCCATCAAGCCCTCTCGGGGCTTGGTCCTCTCTATCTCAGGCGGAGTGCGGCGGCCGAGTGGCTCTATGTCTGCCATTCTCTGGCACACGAGGAGTATCTCACGCGCGCCGTGGCAGCCACCTCGCCGTGGTCGAAACTGCGTCGCCATGTGAATGTCCTGGCGCGCCGAGGTATCGAGTGGTTGGTGATGTGGCGGTGTCATCGGATTGTCGTCCTGAGTGAGTTCATGCGGCAGCGGGTGATGGCGACGCATGGGATCGCGCCCGAGCGGATAGTCCTGGTGCCGGGAGCGGCGGATCCTGCCGTCTTTCGTCCGGTTGGCACTCGACGAGAGCTGCGCCGAACGTTGGGGTTGCCGGAGGATCGGACGATTCTCTTCACTGTCCGCAATCTGGTTCCGCGGATGGGGTTGGAGATGCTGCTGGAAGCCGTCGCTTCCCTGGAGCACGCCGGTCAGCGCTGTCTGTTGGTGATCGGAGGCGAAGGACCGCTCAGGGCCCGTTTGGAGGCCGGTATCAGGGAGCGACGATTGGAGCAGATCGTTCGGCTGGTCGGGTTTATTCCGGAGGAGCAGTTAGTGTCGTATTACCAGGCCGCCGATCTGGTTTTGATGCCGACCGCTCAACTCGAAGGGTTCGGGCTGGTGACGGTGGAAGCGCTGGCCTGTGGCACGCCGGTCGTGGGCACGCCGGTCGGCGCGATTCCCGAAGTGTTGCGGCAGATCGACCCCATTTTGATTTCAAACGGGACGGATAGTCGTTCCTATGCCGACGCGCTGGGGCGAGTCCTCAGCCGTATTGAGGAGCCAGTAGAGCGGGAGCGGTTGTCGAGGAAAGGGCGCAGTCTGGTGGAGTCCCGGTACAACTGGGTGCAGCATTGTGCGGATCTGATCCGGCTTTCAGCACAACCGGCGTCGGAACGAAAGGCGGCCTAAAGACCTCTATGGAAGCGCGCACGGTCATTCACATTATTACCAGGCTCGATCGGGGAGGCTCGGCGCAAAACACCATGTTGACTGTGTTAGGGCATGACCGGACGCAGTATGAGCCGGTGGTGATCGCCGGTCATCCCGGATCGTGGGATGCGCAGGGCGGCATGGCGGCGACAGAGGAACTGTGTCGTCGCCTGGAGAAGGAGGGAATCTCCTGCGTCATCGTGCCGTCGCTCGTTCGCCAGATCAGCCCCTGGATGGATCTCTGTGCGTTATGGACAGTGGTCGGTATCCTGCGGGCGAAACGTCCGGCGATTGTCCATACCCACACGTCGAAAGCCGGTGTCGTCGGTCGAGTGGCCGCCTGGTTTGCGCGGGTTCCGGTGGTCGTGCATACGCCGCACGGACATGTGTTTTACGGACACTTCGGCGCCTGGAAATCCCGGATCTTCTTGCAGGTCGAGCGCATTCTGTGTCGCGTGACGAGCAGGCTGGTGGCGTTGACGAGCGCAGAGCGGGACGACCATCTTGCGAGAGCGGTCGGCCATGCCGATCGGTTTGCCGTAATTCCCAGCGGCATCGATGTCGAGCGGTTTCGCCGCGCGCGAGTTGAAGGCCGGCGGATTCCCCAGGATTTCAACTGTTCCACTGATGCGACGATCGTCGGATCGATCGGCTGGTTAACGGATATTAAGGGCCACCGGGTCCTGGTCGAAGCCGTGGGCTACCTCAAGGACGAGTTTCCGAAGCTCCAGATGGTGATCGTGGGTAGTGGCGGGCAGCATGACGCCTTGCTCGCTCAAGCGGATTCGTTGGGCCTCCGTGATCGTATTCATTTAGTCGGGCATCGAGACGATATCGAGCAGTGCCTGGCCGGGATGGACTGCTTTGTATTTCCCTCATTGAACGAGGGCATGGGGCGCG
The DNA here is from genome assembly GCA_030653545.1 of Nitrospira sp. Lineage (NCBI taxonomy): Bacteria > Pseudomonadati > Nitrospirota > Nitrospiria > Nitrospirales > Nitrospiraceae > Nitrospira > Nitrospira sp. The sequence goes on along the minus strand of JAURZE010000022.1, from coordinate 394,983 downwards.
CGTTGATTGAAGCCATGGCGGCGGGCCTGCCGGTTGTCGCCAGTCGAGTGGGCGGGATTCCTGCGATTGTACGCCACGAAGAGAACGGATTGCTGGTTGAGGCGGGGGATGGACGGGGGCTGAGCGAGGCGTTGCGCCGCATTCTGGCTGACCCTCAGTTGGCCGAGAGGCTCGGTCGGAACGCGTCGCGCACGATTGGACAGGAATTTGGAGTGAAGGCCATGGTGGATGCTGTGGAGTCGGTCTACCAGGAAGCGTTAGCAGGATGCTGAAAAAGTCCGCCAGCGGCGTTCTCGCTTCACTCAGAGGCTCAACGTACTGCTGCGTACGCCTCGCCTCTTCGCTTGCTGCGGCCTTGCTGGGCGGTCTTTTTGAGCATCCTGTGGGTGCTGCCTGGATTGGTCTCACGCTGTCGGGGCTGGTCTGGTTGCCGATTGTGTCGGCCGCGGAGCAGCGGGTGCCCCTTCGTGTCGCCATCCATGTCCATAGCACGGCCAGTACCGGGACCTTGAGCCTGGAGGCGTTGGCGGCCCGGGCTGAGCAACAGGGCCTAGATGGGATCGTACTCTCCGACAATTTCTCTCTGGAGTACGAGTATGGCCTCCAGCCACTTCCGGGACTGCTGAAAAAGACGGTCAGGTATCCCTCGGTTCTCTCTTATGGTGTCGAGCGCTATCTCGAAGAAATCCAATCGGTGCAAGCGCGCCACCCGCAGCTAGTGATTGTGCCGGGAGTCGAGGTCGCTCCCTACTACTATTGGACCGGCTCCCTCTGGCGTGGGGATCTGACGATGCACGACGCGCAGCGCAATCTCCTGGTGTTGGGGCTGACGAGGGCGGAGGACTATCGGGCGCTCCCGGCACGTGGCAATCCGGCGTCCTTGACGGTCGAGGCGGCCAGCCTCGCGAATGCCGCGCCTCTGCTCTTGGTCATTCCCGCGCTGTTCTTATGGACGCCTCGCCGTCCCCTGGCGGATGGCTGGCGCGAGCCGGTCAGTGCGGCGCGTCGAATGGGCGCCGCCTGCTGCCTTGTGTTGGCCGTGGCCACGTTCGTAAATGCCTGGCCGATCGGAACGCCTCCCTTCAGCTCCTACGAGTCGCAGCTGGGGTATCGACCCTATCAAGCCTTGCTCGATGCCGCGAATCAACGCGGCGCGGTCGCGCTCTGGTCGATGACGGAGGCGCGCGACCTACAGACGCATGCCTTTGGTCCGTTAGGGACGGTGACGGTGAGGACCGATGCTCATCCTGAAGCGCTGGCGTTGACCAGCGGGTATGCCGGATTCGGCGGACTCTATCAGGATACGAGGACCGTGACGGCTGCCGGCGGGCTCTGGGATCAGGTGATTCAGTCGCACAGGGGAAGAGCACAGTCTGCCGTGCCCACGATGATCGGCGAGATTGCCTTTCACGGGTTGGCTGATAAAGGAAAGGACCTCGACCGTGTCGTGACGACGGTCTTTGCGAAGGAACGGTCGGTTGCCGGCCTGTTGTCCGCGATCCGGTCCGGCCATGCCTATGCGGCCGCCGAAGGAGATCAGCGGGTGATGCTGACATTGGACGAATTCAGCCTTGGTTGTGACTGCGATCAGCCAACCGTTAGCGTCGGAGAGCATCTGGCTCTGCCGTCCGGCTCGCATGCGGTCGCGACGGTCCGGCTTTCAGCGCGCGACGGCAAGCCTCACCCGGTCATGATCCGTCTCATCCGTTCGGGAGAAGTGATCGATATGACGAATGCCGAGACCCCGGTGGCGTATCGAGTGGCGGATGGACAAGCGGTATCAGCGGGTGGGGCATACTACCGTCTGGAAGTGGTGGGTCGGAGCGGCGAGGTGTTGACCAATCCCGTCTATGTGGATGTTCAAACGAAGGAACGCGGGTAGCCCATGCGCGTCACGATTCATCAACCGCAGTTTCTGCCGTGGCTGGGCTATCTCGACAAGATCGATCGAGCCGATCTGTTTATCGTGTTGGACACGGTCCAGTTCAAGAAGAATGAATGGCAGAATCGGAACCGGATCAGAACGGCGGACGGGTGGCAATGGCTGACGGTGCCGGTGCTGCATCATTTCGGTCAACGCGTGCAGGAGGTGACGATCAACCCGACGGCGGCCTGGCGCGATCAACATCTGCGGGCGCTGGGGATGCACTACGCGCGGTCGCCGTTCCGCGACCGGTATCTGCCGGAGTTGCGGGCGATCTATGCCGAACCCTGGACGAAGCTATCCGAGCTGAATCTGGCGGTGATCCGCTGGCTGCTAGAGGCCTATGGCATCACGACCCCCTTGCGCTGTGCATCTGACATGGCCGCGCGCGAAGAGCCGACCGACCGCCTCGTCGATCTCTGTCGGGCGGTCGGCGCGACACAGTATCTCGCGGGGCCCGGGGCGGAAGGGTATATGGATCAGTCGCGGTTTGAGGCGAGCGGGGTGGAGTTGGAAATTCAGGAGTTTCTCCATCCCGAGTACGGGCAGATGTACGGGCCATTTGAGCCGAATCTATCGGCCATCGATCTCTTGCTATGCGTGGGGCCTGAGGCATTGAAGCAACTGCGCAGTCGCCGGGTTCGACCGGTCCGGGCGACCGTGTCAGCGCGATCATGACGAGGAGGCAGGTATGACATTCGACGGCACAGAAGCGATGCGGATTCTGGCGATCGGGGCTCATCCGGACGACATCGAAGCCGGCTGCGGCGGGGCGCTGGTCAAGTATGCGCAAAATGGACATCGGGTGTTTTTGATGGTGATGACGGAGGGGGAGCAGGGCGGCGCCGGTGAACTTCGGAAGTTCGAGCAGGAGCAGGCGGCCAAGCAGCTCTGTGCCGAGCGGATTTTTTGGGGCGGCTATCAGGATACCGCCGTGCCGATGGGACGTGAGCTGATCCAGTCGATTGAAGCGGTCGTCAAGGAAGTCGATCCCCATTTTATCTTTGTGCATTATCACGACGACACGCACCAGGACCACCGTCATCTGGCCATGGCGGCGATTTCGGCGACGCGTTACACGAAGAATGTCTTGTTCTACGAAGGTCCGACGACGCAAAACTTTGCGCCGACCGTGTTTGTCGATATCGATCAAGTGCTCGACGAAAAGATTGCGGCCATCGAGGCCCATGCATCGCAAGTCAGGAAGACGAACATTGAAGCCCTGAGTATCGTGGACGTGATCCGATCCTCGGCGCATTTTCGCGGGATTCAGGGTCGGGTGAAAAACGCAGAAGGGTTTCTTCCCTTGCGATTGTTTATTAATATTGGAACATGATGACGAGTACGACCATGATTCCGCACTCCCGTCCGTTGATCGACCAGCTGGAGGTCCGTGCCGTCACCGAGGTGTTGCAGTCCGGCCATCTCGCGCAAGGGGCGGTCGTCGAGCGGTTCGAGCGGGGGATGGCTGCCTACCTCGGCCTGGCCGGCGGCGTCGCGGTCAATTCGGGAACGATGGCACTGGAAGTCGCGCTGCGAGTCCTGGGTATAGGACCCGGCGACGAGGTGATTCTGCCGAGTTATGTGTGTGCGGCGCCCTGGCAGGCGGTTCAGCGCGTCGGGGCGCAGGCGCGTCTGGTGGATATCGAGCCGGAAACCTTCCAGATCGACGCCGACCTGGCCCGGGCGGCGATCACTTCCAAGACTCGCGCGATCATTGTGCCGCATCTGTTTGGATTGCCGGCCGATTTGACCGCGCTCGCCCGTCTCGGCGTACCGCTCATTGAGGATTGCGCGCAGACTTTGGGGGCGACTGAGCAGGGGCGGGCGGTCGGCTCCGTGGGAACGCTGACGGTCTGTTCGTTCTATGCGAACAAGTTACTGTGTGCGGGGGAAGGCGGGATGGTGCTCTCGAACGATTCCGTGTTGCTTGAGCGAGCCAGAGCGCTGCGAGAGTATGACGGGGCGCCGTCGTTGATCCCCCAGGCGACGAATCTCAAGATGACGGACCTGCAGGCTGCCGTCGGCCTGGTGCAGTTGGACCGGCTCCCGGAATTGTTGGAGCGCCGTATGAGTCTGGCCCGGGAATATCGCGTGGCGCTGGCAGGGACATCCGCAATGGTGCCGGCGGTGCCGGCCGGACGATCGCATATCTATTATCGGTTCGTTGTACGAATGTCCAAGAGGGGATCAGGTGCGGATGAATTGAGAGCATGTATCGGTCGATTGGAGCGCGCCGGCGTGCAATGCCGGAAACCGGTGTTCCGGTCGCTGCATCGCTATCTCGATCTCGACGGATTTCCTGCCAGCGAGGCGGCCGAACACGACGCGCTCTCTCTTCCGCTCTATCCGTCGTTGGCGGATGAAGAAGTGGATCAGATATTTCTGGCGATGAGGGATGAATGGCGACGCGAGTAATCGAACACGATTTGTCGATGGCCGAGAGCCCTCGCGCCTGGCGCTGGCTGACACCCGCGATGGTGGCGGCGGTAGTCGGGACGGTGGCATTGGCGGTGCCGGCTGTACGCGACCTGTTTCAGCTGGAGGGGCTGCGCTGGCTCTATGTGCTCTTGTTTGCGTTTCTGGGAAGCGTCGCCCTCACGCCGGTGATGGTTCAGATCAGTCACCACTGGAATCTCGTCGACATTCCGACGGAACGGAAGATTCATGTGCAGCCGACGCCCCGGCTCGGCGGCGTCGCCGTCTATGCGGGTTTTGTCGGATCCGTGCTGATGAATTCAATCCTGCCGGACTGGATGACGGCGATTGTGTTGGCCGGGTCGCTGTTGTTGATCGTCGGAGTGATCGACGATATTCGGGAGTTGCCCGCCTCATCGAAACTCGTGGCGCAGCTCGTGGCGGCCGGGATCGTGATCGCGTCGGGCAAGGTGCTCACCCTCTTCCCGGCAGGCGGGGCAGGGGGAATAGGTGAAGCGGCGAATGTGCTGTTAACCCTGCTCTGGATCGTCGGGATTACGAACGCCTTTAACTTCTTTGACGGCATGGACGGTTTGGCCAGTGGTCTCGCCATTCTCATGGCGGGCTTCATGGGGGTAGTGGCGTTTGAAACCGACCAGCCCGGCGTAGGATGGTTGGCGATGGCCGTCATCGGCGCCTGTGCCGGATTCTTTCCGTACAATTTTCGGGGTGCTCAGCCGGCGAAAATATTTCTTGGCGACGGCGGGTCGACGTTCCTCGGGTTTACGCTGGCCTGTCTGGCGGTCAAAGGGAATTGGGCCAACCATAGTCCGATGGTCTCCTTCAGCAATCCACTGCTGATCTTCGGTGTGCTGATCTACGACATGATCCATATTACCGTGGAGCGAGTGGTCACCGGGAAAGTGCAATCCGTGAAAGAGTGGCTGGACTATGTGGGCAAGGACCATCTGCATCATCGATTAGAACGGGCATTGGGATCCCGGCAGGCTAGTGTCGCCATGATTTTCCTGCTCACCGTTTGCCTCGGTCTTTCCGCCATGGCACTCCGCCACGCCGGTCTTCAGGAGGCCGTGCTGTTGCTCGGGCAAGCCGGCCTTATTGTCGGCATGGTGACCATCCTGGAATTGAGCGGCCGCCGTCGCTAGGGCTTGCACTCTCTCTCCATTCCCGCTAGAAGATCCCTCCATGGTTCCCACCGTCGAATGGAAAAATGGTTTCGTGCGGCTTCTCGATCAGAGTCGGTTGCCCGAGCATGTCGAGTTTCTCGACTGCCGGGATTATCGGGCGGTGGCCGATGCGATTCGTGAATTAAAAGTCCGCGGGGCTCCTGCGATCGGTGTGACGGCCGCGTTGGGTGTGGCCTTGGGTGCGCAGGCGGTCTCCGCGACGGAGTTCCCCACGTTCGCCCAGGCGCTTGTGCCGATCTGCGAGCATCTGGCGGCGACCAGGCCGACGGCCGTCAATCTGTTTTGGGCGATCGATCGCATGAAAAAGAAACTTGCGTCCTTGAGCGCGCAATCGGTGCCTGCCGTGAAAGCCGCACTGCTGGCCGAGGCGCAAGCTATTCTTGATGAGGATATTGCGCTCTGCAAAGCCATGGGGAAGCACGGCGCGGAGCTGATCGCGAGCGGTCAGACCGTCCTGACTCATTGCAACGCCGGAGCGCTAGCGACGGCGGGTTATGGCACGGCGCTCGGTGTGATTCGCGCAGCCTGGGAGCAGGGAAAGAAGATCCAAGTCATTGCGGATGAAACGCGCCCGGTCTTGCAAGGCGCCCGGCTCACGGCCTGGGAGCTGATGCAGGACAAGATTCCGGTGACGCTGATTACCGACAACATGGCCGGATCGCTCATGCGCCAGGGGAAGATTCAGCTCTGCGTCGTCGGCGCCGATCGGATCGCGGCCAACGGCGATGTGGCGAATAAGATTGGCACCTATTCCGTGGCGGTGCTCGCCAGGGCGCACGGTATTCCCTTCTATGTCGCAGCGCCGTACTCGACGATCGATCTCAAAACCAAGACCGGCGCGGACATCCCCATCGAGCAACGAAACTCGCTAGAAGTCACCACCATCCACGGCAGCCACCCGATCGCGCCCGCCGGCGTGGCCGTCTACAATCCTGCTTTTGACGTGACGCCGGCTGAATTAATCACCGGCATCATTACCGAACGCGGTGTCTTCAAGCCGGGTGAGCTGGCAAAGCAGTTTACATCGTAGGACGTCTCTCCAAGCTGATTGTCGATGGTTTAGCCAGTTGCAAGCCCGTTATCAGCCACTTATAATGCGCCAGCGCTGTTCAATGTATCCTTTAACTTTCTGGAGAAATCGGAGCCACAATGAGTGAACGTACGTTAGCGATTATCAAGCCTGATGCCGTGAAGAAGAATGCCGTCGGGGACATCATCAACCGCTACGAAAAGGCGGGGTTGAAGCCGGTGGCCATGAAGCTGATGCAGATGTCGAAGCCGGTTGCGGAAGGTTTCTACGCTGTTCATAAGGCGCGCCCGTTCTTCGATAGCCTCTGCACCTTTATGTCGTCCGGTCCGGCGGTCGTGATCGTGTTGCAGGGCGACAATGCCATCAAGAAGAACCGGGAGCTGATGGGTGCGACCGATCCTGCCAAGGCTGACGCGAATACGATTCGCAAGGCGCATGGTGCGAATATCGAATTCAATGCCGTGCATGGATCCGATTCGCCTGAGACCGCGGCATTCGAAACCGCCTATTTCTTTCCAGGCATGGAAATCTTTAGTTAGTTTATTTTCTCGGAGGGCGATGGGTTCTTTGCCCTTCACTTCTGGACAACAACTCGTGCGAGGGGCAGTGTTGACGCTGTCTCTCGCACTGTTGTGTGCCTGTAGCCCGCGATTCGTTCCCGTTCCTTCCCCATCAACCCCTCTTGACCAGAGTCACGCCGATCCGGCGCGCGATGCGCAATTGAGCTTGCTGCGTGAGGCCCATCGGGCGTTCGTGCAGGAGCGGTATCCCACGGCGGCATTGTTCTTCCGGCGATTTGTCGATTCGACGGCGGCCGGAGCGCCGCGGCTGGCAGAGGCCCGCTGGTGGCTCGGCCGTTCCTATGAGCAGATGGGAGAGTATCGTGCGGCAATGGCCGAATACCGCGTCCTTGCTACGGGTGACGTAGGACGCGATTCTCAGACTCAGCTCTACCAGCAACAGGCGTTGGATCGGCTTGATCAGTTGCGCCAGATTCCAGGCGGGCCTCCTGTCACAGTCGTGCGTCAGATTGCTGTGGGGCTCCCTCTGTCCCAGCTCCCTCCGGTATCGGCGTGGGTGGCGTGGTTGCAGGCATTGCTGAAGAGCGGTGTCACGACGGTGCTGCTGGATCCGGCCGGTTCTGACTGGAGCAAGGAGAGGAACTCGGAAGCGGTGCAGGCGTTTGTCGGTGCGGCGCATCTTGCCGGTCTCTCGGTATGGGGCGCACTGGATCTTCATCACGGGCGAGGTATCGCTCTCAGGCCGGAGTGGCTGACTCAGTCCTTTGCAAAGCAGGGCGATGCCGTCAATGGCTATGAGTCAGCCGGATTCTCTTCGCCGCTGCCTGATCTCTTGCACCCTGACTATCAGGCTGCCGTTGAAGACCGGGTGACGATGCTGGTGCGAGCCGGTTGCGACGGGATCTTTGTGAGGGCAAGAGACCGGCAGGGCTTTGCGCAAGACTTTACTGAAGGATCCTTCCAGCGGTTTGACTTGGCCTTTGGTCTGACTCTCACGCCGCAGCAACTGTTGGGTGACGTGGTTGGCGGAGAGGCGATGGCGTACGACCGGGAAGCGATCTATTGGCGATGGGTGGGCTGGAAGGCTAGAGGCTATGCCACGATGGCTGCGCGTATCAGAAAGATGATTCGTGAGGCCAAGCCGGCCGGGCGCCTGTTGATTGAGGTTCACGGAAGAACGGTCAGTGAGCCGTTGGCCGGGTTGGAGCAACACGGCGAGGATCTCAACGACTTGCTCCAACGGAGTGGGAGTGAACTTGCCATTCGTGTGGAGGACGCACACAGTTCAGCATTCTTGGAACAGTTCGCTCAGCAGGTGGGTTCGTCCGATCGACTCTGGCTGGTTCGGCCCGTGACGGTTCCGGGTACGACACCGCTCGTCGAGTGGACCGAAGGACTTGGGGAAGTCTCCCGGGAACGAGGGGAAGGTAATCTCTTATTGCTGCCTTGGAGTACGGGCAATCTTCCTTGACAAATCAGGCTGTTGACCACTACGATCCGGCGTCTTTCCTCTGGCGTTTCTTCACTTGATTATGATGGAGACTCTATGATTCCCAGCGACTTGCGGTATCACAAAGAACATGAATGGGTGCGTCTCAACGGGAAGCAAGCGACGGTGGGTATCAGTCACTTCGCCCAGGATGCCCTGGGGGATATTGTGTTTCTCGACCTGCCGAAAGTCGGCGCCGTCGTGACAGCCGGGCAGCAGATCGGCGAAGTGGAGTCCACAAAAACGACCTCGACCATTTACGTGCCGGTCAGCGGCACGGTCTCGAAGATCAACGCTGATCTGAAGGATCACCCTGAAGTCGTTAACTCCGATCCCTATGGCAAGGGCTGGATCGCCGTGATTGATCTCTCGAATCCTGGAGAAGTGGATCAGCTCATGACGGCCGCGCAATACGAGGCCTTTCTCGCCAGTCAGAAACACTAACGCTTTTCTATGTCGAAACACATCGCGATTCTGGGAGCCGGGCCTGGCGGGTACGTGGCGGCGATTCGCGCGGCCCAATTGGGCGCACGGGTCACGGTCATCGAGCAACAGGCGCTCGGCGGTGTGTGTTTGAATTGGGGCTGTATCCCCAGCAAGGCCCTCCTTTCCGTCATCGAACTCGGCGATAAGCTCAAAAAAGCCGAGGATCTCGGCATTCTGTTGTCCGGTTCGCCCCGCTACGATCTGGCCCGCATGGTAGCCAGGAAGAACAAGGTGGTGGCGTCGCTGGTCAAAGGCATCGCCACGTTGTTCAACGCCTGGAAGATCGAGGTGGTCGACGGGCGCGGCGCGTTGGTCGATGCGCGCACGATCACGGTGACCGCGAAGGACGGGGCACAGCGGCAAGTGCAGGCGGATGCGATCCTGATTGCCACGGGATCGTCCTGGCCGCAGTTGGCGCAATTTCCTGTCGACGAAAATACCATTATTACCAGCAAGCAGGCGCTTGATCTGGAGTCGGCTCCGCCGCGGATGATCATTCTCGGCGCCGGGGTCGAGGGGTGCGAGTGTGCCTCGCTCTTCAGCGGCCTGGGCACGCAGGTGACCATGGTCGAGCTGCAAGCGGCCGTGCTTCCACTGGAAGATGAAGAGGTCTCCGTGCTGATGGCGCGCGAGCTCAAAAAACGCGGCGTCGATGTCAGGACGGGAACGACGATTCAAGAGGCGCAGGTGCGTGAGGGGATAGTCACTGCACAGCTGAAAGAAGGCAGCACGGTTGAAGCGGAGATGCTCCTTGTCTCGATCGGACGCGGGTTTCAATCCCGCGACATCGGGGCGGAGGCAGCCGGCGTTGCGCTGGGTAAGCGAGGCGAGATTCTCGTCGATGACAGGATGGAGACGAACGTGCCCGGCGTCTACGCGATCGGCGATGTGGTCGGAAAGGCCATGCTGGCTCACGTGGCGTCAGCGCAAGGGAAAGTCGCCGTTGAAAACATCATGGGGCATCCGACAAAGATTCGCTACGAGGTCATTCCTGCCGGTATCTTCACCTTGCCGGAAGTCGGTCGGGTCGGGTTGACGGAGCGACAGGCTCGCGAACAGGCGCAAGCTGCCGGTCAGGATCCAGAGCAGGCCGTCAAGGTGGGACGTTTCCGCTATGCGGCGCTGGGTAAGGCCCAGGCAACCGGCGATCTTACGGGATTGTTCAAAGTGATCGCGGACACGGCAACAGGTAAGTTACTCGGTGCGCACATTGTGGGAGCCCATGCGGCCGACCTCATTCACGAAGCGGCATTGGCGATGGAAACCGGCGCCACAGTTTCGCAGATCGCCCATATGATTCATGCCCATCCGACACTCGCGGAAGGTTTCCTCGAGGCGGTCGAGGACGCTGAAGGCTGTGCGATTCACCAGATGAAGAAGAAATTATGAGCGTCCTCCAGTCGCTTCTCATCAAGCTGGGCATGTTGGCGCTCACGATGGGTGTCGTGTTGTGGGTCGGTTGGCAGGTCCCCCAAACGATGCAGCGCCCTGCGGTGACCCATGCGGCCTCGTTGTCATCAGAGAATCCATCGATCACCACGGCCACGGCAGTTGATTCTATGATTTCATCTGCCGAGGTGAGTGAGGCGCGCAGGTTGTCGAACAAGCCGAAACCGGTTGACCTGAACAGTGCGACTGTAACCGACTTCGATCAGCTTCCCGGCGTCGGTCCTGTGTTGGCCAAACGGATTATGGATTATCGGAAATCTGTCGGGCATTTTCACGCGGTCGAGGATCTGCGGGCGGTGAAAGGGATTGGAGCGAAGAAGTTGGACCAACTGAAGCCATTTGTAACCGTGGTGAGGCCTGTTACGCAGGATCAGGGAAAGAAGGGGCCGGTATGAGTGATTTGAATCGGCAGCTTGATCTCATTCTGCGGGGGACCGTGGAGGTCATTCAGCGTACGGAGCTGGAGGCTAAACTGACGCGCTCGTTGAAAGAGAATCGTCCGCTTCGCGTGAAGGCGGGATTCGATCCGACTGCGCCTGATCTGCACCTCGGTCATACCGTCTTGATCCACAAGCTGAAGCATTTTCAGGATCTCGGGCATCAGGTGCTGTTCCTGATCGGTGATTTCACCGGCATGATCGGCGATCCCACCGGCGTGTCGGAAACCCGCCGCGCATTGACGAAGGAGCAGGTGCAGGAGAACGCCAAGACCTACCAGCGACAGATTTTTAAGATCCTCGATCCGCAGAAGACCGTCATCGAGTTCAATAGTACCTGGATGGGTGCGATGGCGGCCGAAGGCTTGATTCAACTGGCGGCGCACTATCGCGTGGCGCGGATGATGGAGCGGGACGATTTTCACAAGCGCTTTCACGAGCAGAAGCCGATCAGTGTCCATGAATTTCTCTACCCGCTGGTGCAGGGCTACGATTCGGTTGCAATGAAGGCGGATGTGGAGCTGGGCGGGACCGACCAGAAGTTTAATTTGTTGGTCGGACGGGAGCTGCAGCGCGATTTCGGGCAGGAGTCGCAGGTGGTCATCACGATGCCGCTCCTTGAAGGGACCGACGGCATCAAGAAGATGAGTAAGAGTGTCGGTAACTATATCGCGCTTGAAGATAAGCCTGAAGACATGTTCGGCAAGGTGATGTCGATCAGCGATACGTTGATGCTGCGGTACTATGAATTGTTGACCACGGAAGATCTTGCGCGGGTGAAGACGCTCCATCCGATGGAAGCCAAGCAGTCGTTGGCGGAACTCCTTGTGGCCCGTTATCATGGAGAAGAAGCGGGGAAGCAGGCGAGGGACGCTTTTCAGCACAAGTTTTCCGAGCGGGAGTTTCCGGACGAGCCGGATGTTCGATTAGTTTTGACTGATCAGGATCTCAAGGACGGCCAGTCGATCGGGCTGGTTGATCTAGTGGCCAAAACGGGTCTGGTAACGAGTAAGAGCGAGGCCCGGCGGCTGGTGATTCAGGGCGGTGTGGAGTTCGATCAGAAGAAACAGAGCGATGCCAATGCGGTGGTCGTGCTCGATGCCGGCCGCCAGTATCAAATGAAAATCGGCCGGCGAAAGTTCGCCTTGGTGGAACGGGCCAAGTAGGGTGGCCTTTCTTGACTTGGAATCGTCGCCCGCGTAGGATGCACCACAGCGAGCGGGCGTAGCTCAGTGGTAGAGTCCTTGCTTCCCAAGCAAGTTGTCGTGGGTTCAAATCCCATCGCCCGCTCCAACATTAAGACGTCACACGTGAGAACTTAAAGACTTGGACGGCATGCGCTTCCAAGTCTTTTTTTGTTTTTCATGAAGGTGTCGTGATGAAACAGGCAGTGTCCTCTTTATGAAGCGCATCAGAATGCACACGAGTTATGTAGGAGGGACGGGACATGAAGATGGGGCAACCCCTGGTGATCGTGATGGCTGCATTTTTGGGTGGTATCGTCGGTGGCGTGTTGAGTGATCAGTTAGTTTCCGGCAGGACCGTTCATGCGCAGAAGGCAAACGGTGTGAATGCCGAAGAGTTCTTATTGTTGGATCAGGCGGGGAAAGCCAGAGCCGGACTTGGGTTGGACGCCAATGGTGAAGTGGGCCTTGTCTTGACGAGCAAAGACGGCAGCAGGACTCTCACGCTGTCAGCTGATGACCCACGGGCAATCAAGCTGACAGAGCGTGGAGGCCGAGTGTTGCTCTCAATGCCGTGAGGATTGAATGGGAGCGGAGAAGGGACCTAGACGGCCTTCTTGACCAGTCCTGAGCGGAGGCAACGGGTGCACACGCGAATCTTTTTGTTCGCTCCGTCTACAACTGCACGAACAGTCTGAATATTGGGGTTAAATACCCGCTTGGTCTTGTTGTTCGCGTGACTGACGTTGTTCCCGGATTTCGGTTTTTTCTGACAGAGATCGCAAGTGAATGCCACGGTGGTGCTCCTTCTGAGTGATCGAGCGAATGATTAGCTCGATAAATTAGCACATTAGGATGAACTGTGACAAGTGGCTGGCCGGGTGCCGGAGGTTGTCTTGAGAATCGATTAGGAAGGGTGGAATGGAGACTGCTAATTGGATCGGATTTGTCGCCGGGACGCTCACAACGATCGCGTTCTTGCCACAACTACAGCGGACCTGGACGACAAAGTCTGCCGATGATATGTCGCTTGCGATGTTGTTGACCTTTACAACCGGAGTCTTTCTGTGGCTGATCTACGGTTTGTATCTGATGGCGTGGCCGATCGTTGTCACAAACGCCATCACGTTTATACTGACACTCGCGATTTTGGTCCTCAAGCTCAAGTATCAGAAGCGGCGTTGAAATCGTGGATGCGGTGCACTTACTCAAGGGTGCGCGCTGCTCTCTAAGACGTGGGTGCAGGTGCGGTGAAGGCAGGCGGAAGCGGTACGCTGATGTCGAAGCTTGGATCCCCCCCATCGTCGAGGCGGTCTTTTCCAACACTATACAGTTTCTTTTGCGTTGGGCTCCAAAGCATGGGGAGTCCGGTGAAGGGGTCGAAGTACATCGAGCCGACTTCCGCCAGTCTGGTTGGGATGGTCACCGTGGCGGTGGGTTTGCGCATGAGGATTTGCAGCGAGACCAGGCGCAGCCGCGCGTCTGTTTCAACCAGGTGCTGACTGAAGGGTTCCCATTGCGGCTCGAATTCCATCGGGTCGGCCAGCCGTTCGAGAAACGTCCGTGGCGATTGTTTCGCGATGTCCTGCAGGCGAGGGAGCGGGCTGTGGATCGTTTCAGCCGCCTTGATCGTTGCATCGTAGTAGCTTGAATAGGCGTCCCAGGTGCGTTGGCCGGGAGAGGTGAATCCAAATCCCGTGAGGCTTCTGGGGTGCGCCACTTTTTGAAATGCGTTGGCTGGCAGATGGGCCACGCTTGCGATCGCCCCCAGGGCTTGAGGATCGGCCTGAGCAAGCCGCGGCCCATTGACTGGCTCCGTCCGGCTCCGTTGATAGCCCATCATGAATTCATTCTGAATCGGCCAGCGGAGTGAGTATTCGGTTGCCGTCAAGGGCTGCAGTAAGTTGAGCCCTTGAGCCAGCACGTGCTTGTCGACTGTGCTTTGACTCAGCATGCGCGATAAGAGTTCGACATCGTCCTCGATCATCACGGACGCCAGTATCTTGACCGGAAGAGTTCGGGCCTCCCGTAGGACGCTACGCCACTTGGCTACGTCCAGTGTGAGTCGATCGAGGCCGGTCCTTATTTCTTCACCGAATCCGATTGCCACAAACAGGCGATGGGCGCCTATGAGCTCCTCAATGCGGGGGGCGCCCCTATGTCCATATCCCCAATCTTCAAACTTCATCCGGAGAAAGTGCTCGTATCGGGTGACGAGCGGCGCGTAGAGCGGCGCTGACGAGCGAAACGAAGCCTCTTTGTTTCGGAATTCCGACAAGGGGTCACTGGTATGCCATTCGGGGACGACACGGTCATAAGCGATTGGCAGACGAAGCTCCGTGCGTCCCGGTTTGTCTAAGTCAAAGCCACGTTCCGTCGGCCGCGCCCCGGTCTCACTCCAGATGTCGTATCCGGTTTGGACGGGGTTCGATCCACCTGCCGCGGCCATCCCAAGCAGAAGAAAATAGCCATTCTCGAGCGGGCGTTCGATGCTGCGGGCCGGTGGGGTCGATAGTCTGACAAATCCCTCACTGGGCTTCTCTTTCTTGGCTGACCAGATCAAGCCTGATAGTTCAAGGAAGAGTCCAATAATACAGATGCTGATAATGATGTTCCGCATGAATGGATTCAGCCTCGTTACGTGTCGTTGTGGAAGAACTTTCTGCAACTCCCGGATGTGGCCTGGATGGAGATCAGCAAGGCCCATGCCGACCCTGGGAGCTCTTCTAACCTCGCATTGATAGGCTGTTCTCCTGGTTAGATTAGAAACAGAGAGATACTGAATCCTGCGATTGTCGCACACCGATCCGGTCATTAATGGACTTGACATTATTCAGCAGGGTCTCCTATTGTGCCCCCACAATTAGGATTCTTGGGTAAGGGAAGAGGGTGTAAATCCCTCGCGGTCCCGCCGCTGTGAATGGGGACGAAACCCGGCATTGCCACTGTCCACCAGGTGGATGGGAAGGCGCGGGGAGTAGGGTGAACCATGAGCCAGAAGACCTGCCCAATGAATTGACCATCGTTCCCTCGAGGGCTGGGGAACAGGCGAGGATGAAGAACCGGGTGCAATCCTCAAGGTCTCTGTCAGGCCTTGGGGATTTTTTATTTGAACTCGTGTGGCCGCTGGATTCTGACGGGTGTCACGTTGGCCGTTGCCATCGTGACGGGTGGGTCCATCGCCTGGGCCTGCGGTGAGGGGGGCTGTGCGGATATGACGCGGCGTCAGCAGGGAATTCTGACCGGCATGCCGTTTATGGCGCATGTGTCGTCCCGGTCGTTTGTCGACGACGCCGGCCGGAAAATGTATTTGGCCAAGACGCCGGTGCGCATCGTCTCGCTGGCGCCGAGTGTCACTGAAATGTTGTTTGCCATCGGGGCCGGGGAGCAACTCATCGGCGTGACGGACTTTTGTGACTATCCCCCGGAGGCTAAAGCGAAGCCGAAGCTCGGGTATGCCCATCCGAATCTTGAATCGTTGATGGCTCTCCAGCCGGACCTGGTCTTGGCTCCACAGGAATTTCTAAAGCCCGACGTCATTCTGAAGCTGGAGCAGTTGAAAGTTCCGGTCTTTATTCTGTCCGCCACAACGGTGGAGGACATTCTCGGACATATTCAGACACTGGGGCGCATGCTTGATCGCTCGGTGCAGGCCAATGCCATCGCGATGACGCTGCGGCAGGACGTGGCGGCTATCCGGCTGAGGATGCAGAACATGTCTCCCGTGCGAGTGCTGTATGTGCTCAATAGTCACCCATTGATTACCGTGGGGCCGGGAAGTTTCATCGATCAGCTGCTTCGAATCGCGGGAGCCACCAACGTCGCGGCCCAGAGCCAGCTCCCGTATCCGCGGATGAGTTTGGAGGTCGTGCTGCAACAGGACCCGGAAGTCTTGCTCTTTCCGATCGGAAAAGCCGAAGGGATTTCGGATAGTGAACAGCAGGCCTGGCGGCAATGGCAGACGATGACAGCGGTTCGGCGGGGGCGGCTGCATCAGATCCCCGCGGATCTCTTGAACCGGCCCGGGCCTCGAATCGGCCAGGCGCTGACGATGCTGGTGAACATTCTTCACCCGGAGATTGCGGCCGGACCTTCGTCCCAACCGTAGCAAAGAATTCTTTATGATGCCTGGATCTCCCCAACTGCTGACTTCCGAATCGCCCTCTCTCGCGTCGAACAGACTCGCTGGAGGGACTGCTGGTCATCGGGATGAGTGGCGGCGCGCGGGTACGATTCTGACGCACCGCCGGTGGTTGGGTATGATGGGGGCGTTGGCCGCGGCCAGCGTCGCAGTATGCATCCTATGCCTCCAGTTTGGCGCGACGCGTGTCGATCTCGCGACGCTGCTGTCCGTCATGACGCAGCTGTTGACGGCAGGGAATGCTGAAGCCGCCGGCGGGGATACCGCGGCCACCATCATGCTGCACATCCGGCTGCCGCGCGTGTTGATGGGGTTTGTCGTCGGGGGCAGCCTTGCCGCGGTGGGCGTGACCTTGCAGGCGTTGCTGAGAAATCCTTTGGCCGATCCCTATGTGCTCGGTGTCTCCAGCGGCGCTGCCTTAGGGGCGGCGCTGGCTATGCTCCTGGGCATCGGGGCCTCGATGATGTTGCTGCCCGTGCTTCCCCTGTGCGGTTTTGCCGGCGGGTTGCTGGCGCTGCTCCTGATCTATCGTTTGGCGCAGTCGCAGGGACGCTTGCCCGTGCATAGTCTCTTGCTGGCCGGCGTGATTCTGAACGCGATTCTCACCGCGCTGATCATGTTCATCACATCGATCATGGAACCGAACAGGTCCGCGGGCCTGATGGCCTGGCTGATGGGATCCCTCACGGCGCCCGGCTATCCGGCCTTGGGCGTGTTGGTCGCGTATGCGGTGTTCGTGTTGGCGCTTGTGATGCACAAGGCCAATGCGCTGAATGTGCTGACTCTGGGAGAAGAAACGGCTCGCTCCCTGGGGATTGAGACGGAGCGAATTAAGAAGCAGTTGTTCGTCCTGACGGCCTTGCTGACCGGAGCCGTGGTGTCAGTGAGCGGGATGATCGGATTTGTGGGGATGGTGGTGCCGCATGCGGTTCGCCTGGTGGTGGGGTCTGATCACCGGCTTTTGCTTCCTGCGTCGGCCTTGGTGGGCGGTATGTTTCTCGTCATCTCCGACACGCTGGCGCGGACCATCCTGGCGCCGGCTGAAATCCCCGTCGGGATCGTGACGGCGCTCGCGGGCGGTCCATTTTTTCTGTATCTCCTGCTCTGGCGCAAAGATCGGATGTTGTGACGTGGATAGGCAATTAACAGGGGCCTCCGTGCCCGTCGCGTGCGCTTCAGGTACGGCCATGCAGGTCGACCGGGTCTCGTTTCGCTATCGGACCGATCAACCGGGGAGGCCCTGGACGGTCGAGGACCTCTCATTCGATGTGCGAGCGGGAGAAATGTTGGGCATTGTCGGACCCAACGGCTCGGGGAAGTCCTCGTTGCTCAAACTGTTGGCAGGGCTCTTACAGACAAGTTCAGGACACATTCGGCTCGGAGACCAGTCGATCGGACGGATGGATCCACCCCTCCTGGCGCGTGCCATTGCCGTGGTTCCGCAGGAATATGTGCAGGTATTTCCATTTACGGTGGCGGAAACCGTCCTCATGGGACGCTTCCCGCATCGCCGTGGGTCCTGGTGGGGGATGGGGATCGGTGATGAGTCTGAACATGATTTGCGGCAAGCGCATCAAGCGATGGTCGAGACGGATGTGGTGGCATTGGCCGGGCGCCTCGTGTCCGACCTCTCGGGTGGCGAGCGCCAGCGGGTGATGATTGCACGGGCATTGGCGCAGGAACCCAGCGTTCTTTTGCTGGATGAACCGATGGCTTTTCTCGACATCAACCACCAGATTGAGATTTGTGCGCTCATCAGCCGGCTGCAACATGAACGGCAGCTCACGGTCGTGCTGGTCTCGCATGATTTGAATGTCGCCAGTCAGTCGTGCGATCGGATCATCATGTTGAAGGATGGACGGATTGTTCGAATCGGTTCGCCCATGGAGACGATCACGCCGGAGAGCTTACGGGCGGTGTATGGCTGCGACGTCGTCGTCGATGCGCATCCGTCTAGCGGTCGCCCGCGCGTCACGCTGCCGGGTTGATCGATTCGGTTAGATGCAATTCCGCACGGTCATGTCCCCGGCCGTGACGGGCTGATGTGAGGGGGGACGATCATTTTAACGTGAAAGGGAGTTTTGTAGAAACGACGCGGGGGACGGGGAAGATGGTGCAAATCCATCACGGTGCCGCCACTGTCAGCGGGGAGTAAGTCTGCATCATGCCACTGTGTGCTTCGGCATATGGGAAGGCGCAGAGAAGCGACGATCCGCAAGTCAGGAGACCCAGCCCGCAGTTGATTCGACTGAACCCTTCGAGCACAAGGGAGTTTCGTCATGTTGTTGTTCATCGATCGATTGATTCGGTGTGTCTGTCTCCTCTGCTTTCTCATCCCCATCCATTCGGCGCGCGCCCAGCAAGAAGTCGCCATGGCCGATCAGGCCGACATCATTGAGACCCCCGAGGTCGTTGTCAGCGCCACGAAGACGCCGATTCCGGTTACTCGGGTCACGAGTGCAGTTGAGGTGATCACGGCTGAGGATATGAAACGGCAGAATCTTCGAAGCGTGATCGATGCACTCCGTTTGGCTCAGGGCGTGGCGGCATTTTCCGGCGGCGGTCCGGGGACAGACGTGAGTGTCAGGATCCGGGGAGGCGGGTCAGCTCAAACGCTGGTGCTCATCGATGGAGCCATCGTCAATAGTGCAACGACTGGGAGCTACAATTTCGCCAACCTGACGA
This sequence comes from Nitrospira sp., assembly GCA_030653545.1. Taxonomy (NCBI): domain Bacteria; kingdom Pseudomonadati; phylum Nitrospirota; class Nitrospiria; order Nitrospirales; family Nitrospiraceae; genus Nitrospira; species Nitrospira sp. The sequence continues at coordinate 376,011 of JAURZE010000022.1, read as the reverse complement.
CCGACAACATCGAGCGGATCGAGATTCTTCGAGGGGCGCAGAGCATGCTGTACGGAGCGGATGCGATGGGCGGCGTCATCAATATCACCACGAAGAAAGGGCAGGGGCCTCCGACCGTGGGCGCCTTCCTTGAATACGGTTCGTTTGCTACTGTGCGTGAAGGCGGGACGGTTTCAGGCAAGCAAGGGATTGTGGACTATAGCTTGGCGCTGTCTCGTTGGGATACCTCCAGCTTTTCCGCAGTCAATTACCGGCGGGGCGCCACGGAGCGGGATTCCTATCGAAACTGGACGGGCTCTGCTCGCGTGGGTGTGGATCTGCCGAAAGACGGGCGTCTTGATTTCAATTTCAGATGGACCAATTCCGATGTGGCACTTGACAGTGTTTCGGCGACGTCTCCGAGTGATGTGTTCGGATCGAAGAGTCGGAGCCAGGATTATATTTTTAGCGGAAGCTATCAGCAACCGTTGACGGAATGGTGGTCGCAGAAACTGACGCTCTCGCGGGCGCAGGAGGCGTCGCTGTTCTTGCCTGGTACGTTACAGCGAAACTTGGTCACGGGCGCATTCAGCACTCCCTTTGGCACGCCGAATGAGACGCGGGTGTTATCCAATCGGATCGAATGGCAGCACGATTTCCGTATCACCGAGATGCTTTTGCTCAGCGGGGGCTATCAGTTTCGGGAGCAGCAAGGTGAAAACGATACCGGTCTGACCAATCGGATTTTGAGTTCGAATGCGGGATTTGCCCAGGCTCAGGTCAATCTCTGGGATCGTCTCTTTGGGACGGCGGGCGTTCGTTACGACAGCTATAACGTGTTCGGCAATGCCACGACCTATCGATTGACCGGTGGCTACTATAGCAAGGAGACCGACACGAAACTCCGTACCAGCTATTCAACGGGTTTCCGTGCACCGAGCATGAATGAGTTGTACTTTCCTAATTTCGGTAATCCGAATCTCGGCCCGGAAAAGAGTCAGAGCATGGATGTGGGGGTCGATCAGTTCTTCCTTTCTAAGTCTCTCAAGCTCAGCGGAGGGTTTTTCTGGAACCGCTACCGCAATCTGATCGTGACGACCAACGACCCCGTGTTTTGTGCGCCGTTTAGTACGTTCGGGTTCTGTCCGCAGCAACTCGGTGACGCGTCGACGAAGGGGTGGGAGGCCAGTCTGTCATACGCCTATACCAGCGAGCGACAGTTTCTCCGGGGCCTCACTTTCCAGGCGCAGTATACGAATACTTTGACTCGAGATCTTGATACGGCGGCACGTCTCCCGCGATGGCCGATCGATCAATGGAGTATGGTGATCGGGTATCAACCCATCGAGCCGATGTGGGTCACCGTCACGGGCCGTTATGTAGGCTCGCGGTTTAACACCACAGGAAACAATCAAAGCCTCCGGGCGTTCGATGTCTGGTCGCTGGCGGCTACGTATGATGTGACGAAGCAGGTGCAGGTCTACCTCCGCGCGGAAAACCTCTTCAATGAAAAGTACGAGGAGATCGCCAGTGCCGGGGTTCCGATTCGCTCGATATTTGGCGGCGTGCGTGTCGCATTTAGTGCTAAACCATGAGGTTGAGTGCATGACTCATCCGAGACTGGTCATTGCCGGCACGGCGAGTGGTGTCGGCAAGACGACGGTCACGTTGGCGATCCTGGCGGCTCTGCGACAGCGGGGCCGCAGGGTGCAGCCGTTCAAGGCCGGGCCTGATTTTATCGATCCCGGCCATCATACGGCGGCCACCGGTCGTGCCTCTCGCAACCTGGATGGCTGGATGCTGGGAGCGGCGCTCAATCGCCAAGTCTTTGGCCGGGCTGCAGCCGATGCGGATATCTCGATCGTCGAAGGGATGATGGGATTGTTCGACGGCAGTTCGCCGGTAAACGAGATCGGCAGCACGGCTGAACTGGCCAAGCAGTTGGATGCGCCCGTGTTGCTTGTCATCGACGGGAGCGCCATGGCGCGTTCCGCTGCGGCGATAGTGTCGGGGTACGCGCAGTTCGATACGACGTTGAAGGTCGCGGGTGTCTTGTTTAATCGGGTCGACAGCGAGGGACACTACCAGCTGCTCAAGGACACGGTCGAGCAGCACACGAACGTGGTGGTGGTCGGGTATTTGCGGTCGGATCAGGCCGTCACGATCGCCGATCGTCACCTCGGACTGGTGACCGCGATGGAGCAAGGCACCGGCGAACTATATGACCGACTGGCGAAGGCTGCTGCTGACACCATCGATCTGGATCGAATCGAGGCAATGGCTCGATCGGCCGGTGGGATGAAAGATGCTACCTCCCCGTCCCGCTCCTTACAAAGGAGGGGGAAGATGGGAGTTCGCATAGGTGTTGCGAGGGACCAGGCCTTTTGCTTCTACTATCCTGAGAATCTTGAACTGCTGGAAGCGGAGGGGGCCGAGCTGGTTCCATTTTCTCCACTGACAGACCACGCCATACCTGATGATGTGGCCATGCTGTATCTCGGTGGTGGCTATCCTGAGCTGCACGGCACGGCGTTGGCGGAAAATATCACCATGCGTACCTCCATTAGAGAATTTGCCGGGAGGGGTGGGACGATCTATGCGGAATGCGGCGGCATGATGTACCTCACGCAAGCCATTCGCGACTTCGAGGGGCGGCCCCATGAAATGGTCGGGTTGTTTCCTGCCGAAGCGGTGATGCGGAAGCCAGGCTTGACGCTGGGATACCGGACGGTGGAGCTTACCCGGCCCTGTATTCTTGGCGCAGCGGGCCTGACGGTGCGGGGCCACGAATTTCATTATTCGACAGTAGTTTCGAAAGGCTCGTTGACCCATGTCTGTGGGCTGACGGATGTTCGAGGAGAATCGAAGGGGCCGGATGGGCTATCGATCGGCAATGTGGTGGCGCTCTATACGCACCTTCATTTCTCCAGTCAGCCACAGGTCGCGGCGTCCTTGGTCGCGTCTGCTCGCGGAACGCAGGGAGGACGATGATGACGGAGCAGGATGAACATAAAGCAAAGATGGAGCGACTCAAAGCCTCGGTCGATCGGCGCATTGAGGCGGCGCAAGAAGAGAAGGGGCTGCTGCTGATCTACACCGGCGCAGGGAAAGGCAAAACGACCGCTGCGCTCGGGATGGCTCTCCGATGTATCGGGCACGGGATGAAGGTGGCCGTGGTTCAATTCATCAAAGGGGCGATCGATACCGCGGAAGAGCGGGCGTTGCAATCGTTCGGCGATCGCGTCACGTTTCTTCGAATGGGTGAAGGCTATACCTGGGAAACGCAGGACCGTGAGCGAGATGCGAGATTCGCTCAAGAAGCCTGGAAGACCGTCTGTGGGTTCTTGCGGGATCCCTCCTATGCGATGGTCATTCTCGATGAGTTCAATATCGCGCTACAGCAGGACTATGTGGATGTGGCCGAGGTAGTGACCGCACTGCGTGCACGCCCTCCCATGCAGCATGTGGTGCTGACGGGGCGTGGGGCGAAGGACGTCTTGATAGAAGAAGCCGATCTGGTCACGGAGATGAAGCAGATCAAACATCCCTTTCGCAAAGGCATTAAGGCGCAGCCGGGGGTGGAGTTTTGAGAGGACCGGTCACCAAGACGTGCGAAGCTTGCGGCGAGGCCTTCACCTGTGGCGGATATCAATGTTGGTGTGGGAAGATCGGCATCACGGAAGATCAGATGGATTGGATCGCGGCACGATACAAAGATTGCTTGTGCCCGACCTGTCTTGAAAAGGTACACCAGGGAACTCTTTCGGCGAGGCTGAAAGAGGCTCAGACATAAGGAGCGAAGGCATGCGTATTACCAAAGTCTATACGAGGACAGGCGACGCGGGTAAAACGCGTCTTGCGGGAGGCCAGCAGGTCTGGAAAGACAGTCTGCGGGTCGAGGCCTATGGGACGATCGATGAGTTGAACGCGTCAATCGGAGTCGTGCGCGCGATGAATGCCGACATGCTCGACGAGTATTCAGCGGCGGGCATCCTCGAAGAAGAGCTACGTTGGGTGCAGAACAAGCTGTTCGATGTCGGGAGCATCTTGGCCACCGCGCCGGGCCAGACGTTTAAAAACATGCCGCAGGTGACGGCGAAGGATGTGACGCGGTTAGAGAAGCTGATCGATCGCTGTCAGAAGGAATTGAAGCCGCTGAAGGAGTTCATCCTGCCGGGCGGAGGAAAAGTCTCCAGCTTTCTGCATCAAGCTCGAACGGTGTGCCGACGGGCTGAGCGGCTCTGTGTGGCCCTGTCGAAAATCGAACCCGTCGATTCGGCGATTATTAAGTATGTGAATCGGCTGAGCGATACGTTGTTTGTGCTTGCGCGGTGGGTGGCCAAGACGCAGGGCGAGCCGGAATTCTTGTGGGAGCGGGATGTCGCCAAGAAAACGGAGTAGTGCCATTCGGTCGAAGGCGGTGAGCCGGATCCTCTTCGTGCTCGGTGGATCGGCCTCGGGGAAGAGTGAGACCGCCCTGCGGCTTGCCGGATCGAAGGGGCCGAGAGCGTTTGTCGCGACGGGGCAAGGGCTTGATGCCGAGATGTCGGCAAGGATTGCACGGCATCAGGCAAGCCGTGCCGCGGATTGGGAGACGGCAGAGGTGCCGCTCGAACTTGCCGCCTGGTTTGCTCGCGAGGGGCCGCGCTATCGGACGATTGTTCTGGATTGTGTGACGCTCTGGCTCAGCAACTTGCAGGGTTCCGGGATGAGAGAGCCACTGGTGCTCAAGCGAGTGGCCGGCTTGCTGGAGGCGATGCGGAAGACGAAGGCGAGGGTCGTGATCGTGAGTAACGAGCTGGGGCTGGGGCTGGTGCCGGCGGAGCCGACTGTGCGGGCCTTTCGAGATCTGGCCGGACGGGTGAATCAATTGCTTGCTGCAGGCGCCGATGAGGCGCACCTGGTCGTGAGCGGGATTCCGCTACGATTGAAATGAAGAAGGGAATGGACATGTCGCTCCAAACCGTCTGTGACCGGATCCAATCGCCTGATCTTCACCTGTTGGGGAAAGCCCAAGCGCGATTGGATAGGCTGACAAAACCTCAAGGCAGTTTGGGCCGATTGGAGGAAGTGGCCGCACGGTATGTGATGCTCACTGGGGAGCTGAAACCGGCGATCCCTCGAGGCGTGGTGTTTACGTTTGCAGCGGATCATGGCGTCACAACAGAAGGCGTGAGTGCCTATCCCAGAGAGGTCACCCCACAGATGGTGCTGAACTTTCTGCGTGGCGGGGCGGGTGTGAATGTGTTGGCCCGTCATGCCGGCGTGGGCGTGCGCGTGGTGGACATCGGCGTCGATCATGACTTTGGAGCCGTGCCTGATCTGATCTCGAGGAAAGTGATGCGGGGGACGCGCAATTTGCTCGTCGAGCCGGCGATGTCTCGCGCAGAAGCGGAGCAGTCCATCCTGGTTGGAGCGGACCTCGCGACGCAGGCGGCACGGGAAGGCATTGGCCTCATCGGTACCGGCGATATGGGCATCGGGAACACGACCCCGAGCGCGGCGATCACGGCGGTGATGACCGGACGGCCGGTTTCTGACGTGACCGGGCGAGGAACCGGAATCGACGATGCGGGGCATGCGAGGAAGGTGGCGGTGATCCGGCAGGCGCTCGATCTGCATCGTCCAGAGCGAACCGATGCGCTTGACGTGTTGGCCAAAGTGGGCGGGTTGGAAATCGGCGGGCTGGCCGGGTTGATCCTCGGTGCTGCGGCGGAGCGTGTGCCGGTGGTGTTAGATGGGTTCATTGCCGGAGCCGCGGCATTGATCGCCGTAGGACTTCAGCCTCGCTGCCGCGAGTATCTCATCGCGTCGCATCGTTCCGTTGAACGGGGGCATGCCGCGATCTTCGATCACCTCGGGCTGAAGCCGTTGCTGGATCTCGATTTGCGTCTCGGTGAAGGCACCGGCGCCTGTTTAGGCATGAGCCTGGTCTGTGCCGCCGTGAAAATCTATACAGAGATGGCGACATTCGGTGAGGCCGGCGTGTCGGAGAAAGCCTAGGACCCATGGGAACGCTCGTTCGCCCTTTTGTATTCGCCTGGCACTTCCTGACGGGGATTCCGCTGAGCCATGCCTTGCACGAACCGACCGCTGTCGAACTCGCGAGGTCGATGGCCTGGTACCCGGTGGTTGGCTTGCTGATCGGCGGCGGATTGGTTCTTGCCGACGCGGGGTTGTCGAGGGTGTTCGACCAGGCGGTGGTGAACGTCTTGTTGATCGTCTTGGCGGTGATCGTGACGCGCGGATTGCATCAGGATGGGCTCGCTGACACGCTGGACGGATTGGCGGGAGGGAAGACACCCGCCGCACGGCTGCCGATCATGCGCGATCCCCGTATCGGCGCCATCGGTGCCACGGGCCTCTTCCTCTCATTGCTGCTGCGTTATGCGGGACTGATGGCACTGCCTCAGGCGATGCGAGTTCCTGCGCTCCTGTGTATGCCGGCCATCGGGCGGTGGGCGATGGTGGCCCTGGCCTGGGCCTCTCCCTATGCGCGCGTCGAAGGAGGATTGGCCGCTTCGTTCCTGACGCATCTTTCCTGGCCCCATGTCGTCGTCGCAACGGGGGTACTCGCCGCAGGGCTGGGCTGGGCGTGTGGATTGTTGAGCGCTGCGGCGATACTCCTGGGCGGATCACTGGTGGTGTGTGCGTTGTGGGCTGGGTGCCGCTTGTGGTTCGGCGGGATTACCGGAGATACATTGGGCGCGACGAACGAAGTGATTGAAATCCTGTTCCTGCTCTTGGCCCCGTCACTACTGTTACGTTCATGACCGGGAATGAACTGGTGCTCGCGGCAGGCCTCGATCTGATGATAGGCGATCCCCGCTGGCTTCCGCATCCGGTTCGCGGGATGGGGCAGGTCATTGGATGGTACGACCACCGTGTAAGAGGACTGTGCCGGAGTCCCCTCGCGTTGCGTCTTGCAGGGGTGCTCCTCGCGTTAGGGCTGCCGGCGGCGGTCTATCTGGTGGCATGGGGGATGGTGGCGGAAGCCGGAGCCGTGGCGGAGTGGCTTGGGACTGCGGTGACGATCGTCCTGGCGTCAACGACGCTTGCCGGACGTGATCTGTGGGATCATGCGCAGGCCGTGAAGAAGCCGTTGCAGCGGGGAGATATTGCCGATGCGCGTCAGGCCGTGGCGAAAATTGTGGGGCGAGATGCAGAACAGCTGTCTGAATCTGAAGTCGTTCGTGCGACAGTCGAGACCGTGGCGGAGAGCACAGCGGATGGAGTGATCGCGCCGCTGTTCTTCCTTGTGATCGGCGGTCCGCCGCTAGCCTTGGCTTATAAGGCGGTGAATACGCTGGACTCCATGGTCGGTCATCGGGATGAACGGTATATCGAATTGGGCTGGGCGTCGGCCCGGCTGGACGATGTGATGAATTGGGTTCCGGCAAGACTCACCGCGGGATTGCTGGTCCTGGCTGCCGGCTTGGTGACACGGACACCTGCCCGAATAGTGGATGGCTGGCGAGTCTTGTGTCGGGACGGCCATAAGCATCCCAGTCCGAATAGTGGAAGACCAGAGGCGGCCATGGCTGGCGCATTGGATGTTCGGCTGGGCGGGACCAACTATTACGACGGGGTGGCGAATGAACGGCCGATCCTTGGCGATGGGCGTCGAATCTTGGTGTCAGGGGACATCGCGCGTGCGGCTCAGTTGATGGCGGTGGGGAGTGTCTTGGGCCTGGTGATCGGAGCGGGAGTCTTGTGGCGCCAGTAAAGAAATCCGTTCACGGTGGCGATGTGTATGCGGCCTCGCGCGAGCTCGGGCGGAAGATCACCGAGCTGATCGATTTCAGCGCCAGCATTAATCCGCTGGGGCCCTCTCCGAACGTGTGGCGCGCCATCACCGGGGCACGTCATCTCCTCCCTCATTATCCCGACCCTGAGTGTTGGGATCTTCGTCAGGCGCTCGCGAGTCGTTGGCACGTCAAGCCAGGACAGATTCTGGTGGGGAACGGCTCGATGGAGTTGATCTATGCGCTTCCGCGGGTGCTCAAGATCGATCACCTCTTGCTGGTCCAACCGACATTTTCGGAATATGCCGCGTCGATGGCGCGGGCCGGCGGGCGCGTCACGACGGTGTGCGCAGAGCGAGATGAACAGTATGCATTGCCCATCGATCGCCTCTGTGGGTTACTGGAACGGCCTCCCAAGGGCTTTCGGACGATCGAGGGGATCGTGTTGTGCAATCCCAATAGTCCGACAGGGCAGGCCTGCGAGGCTGATGAGGTCATGAAGCTGGCGCGTGCCGCGCAGCGACGGGGCGTCTGGTTGATTGTCGACGAAACTTTCACGGATTACTGCCCGGAACGGTCTATCCTTTCCCTCGTGTCATCCTGGTCCAGAGTGGTGATCCTGCGCAGCCTGACAAAGTTCTATGGATTGCCGGGATTGCGGGTCGGGTATGCGGTTGCGGCCACTACCGTCATCCAGCGATTGCGCAATGAATTGCCGCCCTGGTCCGTCAATATCATGGGGCAGGTGGCCGCATTGGCCGCGCTGCAGGATACGGCTCATGCGAAGAGGAGCCTCCAGTTCGTCGAGGAAGAGCGGACTCGAATCTCCAGCGCGCTTGCGTGCTTGCCGGGATGCACGGTGTTCCCGGCGCATGCCAATTTCATCTTCGTGGAGTTGCCGCCTGCATGGCCGGCGAGGAGCATGGCCGAACGGCTGAGGCGTGAAGGATTGCTCATTCGGGATTGTTCCTCGGTCCCAGGCGCGAATCCTCGTTCGATCCGAATCGCGGTCAGGTCCCGACAGGATAACGATCGGCTCCTGAAATCGCTCTCTCGAGTGCTGAGGGAGAGCCGATCGTGACACCGAGACTGGCATCACGCGTCCAGACTCGGTATTGCGTGACGGAGCAGACGCTGGTCATTGATCTCGGAGGCAAGAGGCGAGTGCTGTCTTCTGCCCCGCAAGGCGGCGGACTTACCGTTGCGTCGTTTATCCTGAATCACCAGGTCGAGTCGAATCCGATCACCAATAAGCATCCTCGATCTCACGGTGATCCTGCTCGGGCGCTCCGGCGACTCGCGGTCAGGCTGGGAGTAAAGCAGGAAACGGTTGGGCTCATGACGGCCGTTCCGATGAAACAGTTGGTCACCGCCAGGGTCTCGTCTGGCGCCGTCTGGGTTGAGTGCTTTGCTACTGTCGGTGTGACCAATGCGGTGAAGGCGGGGGAGTGGCCGGAGACGGACGGCCGTCGAAGCCGGGCAGGTGCAGTAGGAACAATTAATCTCATGGTGGTGACGAACGTCGGTCTGTCAACTGCGGCAATGGTTGGCGCAGTGCAGGTGGCCACAGAGAGCAAGACTGGTGTCTTGAGAGATCATGCCGTGCCGAGTTGGACCGGACTGTCTGGCGCCACCGGGACCGGGACCGATGCGGTGGTGATTGCATGCCGGCTTCGTGGAGCGGGACCCTGGCATGCCTATAGCGGAACCCATACCATGATCGGGGCGCTGATCGGGCAAGTTGTTACTCGGTGTGTGACTCGCGGTCTAGCGAAGGCGAAGCAATGGCAGGAGCGGCACGCATGAAAGCTCGCGCACTGGCGGTGCTTGGAACGGGTTCTGATGTCGGGAAAAGTCTGATCACGGCGGGGCTTTGCCGACTGTTTCTTCGAGCCGGTATCCGGGTTGCCCCTTTCAAGGCGCAGAACATGTCGAATAATTCCTTCGTAACGCCGGACGGGAAGGAAATCGGCCGTGCCCAGGCGCTGCAGGCGCAGGCCTGCGGTCTTGATCCTGATGCCGATATGAATCCGATTTTGATGAAGCCGGAATCGGATCGTAGTGCGCAGATCGTCGTGCAAGGGAAGGTCTGGGGCAAGGCGGAAGCCAGAACCTATTTTGAGCAGCGGACAGAATTGGCCGAACGAGTGCAAGAGAGCTACGGTCGATTGGCTGGTCAATATGATGCCGTGATCATTGAGGGAGCCGGGAGTGCGGCCGAAATGAATTTGAGGGATCGTGATCTGGCCAATTGGTCTGCGGTGGAGATGGCGGATGCACGAGTCGTGTTGGTGGCTGATATCGATCGGGGCGGCGTGTTTGCGCAGGTCATCGGCACGCTGGATTTGCTGGCTCCCCATGAGCGCGCGCGGGTCGTCGGGATTATCATCAACAAATTTCGGGGCGATGCCAGCTTGTTCCATGACGGAGTGCGGTTTATCGAACAGAGGACTGGCCTACCTGTTCTAGGGGTCGTGCCCATGTTGCGGGGCCTGATCCTCGATCAGGAAGATGCCGTTGATGTCGAGGGCCGTCGTCATGCGGTGTTCGCCAAGGAGCGAGTCAACATCGCGGTGGCCTTATTGCCGCGGATGAGCAACTTTACCGATTTCAATCCGCTGATTGCGGAGCCTGATGTCGTGGTTCGCTATGCCGCGACGTCGGCAGATCTTGATGGTGCCGATGTGATTGTGATTCCAGGGAGTAAGAACACGATCGACGATCTTGCCTACCTCCGTCAGTCCGGGATGGCAGCATCGATTGGTCGCCATGCGAGTGCCGGGGCTGAGGTCGTTGGCATCTGTGGTGGGTATCAGATGCTGGGGCGGAGCATTGCGGATCCTGACGGGGTCGAAGCTGGGGGCGAGGTTGAAGGGTTTGGGCTATTAGATGTGACGACCAGGCTCGCGACGGCCAAGACGACACAATGGGTCGAGGGGGAGTCTCTGGAGTTCGAGCCGCAACGCAGTTTGCCAATTCGAGGGTATTGGATTCATATGGGGCAGACGACCCGATGTGGAGCGCGATCCTGCTTTCATGTTCGCTCCATCGGGGGAGAGGCCGGACAGCCGGAGGGAGGGGGAGAGGCGGGGTCTGATGGAGCTGTGAACGAAACCGGTTTGATCTGGGGTACCTATGTTCATGGCGTCTTCGATCTTCCCGACTTCAGGCGCGCCTGGATTAACCGCATTCGTGGTCGAAAGTCGCTCCCGCCTTTGGCTGACGGAGTCTCGCGGGATATTTCTCAGGCACTCGCCAGTCAGCTCGATGTCTGGGCTGATCATCTGCAGCTACATCTTGATCTCAGGCCGCTCATCCAGGCTGTCGCCACTCGTCTCTAACTCGCACCCCCTTTCCTCCGGGATTCTGCGATCTCTGTGATCACTCAGTAACAAGAATTGTCACTTGGTGCACAGCTGTGCACAGACCTCAGCAATCTGAGGCGAGGGTATCCTTCTGTCCGCGTCGCTCACAATTCTGGCAGATATGGCAGCATTTGAACGCATTCTCCTGTCGAGTGTCTTTGCGGAATCTCTCTCGCCCATCCCGGCACAATAGTTGCCATTCCTCTGATGTTGTTCTCGGTTGCGGTCTCCGCACGTCCGTGTCGTCCAACTTGTGCGAAGACGCAGTGGATGAAAGAGTTGCCGATTTTCATCGATTTCTTGCGAATGAAAAGCAAGCGACTACACTTGGGCGTGAACCACTAGACGAGCCAGTCTTGAAGGAGGAGGGGATCCTATGAAGGCACAGTTAACATCACTCATGCTTGGTGCGGCGATGTGTGCGACGGTGATAGGGGCGCCATCGTTCGCTCGCGCAGGCGATGAGAGTGAGACAGCGGAATTGCTGATTGCACTGCTGAAATCAGGTCGCGCGGTGGTGTCGGAACATCAGGCACTGATTAACGATCCCAGCAAAGGCAATAAGGGATTCACGGACGAATTCATGGCCCATCAGGTCATTGAGAAATTTAAAGCGAAGACGCGCGTGGATCTGAGTCGCCCGAATGGAGTCCCGCAGAGCGCCGTCCTCCTGGCATTGCTCGAAGCGGAACGTGAAGTGGTGTTGGAAGGCCAGCCGGTGATCAATAAGCAGGGCGTTGCCTTCAAGGGATTTATTCCAGCGGTGTTCGCTCGAAAGTCAGGGGAAAAATTCTACAAGAAAACCGGCATTCGATTGAAATTAACGGGAACCGACTATCGTTACCCTGGCAACAAGCCGGATGATTTTGAGGCGGAAGTACTTCGAATGTTCGGCGATTCCCGCCATCCGAAGGGACAACAATATGCGAAGGCCACGATGGTCGGGGGCAAGCCGGTGATGCGTGTCATGGATCCTGAATATGCCGGCCCGACCTGTCTCACCTGCCATGGGGGGCCGAAAGGGGAACGGGATATTACCGGAACGAGAAAAGAAGGATGGAAAGAGGGAGATCTGGCCGGCGCAATCAGCGTCGTGGTGCCGATGCGGTAGGGGTAAGCAATCAACTATTCGAGCTGGAGGACGAGCATTATGAGCAAGATCGTAGTCGTCGATGATTCGTACGCGGAGTTGCAGATGATCGAAGGGTATCTCAAGGCCGCCAGCCACACCGTGGTGTCTTTTCCGAATACGGACAAGCTGGAAGATAAGATCGTCTCCGAAAAACCTGATCTGATTGTGATGGATGTGGTCATGCCGGGCCGGAATGGCTTCCAGGCTTGCCGCGATCTGAAAGCCGATGATCGGTTTAAGAATATTCCCGTCGTGCTCTGCACGTCCAAGGGGCAGGAGAGCGACAAGTTTTGGGGGCAGCAGCAGGGCGCCAATGGATATGTGGTGAAGCCGTTTAAGGCTGAAGATCTCTTGGCCGCCGTGAAGCGCGCGTTGAACTAGGCTTCCGTACGACACCGAACCTGGTTGTTGAAGGGAGATCATGGAACCAGCTCTCAGCACATCGCAATCTGTCGGGGCTGTCCTGGCTGACGGTGTCAAAGCACCCGGCCCGTCGCGTATCTGCCTCATAACTCTCGGGGGGGAACTGTTTGCCATTGATTTGCGTCATGTACGAGAAGTCTTTGAGCTGGAATCCGTGACACCCGTTCCTGGGATGCCGTCCACATTAGTGGGGGTGGCCAATCTTCGGGGTACGGTCATGCCCTTGGCAGATCTACGTCCGTCGCTCGGGATTCCGTCGACCGCGTCACTGCCTTTCGTGGTGGTTGTCCGCCATGGTCAGCAGCAGGTCGGCATTCTGATCGACGCCGTCCCTGAAATTCGTACGATCCATCCCGATGATCTGTTGAACGCGACGTCAAGGGGATTATCGGAGTCCCGGCCATTTCTTTCAGGACTGGCCAAGATTGAAGAGCGCATGAGCGGCATGGTCGATGTGCAGAAGCTCTTGGCCTGTGTGGAAGGTGTGTTGAATTAGATGGCCGACACGTGAGCCTGTCCGTTGAGTTGGCTGACCGCCGCTCAGGGAAACGGCGCGACGACGATAGGAACCGATTACCCTATGGGTTGAGGAGGAGGAAGTTATGGCGAGGCACAGCAAGTCAGCGTGGACGATTCAGACGTGGTTCAATAATCTCAAAACACTGCCGAAGTTGATTCTCGGATTCTCTGCCGTCGGTGTCATCATGATCATGGTCGGTCTCGTGGGTCTTATCGGTTTGAGCCGGCTAAAAGCTGAGCTGCAGAATATTTACGACGGATCAACGGTCGCGCTGTCGAACACCGGAGTCAGCAGTACGAACCTCGGTCTGTATCATGACGCGCTGCTGAACGCCGGCCGCCAGTCACGGAAGAGCGACTTTGACGATGCGATCGCGCCGCTGGCCGTTCTCAAAAAACAGACATTGGAACCCTTGCAAGCCTATCAGGGGTCGGAGTTCCGCGAGTCGGCGACGGGCCGAAACGAAGGGAAGGATATTGCTGCGTTGAAGACCGCGTTGGCTGAATATTTCGTGTCAACCGACGGTGCCGTCAGCGCTTTTGCTGATAGTTACTCCGCGTCACTCTCCGAAGATCAGAAGCAGAGCATGCGAGACCTGGGTAACCTGGCCCTCTCCGTCGAAGTCGCGAACAAGTACAGCACGGCCACGCTGCGTGTGCGAGAGTTGATGACCACGATTCGAGAATTGGCCAAAGAGCTGAACGAGAGCGGACAGGCCGAAGCGACGCGCAGCACGAATTTGGTGTTGTTCGGAGGCCTTATTGCGCTCCTGTTCGGAGGCACAATCGGTTACTACCTGGCCCGATATATTGCACGAAACATTGTGCACGTGGCCGATGTCGCCGAGCAAGCCGCTGCGGGTAACCTCCAGGCCCGCGCGAAGCTCGAGAGCGACGACGAGGTGGGCCACATGGCGAAAGCGTTCAACTCGATGTTGGATCGTATTACGGCTCTTGTGTCCACCGAGGAAGAGCGAGACGTGATGCAAAAGCGCCTGATGCAATTCCTTGTGTTGGTGTCCGACGTCGGTAAAGGAGACCTGACCAAGCGCGGAGAAGTCACGGCGGATATGTTTGGAAACTTGGCCGACGGATTCAATCTCATGATTCAGCGGTTCGCGCAGTTGATGCGCCAAGTGCGTGAAGCGGCTGAACGGGTAAATAAATCAGCCGGGACGCTGAGAGACAACGCCGGACAGATGGCCGGTACGGCGAAGCATCAAGCCGACGAATCCGTCAAGACGCTGGGCGCGGTTGAACAGTTGGCGGCATCGATGCGGCAGGTCGCTGAAACCGCCGGGGCGTCTTCTGAATCGGCCCGCCAAGTGTTGCAAGCGACCGAGCGCGGTCGCGTGGCGGTCCAAGAAACCGTGCAGGACATGCAGAGTATCCGCGCTGCGGTGCAACGTATGTCGAAACAGGTGAAAGCCCTTGGCGACCGGTCGTTGGAAATTTCACAGATCGTGTCGACGATTCGGGATATTGCCAATCAGACCAACCTGCTGGCTTTGAACGCGGCCATCGAGGCCGCCGGCGCCGGTGAAGCGGGCGCCCGATTCGCCGTCGTCGCCGACCAGGTGAGAAAGCTCGCGGAAAGCTCCACCCAGGCCACGCGGGAAATTGCGGACCTTGTGAAAGTGATTCAAAGTGAAACGCAGGATGCCGTGGTCGCGATGGAACATGAAACTCAGGCCGTGGAAGCGGGGTCGGCTTCTGCGTTGCGTACGGGTGACGTGTTCAAGGAAATTTCTACGATCGCCCAGCGTTCATCCGAGCTGGCGCAGAGCATCGCATCCTCTGCGGTTGAGCAGACCGCTTCGACCGATAAGGTGGGACGCTCGATTAAGGACTTTACCGGCGGCGCGGTGGCCACGCAGAAAGCCACGGATTCCGCGCGAGTCACCGTAGAAGATATGGCAAAACTCGCTGAAACGCTGACGGCCTCTGTGTCGCAATTCAAACTGGTGTAGTCAAATTACCCGGGGGATGTCCGTCATCCTCCGGGTACGAAGGGACCAGGATGAGCGCTGAATTTGATCCGGACAATCTGATGGCCATTTTTGTGGCCGAGGCCGTCGATGGCATGGCCGAGCTCAAGCGCGCCTTACATCCAGTCGATGGGTCCGTCCCAAGTCCGCAAGAATTGCATGAGCAATTCATTGTGGCTCACCGGATTCGAGGGGCTGCGGCGCTCTATGGATTTGCCGGCATCGCACAGTTAAGCGAGCGGCTGGAATCGTTGTTTGAGCAGAGTCACATGGTTCCTGAGACGGACTGGCTTCGCGCCGTTGGTGCGATGCGGGAAATTGTGCAGGGCGTCCAGCTGCAGCTCGATGTGATCGGACAAGGTGGGGGTGAAGATCAGGTGACGATCGATCGATGCCTGGCCGTGTCCGATGGGTTTCTCCTCGCTGAAACCACCGGTCAGGTGGCCTCTATCACCGATGGCGGTGCACGGGATTTCGGAGATGGCGCTCAAGTGAGTCAGGATTATCTTGTGCCAAACGTGGATGCGGAAGTGTTGTCCTACTTCGTCCCCGAGGCATTGGAATACCTGGATACGATTGATAGCCTGATTCGGAATTTGCAGGCTCACCCACACGACGAGGATGCGATCTACCGACTCTTTAGAACGGCTCATACCTTGAAAGGATCAGGCCATACGGTTGGCTTTACCGTCATCGGCGATATTGCCTATCCCATGGAAGAGTGTATGGGGAAGGTTCGTGAACGACGGATTCAGCTGAGCGACGCGCTCTTCGAGGGATTGACCCGTGCGGTTGGCATTATTCGGCTGGCACTGCGGCGAGATCCAACCTATGTACCGCAATTACAGCATGATGTGCCGGCTGTGATTAACTTCCTGACGCAGTTGCGGGATGGTGAGGCAGTCGTGGTCGCGCCATCACCTTCTTCGGTTGTTCAGGTAGCGACGGCGCCTTCAGGTGCGGCGACAGTCGATGGCGAAGCGGCGGCGAGCCCGGTGCTATCGGCTGAGTATTTGATTCCGCAACTGGATCCCGAGGTGCTGTCTTACTTTGCCCCGGAGGCCCAGGAGTATTTGGAAACGCTTGAGGCCAATCTCCTGCGGCTGGATAAGAACGTTCAGGACGACGAATTGATCAATCAATTGTTCCGGACTGCGCATACCCTCAAGGGGTCTGCGTATACCGTAGGGTTTCAATCCATCGGCGATCTGGTCCATCACATTGAAGACTTTATGGGAGCGGTGCGTGACGGGCATTTGGCTGTGCAGCCCGGTCAGACAGATTTATTGCTTCGAGCCGTCGATGTCGTTCGCGTGCTGATGCGCCGTGACCCTGCGACTCTGGCGACAACTCAGCACCGATTCGCCTCCGCGCTCGCTGAGCTGAAAGTTCTGCATGATGGCGGTGTCCCAAGTATGGAGCCGGTTGTCTCGAACGATGCTGCGACTCCTCTCATGCCAGCGCCTGCCGGACCCAATGAAGAAGCGGCTCAACCCAAAGCCGCCGATGGACGGTCTGCAGAAGATCGTGAAGTGATTCGGGTCAGCCGGGACCGACTAGAGCGACTGCTGAATCTGGTCGGTGAATTGGTCATTGGGCGAGGCCGGTTAGAGCAGCGTCTTCGGGTGTTAGAGCAGCTATCTCAACAAGTATTAGCCTGCAAATCCAGGCTGGTCGATGCCGTACAATCGTTTGAAGAGAAACATACGTTCACATTTCCGGCCACTCCTGCAGCTTCCACAGAGACTGTCGCTCCAGGCATGGCTGGCTTAAGCGATTTCGGCAGTCTGGAGTTCGATAAGTATGACGATTTCAATATTCTGGCGAGACGCATCAGTGAGGTGACCGCTGATATTACGGAATCGATGTCGCAACTGAGCGGATCCATCCGCCGATCCCATGATGATATGAGCCAGTTGCAGCAGCTGACCCTCGGTATGCGGGATGAAATCGCGCGTGCCCGCATGGTTCCCATCGGGACTCCGTTTACGCGGTTCCGCCGAGCGATTCGGGAGATTGCCCGTGCCTCAGGGAAAGAAGTGTCGCTGGTGACGTCCGGTGAACATACCGAGGTGGATACGGGGGTCGTGGAGCGCCTCGTCGACCCCTTGGTCCATCTTGTGCGCAATGCGGTGTACCACGGCATTGAACCCGCCGGCGCTCGAGTGGCGAAAGGAAAACCAGCGGTTGGCACGGTCTACTTGCACGCCGCTCATCGAGGCAACTCGATCATCATCGAAGTGGAAGATGACGGGGCGGGTCTCGATCTCAAACGGATTCGGACGAAAGCCGCGAATCTTGGGCTGGCTCGGCCGGAACAGATTCAGGCGATGCCGGATGCCGAAGCGTTGAAGTTTATCTTTGCCCCAGGGTTTTCGACGGCGGAGAAGGTGGGGGATCAGGCTGGGAGAGGTGTCGGTCTCGATGTGGTCAAGCGGGTGATAGAGGGGATGAACGGTCATATCGACGTGGAGTCGCTTCCCGGAGTGGGCACCAAGTTTACGTTGGATTTGCCGCTGACGCTGCTCATTGCGACGGCTTTGATGGTTCGAGTGGGATCGGAGCGGTATGCGATTCCATTGCCCAACGTGCGCGAGGTCACCATGCCGACGGTGGGCTCGTTGCAGCACATGGGGGAGCGGGCCATTTTGCAGATGGGCGAAGAGGCGATCGATCTCTATTCATTGCGCCACTTGATCCGACGGGAAAGCGGGATGGTCGATATCTCCATGCCAGTGGTCGTGGTACGCACCGTCTCTGGTCCGATCGGACTGGCGGTCGATGAGTTGTTGGGGCGCCAGGAAATCGTCATTAAATCATTGGGTACATTACGCTCGATGGAACGTTCCTGCTTCGGCGGGGCCACGATCGATCCTGAAGGGCATGTAGTGCTCGTGGTGGATACGGGACGATTGCTCGCGCGGGAATCTCGGGAGTCGGCCGCGATGTTGGCGGCTCCGGAAACGACCGTGGGGACTCATCAGGACGCGGGCCAAAGTACGGATGGCCAAGGCCCTGCGATGGCGTCAATTCTCTTGATCGACGATTCGCTGAGCATTCGGAAATTTGTCGGACGCATGTTGGAAAATGCCGGGTATCAGGTCGATACAGCGGTAGATGGCGAAGATGGATTGCGGAAGGCCTCGGCGCATTCCTACCGGTTGATTTTTACAGATTTGGAGATGCCGAAGTTGAACGGATTGGAAGTCATCCAGGCGTTGCGTAGTCGGCCACAGACGCAGCAGACCCCAGTCGTGGTCATGACCACGCGTGCGGGGGACAAGCACCGTCAGATGGCGCTCAATATCGGGGCCAGCTCATATATCGCTAAGCCGGTGGAAGAACGCGCGCTGCTTCAAGAGGTCGAGCGATGGGTCGGGCAGGTGACGACGGCCCGGAAGTAAGGACATCGGGTGCAGGCCCACGATAGGATGATATGCAGAACCGAGGGCACATGATCGATGAGGCGGTGGTATGAGTTTGCGGGGCCATCGGATCGGAACGGCTGCTCAGGTACCGAGCGAGCGCTTTCTGATTGTCGGAATAGGCAGGCAGCAATTCGCCTTGTCTGCTGAGTTAGTGCAAGGGTTGCTGACGATGGAAGAGCGTGGATCCGTGAGCACCCTCACGGTTCAAGGTCAGGAGTATCCCTCGCTGGATCTTGGGGATCAGCTTGGACTTGCTCAGGCTGGCGACGGGCCGGAGACACGCATGGTGTTGCTGGCCCAGGCGGGGATTCGGGCTCATATCCGGGTGGATCGGGTTCATGGGTTGGTTGAAATCGAACGGACGCGCGTGTTGCCTTTGCCGCGTCAATTCCGCAGTGAAGAGCGGAACTGGTATGTGGGCCTCATATTATATGGGAACGGAGTGGCGGTAGGGCTTCATTCGGGGTGGCTGCTGAGCGGCGGCATGCAGGGACAGGGCGGGTTGCAGGATCAGAGTCAACGGGTGCCGTTGCGCCTGTCGGACGCATCCGACAAACTGGGGAAGGGCATCGTATGCTAAGGGGCGCGGTTGGTCGGCAACGTCAGGTCGCTTCCCAGCTGTGTCATCTCTTAGTCTTCTCGGTAGGGGGGCGCCGGCTGGCGGTAAAGACTGAAGAGATTGGCGGGATCTCTGCTTGGGTTGGCAGTATTCCGATTCCCAGTTGTACGCCCTTCATCTCGTCGGTGATCCGCCGAGATCAGGCCGTGTTTCCTGTATTTGATCTCGCAGGGATGCTGAAGGTTCGGGTGAAGGGAGAGCAGCGTCTCTGTTTGATGGCTAAGCAGACCGACGGTGCGATGGCGATTTGCATCGATGAGGAAATGCCGGTGTTGCATTCCCTCGATGCCGCAAAGATTCAGGTCTATCGCGACAACGATATCGACACGGTGGGATGTTTTACTGATGAGTTTGAAGACGTCCCCATTATTTCAGCTGCCCGATTGGGGGCAGCGTAAGTTGATGGTTACGAACAGAGGTGAAGGGAGTCAGTATGCCGAAGATTCTTGTAGCAGATGACAGTATTGCGGTCAGAAAAGTCGCGGAGCGCTTGTTGACGGAAGCCGGACTCGGCGTCACGTTAGCTGCCAATGGGGAAGAAGCGCTCGCGTATTTGTCGAAGGAACGGCCGGACGTCATTGTGTCGGACGTGATCATGCCGGACAAGAGCGGATATGAAGTCTGCGCGTTTGTGCGGGGGCATGCGTCGCTGGCCACAACTCCGGTATTGCTGATTTCAGGCATTGTGAATGATGAGGTGACGAAACAGGCTGAGTCCTGTCATGCGGACGGGGTGCTCAAAAAGCCGTTTCAGGGAACTTCGCTTAAGGATCGGGTTTTGGAGCTGCTTGCAAAGCGCCAGGAGCCGGTGGCGGCTCCTCCCCCTGCCGCGCCGGTTCCCAAGCCGGTGACGTCCGGCGACGTATGGAACGGTCCTCGTATCACTGATGAGCAGCTTGCGACCTATAAACAAGCAGTGGCGCATGCCAGTGAACTTGATGCTCAGTTGCAAGCCGAGAGGGTGAAGGGTGAGGGGCTCAAGAAACGTGTAGGAGAACTGGAGGTGCTGGCGGCACAGGCGAAGGAACTGGAAGGCCAGCTTGCGGCCGAGCGTCACCATGTTGAGGAAGCTAGCAATCAGTCGAGCCGGGCGCAGGCCATAGAAGCTGAGTTAGTTCAAGAGCGGCAGCAGATTGTGTCTTTGAAGGCACGGATTGCCAGCAGTGAGGAGTTGCTGTCAGATGCGCAGGCGAAGACATCGGCTCTCGAGTCAGCGTTGAAGTCCGAGCAGGATTCTGCTCAGGGCTTTCGGCAGCAGGTCGCCGATCTTCAGCAGGCCGTCAGTGCGGTACCTCAGTTGGAATCCACGCTGATGGCCGAGCGAGCGGCCACGGCAAAACTGGTCGAGCAATTGACTGTCTTAGAGGCTGCCGCGGCCCGAACAAAAGATCTGGAAGCGCGGTTAGCCCGTGAAGAGCATCGCGCTGCCGACTTAGAGCTGCAAGTGAAGCAAGCGGACGCCGCGCTGACGGCTGAACGGGCTCGTATCGGGGAGGTAAGCAGACGTCTTGCTGAGGCTGAACGTGAGGTACAGCGGTTGAGAGACCTGGAAACCCAATTGGCCGCGGCGACCCAGGCTACTCATGCCAAAGAGAGCCGTATTCAGGAGTTGGAAGCAGTGGTGGCTGCGGCGCATGAGTTCGAGACGCTCTTGGCGACCGAGCGGGAACGGAATGCCGTGTTGGCACGGCGTGTGTCGGAATCTGAGCAATCAGCTGAACAGTCGATGAAGCGGTTTGAAGATATGGCGCGGAAGCTCGGGGAAATAGCCGGATTGGCCTCTCAGCTCGGTGGTGGAAAAGGGCGGGATTAAAACAGCGCGATCTCGCGAACCCAGACCTGTGCGCATGCGAAGGAATAACGCGGCATGGCAGTCGATACAGACGATGAATTTCAAAAAGAGTTAATTGCGCTGTTTGCCCAGGAAGCGCAGGAGTGGTTGCAGCAGATTCATGTGGCCCTTGATGAATTGCAACAAGGGCCTCCGGCTGACCGTCACCTGAAATTGGCGCACACCATCAAGGCCGGATTGGCAAATCTTGGCGGGTCCGCCGCAACGATTAATCTGCACGACGTCGAGCAGGCCAGTTTCTCCGGCCTTCCCTTGGTTGAGGCGGTAGAGGATCCGTCCGTCCCTCTCTCGGCCTCCGCTTTTCTGGCGCTGTGCAAACAACTGGGCCAGATTCACGATGCGCTGACCAGGGCCACCGGTGTGGCGTTTGATCCTGAGTCCGCAACAGAAGAGGTGGTGCCCGTCACGGTGCCCGCACAGGAGTTCCTGACCGCGCTCTCCGATCTGATCAGTCGCCTGGGCGGCGGTACGGCTATGCCATGCCACGTGACGAAAACAATCATGGCGCAGATTGACGGAATGATGAGAAACGGAGTGACGCATTGTGACGCTGCGTCGCTACGTGAGGTGCTAGCGCGCGGTGCCGAGGTCGAGCAGGCCTATGCCGAGACGGTTCAGCGGCTTGGACCGCTCGTTGCCGACGGCATCGGAAAGATGGCACAAACGTCTATCGGTCAATGGAAAGAGGTATCCGGCGAGTGGAGTGCCGTGGCCAACCACGCGTCTGAACTCTGGTCTGTCTCTCAACAGGTGAATGCGGTCGACGCGATGACGTTCTTCACCGGGCTGCAGAGCTTTCTCACGATTGCGATGGAACAGCGGGTGCCGCTCCCGGCTGCTCAGTTTAAGAAGGTGGAGACCCGATTGCGTTCGATGCCTTCGATCATTCACGCGTGGGCAGAGGCTGGGCGACGAGAGCGGGGTGCCATTGAAGCCTTATTGCCCGCGGCGTAGCGGTTCCCGTGCCGCTGTGTTTCGCCGACCATTGAATCTTCCCCAAACCGGTTCCTTCGCAAAGCGAAGATGGAATGGAGCCCGATGTGTTGATTGCTGAGCCCGAATCGTATACGTACGAACAGCATTGGGGGCTGCAGGCCCAGCCGTTTGAGAATGTTCCCGATCCGCGCTTTTATGTCCCCTCGGTGAAACATGAGGAGGCGCGCCAACGGATTTTGTATGGGATTCAGGCTCGAAAGGGCGCCGTGATGTTGACCGGCGAGATTGGAAGCGGGAAGACCCTCCTGAGCCGTGCGCTGATTCTCAATTTACCGAGGTCGAAATTCGACGTGGCCTTGCTGGCAAACCCTTCTCTCCCGGAAAAGCAATTTCTTGGCGAGATTCTCTATCAATTCGGATTGCCGGTCGGTGGATCAAAAGCGGTGCAGCTGAGGCGTCTGAATGAGCATTTGCTATCGAACGCCAGGCAGGAACTCGATACGGTCCTCGTCATCGACGAGGCTCAGACCATCCTTGAGGATCGGATCTTTGACGAGGTTCGGCTCTTGATGAATTACCAGATGAACGATCGGTTTCTGTTGACGCTCGTGTTGCTTGGCCAGCCGGAACTTCGAGAACGGGTGGCGCGTATTCCGCAACTGATGCAACGGATTGCGGTTCGGTATCATCTGGAGCGGTTTGACGTCGAAGAAACGCAGACCTATATTCAGGGCCGATTGGCTGCGGCAGGGTGCACGCGGAGGCTCTTTACCGTGGATGCGGTGGAAGCGATTTATCGACACACGGGCGGCGTCTGCCGCTTGATTAACGCGCTCTGCGATCTCTGCTTGTTCAGCGGAGCGCAAGGGAAAGTTGATTGCATCGATCAGACGCTGGTTTTGCACGTCGCAGATCCGCGTTAAACCGACCAAATCGGGTTGGGGAGAAGGGGAGAACGGGTTTCCATGACATGGTATAGGGACGCAGAAGCCGAGCTGACTCTTGTTGCCTCGGCCATACAAAGCCAACGGACCATTCAGCTCGATCGACTCGAGGCTTTAGCAGCCTCGCTGGTCGCATCGTTGAAGCGCAGCGATGAATTGATCGTCATGGCGCTCTCCAGTCCGTCGGGATCGCCGCTCTTGACCAACCTCGTGAACGTGGCCGTCGTGTCGACGAAGGTGGGGATGGGACTGGGATACTACGGACGCGAATTGGAGCGTCTGGCGCTGGCCGGGCTGGTGCACGACATCGGATTGTTTGCGGTCCCTCAATCGCTCGTTACGAAAGCCGGCCGACTGACGGCGGACGAACGGACGTTGATCGAACAGCATCCAGAACTGGGGTTCGAGGCGATCAAGCGATCGGGGCCTGACTACACCTGGTTGGCGGAATTGATTCGCCAGGCTCATGAGCGCACCAACGGATTGGGGTATCCGAATCGGTTGAAAGGGCGCCAAATCAGCGAGATGGCGCTGATCATCGGCGTCTCCGATGTGTTTGATGCGATGATCAGCGAACGGCCGTATCGCCCCAGGCTTTTTCCGCATGAGGCGATCAAAGAGTTGCTGGTGGCAGAGCGAGCCACGTTTCCTCGGGAGATGACCAAAGCGCTGGTCGAGCAGCTGTCGGTGTACCCGCTCGGCACCACCGTCCGACTGACGACCGGAGAAACCGGGATAGTGGTGGGAGTGAATGTGCAGTACCCGTTACGGCCGATCGTGGAGGTCGATGAATCGGGAGAGGCGGGTCACGTCGAGAGTCGGCACATCAATCTTAGTTTGACTCCTCTGGTGAGCATTATCGAAGCGCTCAAGGCTCCCGTGGTCGGTCGTCTTACCTTTTCGCCTGAGGTTCCGAGCGTGGCCGTGCCGGGGGCGGCGTCTGATCAGTTTACGTCGCTTCTAGAGAGCCTGGACGCCATTGCGACTGCCATTCAAGGCGTCGTGGAACATGCGCGGCATCCTGGCGCGGTGGTCGGGGGAAAATCTGAAGCTGTCCCTGGTCAAGAGGCCGTTGCGGAGACGCCGGGTCAGGATGACGCCGGCTTTGACAAGGAAGTCGTGGGCTTATTTGCGCTAGAGGCGCATGAGTGGCTGGCGCAAATTCAATCGGCGCTCGCACGGCTCAGTGCCGATAAAGAGGGGCCAGTTCGTTCGCATGTTTACGGGATTGTCCTTAACGGCATTACGAATCTGGCGAAGTCTGCGGGCACGGTGCACCTTGATGAGATTGAATCGATGGCGACGAACCTGTTGCCCGCGCTTCGTGACGTCGGTGGAGCAGAGACGGCCGTTGCTTCCGAGTCGTTGCGTCAGCTACACCACGGCTTGAATCGTGTCGTTGCCGCGGTCCGGCAGTTGGCATCCGTTCCGTCCCAGAGCGTAGCGGGAGATGAACGGATATTCGGCCCCGGGGAAGCGCCCGTGGTGCATGCGGATGAGACGGGTGCTGTCGAATCTGCGGAGCCGGCCACGCCTGACCTCCAT
Source organism: Nitrospira sp. (assembly GCA_030653545.1). Classification (NCBI taxonomy): domain Bacteria; kingdom Pseudomonadati; phylum Nitrospirota; class Nitrospiria; order Nitrospirales; family Nitrospiraceae; genus Nitrospira; species Nitrospira sp. The sequence goes on along the minus strand of JAURZE010000022.1, from coordinate 351,536 downwards.
CCCAGCGGACCGAGCAGCGAATGGTCCTCGCTCCCGTTATTAAGTGCGTTACGTGAGCTCCAGAAGGCTCGATCGAGATCGATGCAGCCGGCCCGCGATATGTTGGAAGCGGTGATCCATCGTGCCGAAGAAGTGGGTGAGGCCGAACAGCCGGTCGATGTGGCTACGATCGAGCGTATCCTTCGCGACTTGGACCGGCAGGATAATGAGTTTCTTCAGGCCGTTCACTTGCGTGTCCCGAAAATGACGGAGGCGCTTGCATCGCTTCGGGCGCAGGCCGCCAGTTTCGTCACGGCGTCTCAGCTTGATCCCATTCTTGACCATGTCGAGTTCTTGCATGATCAGGCGAAATTGGTTCAGGCGATGACCATCATGATGTTTCTCCAAGGTTTGAAGTCCTTCTTGACGGTCACGGCGTACCGAAAGGTGACATCGTTACCCATTCGCCTCGAAGCTCTAGAACTGCGCTTGAAGACGTTAGTCCCCATGGCTGAGCAATGGGTGAATCTTGGACGTCTTGAGCGAGCCACTATCGAAGAAATCCTTCCCGCCTGAAATTTCATTCCACGCTCATTTTGCGAACTCGCAACGTATTGATATCACGAACTAGCTCTATGGCTAGTGGTGGGGCATTGCCACGAGCGGACGCTGCCTATCAATTTGATATCAATGAAGAACTCGTGCCTAAACAATAGGCATTGAGGTGGCGGTGGCACCTGTGATGCTGGTTGGCCTATCATCCACATGGATATCCACAGGTCACACACAGATTTTGTGGACATGCGACTCTCCTGTTTCGCGGGTGGTCTTCTGAATGCCGCTGTAGGCTGGAGTATGCCGCGATGAAGGGCGGATCGTGATACCGGGAGAGGGGAAACCGATCGATTGGCATAGTCCGCTAAGCGGACAGGGAGGTTTGGCCGTTCAGACGTGAAAAGGGGACGTTGATCCTGCTGATCATGAATGTTAGAAGAAGAACGACAAGCCTGTCGCGATAAATACCGCGCTGCACTCAGATGATCCCTTCTTGTGCCGCTGCGGCTCTTCAGAGGGGGCAGTTGTCGTGGCGGGGGCTTAGAAATGTTGCTGATGGTATCGGATCTGTGTCTCATCGAATGAGGTGATTGTGCCCAAGCTGATTACTGTACAACGGCCGGAGCAAGTTACGAAACACGCGCATGACTACGTCAAGACCTACATTCTCATTCCTTCTGGGTTGGTCGGTTTGGTCAGTATGCTCGGTGGAGTCGCAGGACTAGGGTATCAACTGTTTGCCACCGATCAGTATACCTGGGGAACCTTCCTTCAGAGCACGGGGCTCATTGCATTGGGTGCGGCGCTGGGGTTTGCCCAGTCTCTCTACCATTCCTATCTCTTGCGATCGTTTCCAGAGGTCCTGGCAGCTCGTATACGCGTGGCTACGGCCAAGCAGAGTAAGAAGGGGGCCAAAGTTCCTGAACCGCCTGCCTTGGAGCATCCGGGCCGTTCGTTGATCCCGATGGCGTATATGCTCGGTGTAGGGGTCATGCTTGGAGGGTCGTGGCTCGCGCTGTCAATCGGACAGGTCTCGATTGTTCCCGCCATTCTCTTGCCATGGGCCGGGTTCTATTGGGCGCGGTTGTTTTTCTGGCGGGGCCGCGTCTAGCAGGATACTGAAAAGGTAATTAGACAAGTCCGAATCAACAGAGGCTACTTGCGGGCGCGTGCCGACGGCTTCTTTGACGGGCGGGCTGTCTGGGCAAGCTGGGTTTCCAGTGTTGCCACACGCTGTTCCAGGCTCCTTACCAGCTGGCGGAGCTCCGGAAGTCTGGGAATGACGGCTTGTGCTTTCATCCAGGTTTCGTGTGGCATGACCGGCGCTCCAGAGACGATCTGATTGGGTTCAAGGCTCCGATTGACTCCGGCTCGGGCGGCGATCATGACCTGATCCCCAATCGTGATGTGATCTGCCAATCCGGCCTGACCCCCGATCATCACATGCTGTCCGATGGTCGTGCTCCCGGCAATGCCAACCTGCGCGACGACGATGGAATGGGCGCCGATCGTGACGTTGTGGGCGATCTGAACGAGATTATCCACCTTCGTTCCGGTCTGAATGCGCGTGTGTCTCATCCGCGTGGTCGCGCGGTCGATCGTCACGTTGGCTCCGATTTCCACATCGTCTTCGATCGCCACTCCGCCGAGCTGGGGAATCTTCACGTGTCGTCCCTGATCCTGCGCATACCCAAAGCCATCTGAGCCTACCACGGTTCCGCTATGAATGATGACACGGGCGCCGATAGAGCACCCTTCGCGGATCACGACATTGGGGTAGAGGATTGAATCGTCTCCGATCGTGGAGCCGGATCCCACAAAGACGCCGGGATAGAGGGTCACGCGGGCGCCGACTTTCGCGCGATCACCAAGAGTCACAGACGGCCAAATAGATACCTCCGCTCCAATCTCGACATCCTGGCCCCTGGTGAGATCGGCGGCAATGCCACGCGGGAGAGGTGGCGGAGTCAATCGTTGAGCCACGCGGGCCCAGGCAAGCTTGGGATTCGTCACGACGATGTGGGGGATCGACAACTCCGGCAGGTGACGATGCGCGAGCAGTGCGCCGGCCTTGATACCGGCCGGTATTTTTAAGTCCTTGTCGCTGCTCACGAAAGCGATGGCTTCGGCTGTGGCATCCGGAAGGCTGTCCACTGTCGTAATGGGAGTCGTCCCATTTCCATGGAGTTCCCCTCCGACGAGCTGATGAACCTGATTGAGCGTCAGCGTAATCGAGGGGGAGGGCGCGCTCATGACTTCGTCTTTCCTTTTGTGGGCGACTTCGTCGCTGTTGGCTTGGATGCCTTCTTGGCGGCCGGCTTGGCGGCCGGCTTTGCCGGTGCCAGACGTCCTTCGACGTAGGAAGCGACCGAGCCAACGGTGGCCAGGCCGACCAGGTCCTGGTCGGGGATTTGAAGGTCGAACGTTTCTTCGATCTTGTAGAGCAATTCAATCACCGCCATGGAATCCAGGCCGAGGTCATCGCGAAGATGGTGCGGGGCTTTGATGGTGCTGGCGTCTCGTTTGAGATATTCTGAAAGAGCCTGGATAATCTTCTCGACGATCACTCGGTCAGCCATGGTGTCATTCCTCTTGGTCGGAGTCGCTTAGGCACGAAATTGCTTCAAGACGACTGCAGCATTGTTGCTGCCGAAGCCGAACGCGTTCAGGAGCGCGGCTCGAATCTTTTTCTCTTGGGGATCGCGGCTGAGGCCGCCCAGCCGGCAGTCAGGGTCAGGATCGTCATAATTGGCGGTGGGATGGATGTGTCCCGTATGAATGGCCAATGTCGTGGCGATGGCTCCGATCGCGCCGGCGGCACCCAGGGTATGGCCAACCAGCGACTTGGTCGCGCTGATGGCGATTTTGTCCGCGCGATGCTTAAACAGCGCTCTGATCGCTTTGGATTCGACGGCATCGCCGATGTTGGTCGATGTGGCGTGGGCGTTGATGTAGTCCACTTCCGACGGGCTGACATCAGCGGCCTTCAACGCCAGCTTCATCGTGGTGGCGACTTCCTCTCCGTCTTCACGGGGGATGACCATATGATAGGCTTCGCTCGTCGCGGCATAGCCGGCGAGTTCAGCGTAGACGCGGGCTTTGCGCTTCTTGGCATGGGCAAGCGATTCCACGATCAGCGCGCCGGCGCCTTCTCCCATCACGAATCCGTCCCGGTTCCGGTCGAACGGGCGGGAGGCCCGCTCCGGTTGGTCGTTGAATTTGCTGGAAAGCGCGCGCAGCGAACAAAACCCTGCGAAGACGAGCGGGGTAATGCTCGCATCGGCTCCGACGACGATGACCGCATCGGCTTGTCCGGTTCGAATGCAGTACCAGGCCTGGCCGAGCGCATGGGCGCTGGATGAGCAGGCTGTTGAAATCGTAAAGTTGGGCCCTTTCGCGCCGGTGGCCATCGCGACAATTCCGGACGCGGAATTCAGCGTGATGACGGGGATAAAGTTGGGATGAACGCGGTGCGGCTTCTGATGCAGATAGAGTTGCGTAATTTCCCGTTCGCCCATCACCATGCCGCCCATACCGGCTCCGACAATGACGCCGACGCGATGGGGGGATTCCTTCTCCATTTGCATGCCTGAATCGGACAGCGCCTCGCGGCTTGCCGCAAGGGCAAACTGCGCGTACCGATCGACGCGGTCGCCAAGCGAGGAGCCGATGTGCTGTTCAGGGGAGAAATTCCTGATTTGTCCGGCGACCTTCGACCGGTAGCCATCCATGGGAAACGGGTCGAAGGAGGTAATCGCCGAAATGCCCGACTGTCCCGCCATGGCCGATTTCCAGAAGGTGCTCACGCCGATGCCGATCGGCGATACCACCCCCAGGCCAGTAATTACGACCCGACTAGCCACGCGTCATACTCCTTCTTCACACAGGTTCGGTCACTACTTACCGGAAGGTCTGCGTGCAGTCAACCGGTGTCAGTAGCGTACTTTGAGCAGGAGGTAGAGGCCAAAGCTCGCAAAGAGCAAATTGGCGATCCATCCGGCCAGCATGGGGGCGAGCAGCCCGCCTCGTCCGAGGGCGATCGCAATGGAATGTGTCGTCCAATAACAGAATCCCACCACGAAGGCCTGGCCAATTCCAACCGCCATGGTGCCGCCGCGGACGCCGCTTCGCCGGAGGCTGAGGGCAATGCCCACGATGACCATGATGACCGCGACGAAGGGAAAGGCGAGACGCCCATAATAGTCGGTCAGCAGGCGGGCAAATGAACTGCCTTCGTTCTTGAAGCGGCTCATGTATCCACGAATATCTCTGATGGTCATCGTTTCGGAATCTCCGGCCAGCCAGGTCGAAAAGTCGTCGGGAATCAGCGACAACTCCACCGGTTGCTGTCCGAATTGAACGAGCGCCACCGATCCGTCCGGGTGGAACCGCCGCTGGTTTCCGTTCTGAAGCATCCATCCGTCCGGGGTATAGGTCGCAGTCGCGGCTTCCGTCATGCGGTCCAATCGAAACCCGTTTTGAAAATGGTAGAGATGCACCCGATGGAGAACAGCTCCGCCGATCTCGACCTCTGCGACGTGCATCAGGCTGTCCGATCCCATGCGGATCCAGGGGCGAGGCGCTTTGACCGCCATGGGGGCCGGCTTCTTTTCGATGCGGATGAGCCTGATCTCCTCGGCTTTTTCTAAGGCCAGCGGAATCACCGTTGAGCTGAAGCTCAACAGAATCAAGGAAATGCACGCGGCGAAAATGAGGAAGGGGGAGGCAATCCAGGTCAAGCTGATCCCGCAACTTCGCATGGCGGTAATCTCATTGTTGCGTGCGAGGAGTCCCAGCGTCAGGAGCGTCGCCATGAGGATCGCCAGCGGGGTGATCTGAAACGATATCGCAGGAGTCTTCAGGACAAAATAGGTCAGGACGTCGACCATGTTGGCGTCGAACTTGAGAAAGCGGCGGACTTTTTCGAAAAAGTCGATCACGAGATAGATCGTCATCAGCCCTGAAAAGCACATCAGGAAGATCTTGGCGTACTCGCGAAGAATATAGCGAAAGAGAATCGTCATCGGGCTTATTCGTAGCTCATTTTCCAGAACAGCCAGGCGGTGAGGAGCGTAAATAATCCATTCGGCATCCAGGCGCCGGCAAACGGGGAGATCCAGAGCGTGGTGACGAGGAATTCGCAGGCGATATTCAAAATATAGTAGGCGACGACGATCAGCACGCCGACGGCGAATCCGCCCATCCGTCCCGATCGCTTGGAGACAATGCCGACCGGGACGCCCAGTAAGCAGAACACCAGCGAGGCGGTCGGAAAGGCCAAGTCTTTGTAGTACTCCATCAGGCGACGCAAGGCTTGCGTGTCCTTCCCTTGGCTGGCAGTCAGTTGGGCTTGAATCGAAGCGTAGGTCGGACGCTCTTCAGTCGTGGCATACCCGCTTTGGTTCAGGCTCATCTTCAGGTCGTAACTGGTAAACGAGACCTGTTGATATTGATCGACGACATCCGGCTGGCTATGAATGACGCCGTTCACGAGTCGAAGTGCGACCTGTTCATGCTCAGGATCCATGAGGACCTGAAAGTCATCGGCCACGATAATGCGAGGCTCATCAGGGCTGCGCTCGTCCGATATGAAGATGCCGGATGTCGCCTGCCCGGATCCGCTATCCGGAATATAGATCACTAATTTGGGAACAGGTTCATTGAACGTGCCTCGTTCCAGGGCCAGCACCAGTTGGTCTCGAAGGAGGTTGAGCGCGACTTTCTTCAGATTCACCGAACTCCACGGCTGTCCCCATTGGGAGAGGACGAGCGTCAAGGTAAAGACCGAGAGGGCAAACAAGAGGACCGGCTGGGTGAGTCGATAGAGGCTCAGGCCCGCGGCCCGCATGGCCACAAGTTCCTTGTCGAAGGAGAGGCGTCCGAAGGCCGTGATCGAGGCGATAATGCCGGCGATGGGCAGCGTCAGGACCAGGAACGACGGGAGGAGGGTCGCGAAGACCTTCAAGACCGACCAGAGGCCGACGCCTTTTGACACCAAGAGCTCGACGAGACGCAGCAGCTCTCGCGTGAGCATCACGAAGCACAACGCCCCCAGGCTCAGCCCGAACGGGGCGAGGAGTTCTGTGAAAATATATCGGTCGAGTAGTGTTCGTAGAATCACAAGCGTAACGGTCGTGAGCGCGTTGCGGCACTATAGGGGAGTCGTGCGACCTTGTAAACCGCGTGCGGATATGGCCCGGGCCGAATGCGTCCCTTGACAAGGTGAAAGTGCTGTGGTACTTCCACTTCGCTTTATCATTTCACCGATGGGTTCTGTGCGTGATTCAATTTTTCTGCAGACGCCCGTCAGTCGATCTCCTCACTTCTCTCTTTCTGTTCATCGCAATCATCTGTGTCTCTGTACGGCGTGTTTGGCCGACTGCGTAACTACACGTAGTCATTGAGAAAAGGAGGATCTTGTGAAGACCAAAGGAACAGTGAAGTGGTTCAATGATCGGAAGGGTTTCGGCTTTATCCGATTGGATAGCGGGGATGATGTCTTTGTGCACTATTCAGCGCTTCAGGGCGATGGCTTTAAGACCTTAAAAGAAGGCGAACCGGTTGAGTTCGACATCGTGCAAGGAGCGAAAGGGCCGCAAGCCGCCAACGTGTTGAAGGGCGAGCTGTCCGCGTAAATCTCTGCATAGACCGCTAGGGTTGGGGGCGTGTTTTCTTCAGGGAAAACACGCCCCTTTCGTTTCTGCCATTTTCTGGACAAAACCTATTGAGACTGTTAGCGTTTGCCTATTCTTCTTCATAGAGGTCTGTCTTGGCCCTTGATCGGACAAAAGTTCTCCAAAGTGCGCAGTTGTTGGCCGCTAAAGGCCAGTACGACGCGGCTATTGCTGAGTGGCGGAAGCTGGCGGGAGAAGCTCCGAACGACGGCAGTATTCACAACTCGATCGGCGATCTTCATCTCAAACGCAACGCCGTGCCCGAAGCGATCACGGCGTTTCTTCAAGCGGCGGCCGGCTTCCGATCGGAAGGCGCAACGCTGAAGGCGATCGCGACCTACAAAAAGATCCTTAAAGTCGATCCCACCCGGTACGAAGTCTACCGCCATCTCGGTGATCTCAATGCGGAACGTGGATTGTTGAGCAGTGCGGTCCAGGACTATCTTACGCTGGGGAAGTATTACCTCAAAGAGCGAAAAGGCAAAGAGGCGCTGGAGGTCTATAAGAAGATCGTCAGCCAGGATCCATCAAACCTCGACGCTCAGCAGCGTGTGGCGGAGCTGTGCCTCCAAGAAAATCTTCAGGACGAAGCGACCAAGGTGTATCTACAACTCGGGCGGGAGCGATCGGCGCAGGGCCGCTACGACGAGGCGAAGGATGCCTATCTCGCCGTGCTCCGGATCGATCCGAAGAACAACGAAGCCGCCCAGTTTGTCGAGGGTGCGCAAAAAGGCGGGGCTGCTCCGGGAAAGCCCGCAGCGTCCGGCCATATGGCCACCGCGTCGAGCAGACCGTCGGAGCCGTTGGATTTGCTTGCTGAAGCCACACGCCGGATGGATGAGCAGCAGTATGCGGGAGCCGAGGCGATTCTCAACCAGCTGTTAACCAGAGAGCCGGGGAATCCGCAAGTCTGCCAATTGCTCGCACGGCTCCATCTGCAACGCGGCGACGTGCAGGTGGCGTTGGGAGAGTATCGCTTCCTGGCCGGCGCCGCACTCCGCGCGCAGGATTATCCATTGGCCGAAGCGCTGGTCTCGGAGTTCCTGGCTGCCGAGCCGAATTCGGTTCCCCTCATTGAATTGTCGGCCGAACTCTTCGAGGAAAAAGGCGATTCCGCTGCTGCCGCACAGCAGTATGCGAGGGCGGTGGAGCTGTTATTGCTTCATCCCGAAGCAGGGATGGAGAGTTTGCATGAAGAACTCTTTGAGAAGGTGAAAGTCCTGGCCCCGGACTCAGACTTGGTGACACGCCTGGCCGTCCTTATGGGTGGTGAGGCTCCGGTTGAGCCTGCGGGTGCCGTCGAATCAGTCGTACAGTCTGTTGCGGAAACGGTCGCTCAGGATCCGGAGCCGGTCGCATCGCCGTCGGTCGTCGAGGCTCAGGAATTCACATTGGACGGAGCGGTTCCTGACGATCATTTGTTTACCGTCCCGCGCGCGGTGTCGGCCGAAGCCTGGCAGATTCCCGTCAATGACGTGATCCCGGATGCTACTCCTGTATCTCTGAGTGCGAGTGAGCCATCGGTCGATGACGAATCATCAGCAGCGACAATAGCGGCGGCGGAGACAGAGACATCGCGTCCCGGCGCCTGGCTGACGAATGCGCCTCCGGAGATACCGCAAGCGGTTGAGCCAATCTCTATTGAGCCGATGGCGATGCCGTCCGGTACGGCTGAGACAGCATCAGTGCTGTCTGCGGAACCGCCGCCAGACTATGAGGCGCATTTCACCTTGGGGATCGCTTATAAGAACATGGGGCTCTACGAAGACGCGATGGACGAGTTTCATGTGTCCAAGTCCGCCGATTCGTTCTATCTGGATTCCTGCCTGATGACCGCGCTGTGTCTCAAGGACCAGCGTGCATATGCGCAGGCGATTCGCGGCTTGGAGGCGGTCCTGTCTGATCCTCGCTGCCAGGGAGCGAAGGGGCAGGCGATTCGCTACGAGCTGGGGATGTTGTATGAAGCTGAATCGCAGTGGGGGAAGGCCGTCACCACCTACCAGATGATTCCGGCATTCCACGATGTTCCGCAACGGCTGGAGTCCCTCCGGGGCAAGGCGTCATCTGCCCAGAGTGAGTTTCGCATCGCCAGTTAGACTCCCTGAATGACCGGATTCAGCGGAGCCCGGCCTCCAAGTACGGCCGCAATATTTTCCACGCAGATCATTCCCATCTTTAAACGAGCGTCCAGTGTTGCCGATCCAAGATGGGGCAACAGCACGACGTTCGAGAGCTGTTCCAATCCAGACAGAATCACCGGTTCGCGTTCGTACACATCCAATCCGGCTCCGGCAATCGTGCCTTGTCGCAAGGCGACGAGAAGGGCGGCTTCGTCGACGACCGGTCCGCGGGACGTGTTGATCAGAAAGGCGGTGGATTGCATCATGGCCAGCTCGCGCGATCCAATGAGATGGCGAGTCGCCTCCGACAATGGCACGTGCATCGACACGAAATCAGCTTGCGTCAGCACCTCTTTCAATGGTCGGTGAGTCCAGGTTGTGACACCGGATGGAGGGGGACAGGGCCGACGGCTGGCATAGATCACCGGCATGCGAAACCCTTGCGCGCGCAAGGCCACAGCCTGCCCGATCCGACCCATGCCGATGATGCCCAGCGTTTTTCCTGTGACATCCGTCCCCAGCATTTGAGTCGGCGCCCATCCCGGCCAGGTCCCGGAGCGGGCCCATCGGTCGCCTTCCACCACACGGCGTGCGACTGCCAGAATCAAGGCCCAAGTGAGATCCGCCGTCGCATCCGTCAGGACATCCGGGGTATTCGTCACGACGATCCCGCGGCGCGCAGCGGCAGCCACGTCGATGTTGTTGTACCCCACCGCATAATTCGCCACGATCTTCAGGCGCGGCGCGGCCGCGAGCAAGTCGTCGGTGATTGGGTCGGCCAGCGTGCAGATGACGGCGTCGGCATGCGCGAATCCCCGCCGCTGATTGTCGCTGGTGGGAATCTGGTTTTCCACTGGTTCGGCCACGAGGGTATAGCGCTCACGCAGAGCTGTCATAACCGGTGCAGGGAGTAGCCGAGTGCTATAGAGGGTTGGGCGTGACATAGAATTTCAAGATGCTTATTCTAGGGGATCAATGTGCCCGCTAACAAGTTGTTCGGGGCGATCCCCTTGTTCTCGTTCTCATGGCCGTCTAGAATGCCTCACGCTTGAACTATGACTGCGCCAACTCTCATTCTGCCAGACCGTTCCCGCGCGATCGCGGCTGATCTTCGCGCCCAACTCGGTTCCGAGAAAGTCAAAGACGATTTTCCCACCAAGACGGCCTATGCCGTCGATGCCAGCATTTACCGGATGGTGCCGCAGGCCGTGGTGCTGGTGGAGTCCGAAGACGACATCGCCAAGATCATCCGCTATGCCGTATCTCGCGGCATTCCCCTCACGCCGCGCGCGGCCGGGACAAATCTCACCGGGTCGGCCGTCGGGAGCGGCATCATTCTCGATGTGTCGCGGTTGAACCGGATTCTTGAAGTGAATCGCGAAGAACGCTGGGCGCGGGTGCAGCCGGGCATCGTTCTGGCTGAATTGAATAAACAGCTGGCCCGGCAGGGGCTCTTGTTCGGGCCCGATCCTTCCAGCGGCGACATGTGCAAGCTCGGCGGGATGCTGGCGAATAATTCATCGGGGCCGCACACACTCAGCTACGGGTCGGTGAAAGACAATGTCCATCGGCTCCGGCTGTGCCTGGAGTCGGGAACGTGGCTGGAGGCGAAATCCTATGCGCTGAACGATCCGACTCTGGAGCGACTCCTGTCGACGATCCCGGCCCTGCGGGACGTGCTGGTTCTGGCGCAGTCCCATGCCGATCTGATCAGCGGCAAGCGCCCGACGGTCAGCAAGAACAGCTGTGGCTATAACCTGTTTGGCCTGGTCGACGGGCTGGCGCAGGGGCAGTTCGATCTCCCGAAATTATTTGTCGGCAGCGAAGGTACGCTAGGCGTGATGAGCGAAGCCACGCTTCGGCTGGTCGAGAAACCGAAAGCGACGCTCACGGCCTTGATTCATTTCCGGCATCTGGAGGATGTCGGGGCGGCGGTGCCGCTGCTGTTGGCTCTTCAGCCGAGTGCACTCGAAGTCATGGATGCCAACACGCTCGATCTGATCGGTCGCGCCAAGCATGGGATTCCCGCCGATGCGGCGGCCACCTTGCTGGCTGAACTCGATGCCGACTCGCTCGCAGTGGATCTGCATGAACGGGCGGAGCAGATGGCGGCGGTCTGTCGGCCGTTCCGCCTCGCGGCTGACCTGACGCTGGCGTTCGATCCCGAGCAGCGTGAGCAATTGTGGAAGGCGCGCAAAGCGCTGTATCCCACCCTCTATCGATTCGATCCGCGCAAGAAGCCGATCAATTTTGTGGATGATGTGGTCGTACGGGCGGAGCGGATCAGCGAGCTGATCCACTATCTGGAAGAGTATTTTTCAGGACAGAAGGTGCCGGTGGCGATTTTCGGTCATATCGGGAACGGCAACGCGCATATCGTCCCGCTGCTCGACGTGAACGATCGCCAGGATTTCGACAAGATGGTGCTGGCCTATCGGGAGATTCATTCGACGGTCCTGGACCGTTTCGGCGGCTCCATCTGCGGGGAACATGGCGACGGGCGGATTCGCGCCGAGTACGTCAGGAAGATGTTCGGCGAGGAGCTGTACGGGTTGTTCGTGGACGTGAAGCGGGCCTTTGATCCCGGCAACGTGCTGAACCCCGGCATCAAGATCAGCGAGGCCTCGTTCACCGAGCATATCGATTACACCAGGCTCTCAAAGTCCTGCGCGACCTGCGCGAAGTGCAACGCCGTCTGTCCCGTCTACGATGTCTTTCAGTCGGAGGACATGAGTTCGCGCGGCTGGTTCGAGATCGTGACGTCGAAGGACTACAGCTATCTCAATTCCAAGCGGGTGGTCGAGGCGTGCGTGAACTGCAAATCCTGCCGGACGGCGTGCCCGGCGGGAGTCGATGTCTCTGACCTGATTCTAAAAAAGCGGGCGGAGCATCCCAACCGCCTGACCGGATGGATCTTTCGCTGGCAGGCACGCGGGAACTCGTTCGAGCCGTTCCTCAAGTTTCTGGGGCGCACGCAACGCCTGTGGGATCGGCCGGTTGTCCGACGGATTATGGAGTGGGGCGCCGCGTTGGTCCTCAAGGCCCTTGCACCGACAGCCAAGCTGCCTCATGAGTTGTTGTTGCCGCGCATTGCTTCCAGACAACTGCGTGAGCGGCATGCCTCGCTGATCCCGACATCGGGTGCTCAGCCCGCGCCGGGCGGCGTCGCCTATTTTCACGGCTGTGCCGCGAACTATTTCGATGACGGGGTCGGAGACGCGGTCATCGGAGTCTTGCGGAAGCACGGAGTCGAGCCGGCCTTGCCGCCGCAGCGTTGTTCCGGCACACCGATCCAGACCTATGGACATCAAGAGCTGACGCGCGAGGGGGCTCGGTTCAATATGGCCTCGTTTGCGTCTTATGAGACGATCGTGACCGGTTGCGCGTCCTGCACGCTGATGTTGAAGGATTATCCCACCCTGTTTGCCGATGGCGACGAGCGGCGCCAAGCGGAGACAATTGCGAAGAAGGTCGTGCATATCGCCGAATTCGTGGCGCGATCCCCGCTCCATCCGCCCATGGCGCAGGCCGCGTCGCGCACCAAGTGCGTCACGTACCATTCCTCCTGCCACCTCCGGGCCGCCGGCGTGACGAAAGAACCGCGCAAGATTTTGGCGTCGTTGCCAGGCCTTAACTATGCCGAGATGCCCGATGCCGACCGCTGCGCCGGGGGAGCGGGGACGTTCATCGTAAAGGATTACGACACCTCGCAAAAAATCCTGGAGCGAAAAACCAGGGCCGTCGAACAGGTCGGGGCGGAGGTCGTGGCGACCAGTTGTCCCGCCTGTATGATCCAGCTCAAGAATGGATTGCGGGAACGGGCTGAGGTGAAACATGTGGCGCAGTTACTGAACGAAGCCTATGAGGCAGCGGAGCAGAACAAAGGAATCACCCACTCATGAAGTTGCGAAAAGCCGATTGGTGGTTTGTCCTCTTTGCCGTCGCGGTTGTCGTGGGGGTATCGCTGTTGCCGACGCCGAAAGATCGGAATCCGGTCATTCCCAAGAATGTGGAGCATCAGGCTATAACAGCTGAAAAGGACTGTGTCACCTGCCATCAGCCTGGCGCCGCCAAGCCGCTGCCGGATCGTCACCCCAGACGGCAGGATTGTTTTCGCTGCCACGCCAGGTGAGAAGCAGGGAGCTCGCAGTGAGCCCTGGAGCAGGCACCAAAAAGTAGCCAGTAGGTTTGTGCTATACCATACGTGTAACGGACGTCAGGCAAAGAGCGAGGAATTATGGTTACCGTGTTGGTATTCGGGCGAGTCATTCAAGAAGCGACAGGGGAGAATGAGTTCTCCATCGAGTCGGCGGAGCCGACGACGGTGCGGAAGTTGATCGAGGCAAATGCCGAGACTCTTGGGGTGCTACTTCGATTTATCGACAGCCGGGAAGCCCTGATTTCTGTGAACAAGAAAGTCGGCACCGAAGATACGGTGGTGAAGGACGGCGACACGGTCAAGGTATCGTTCCAGTCTCGTATGTCGTACGACGGGACCAGAGATATTCCGACATAGCGGGCGAGGCCGGAGGACGGGTGCGGCACAGCCGCGCGCCGGGTGACGGCGGGCGGATTTTCATCGAAAGGACATGATGATGACTAAGACGTCGAGCATGATGGGGTTCATCGCGGCCCTTGCCTTGTTTGCAGGACAGGGTCTGGCGGCGGAACCGGCCGATATCGAAAAGTTCGTGAAGGCGCGGATTGAGATCGGCGAGATGATGACGAACTATTTTAAGGGCGGGGAGCAGTACGGCCAAGGGCAGCGGCCATCTCCTGAGCAAATGAAAGAAATGGGCGCGGATATCAATACGAAGCTCAGCGCGTTGCTGTCGAAGCACGGACTGACGATCGAAGAGTATCGCGGGCGCAGTAAAGACGTGTTTGCCGATGACGCGGGCGTGAAGAATTTCCTCGCGGCGCATCCCGACCTCAAGACTCGATACGAAGCGCTTCCCTTGGACCGGATGGGCCGCGGCGGCAGCACGGGTCGCGGGTACTAGACGACCTGGATCAATAAATTGGTTAGATGTTCCATCCCAATGCAGTCGAGGATGCAGTAGGCGCGATACTGCATGCGGCCGTTTTCTCCGGCGAGAAAACTGACGCTGGCTTCACGGCTCATGATCCAGATGGAGCCGGTTTCCTGCTTCCAGCCATCTTCTGACTTGATGGCAATCTGATGGGTGTCGCCCACCGCCAGGCTCGTCAGCTCTTCGCTGAAGATAAACGTGATTTTTACCGGAGTGTCTTTGGGCACCTGGAGGCCACGTTTCGCGCTATAGGGTTTGCCCTTCTCGTCCAGGAATCCCTTCTCACTGACACGGACCTTGATCTCGATCGGTGCCTTTTCAGGCGTGGCGGCATACGTCATGACCGGACCGGCCCAGATGGTCGTGAATGTCAGAATAGTAAAGAGGGTCGTGAGCTGCTTCATCATCGCTCTCATGTGTCTCGCGCTCCTACCGGTTGTTGATACAGCCAAGCTTTCACCAGGGCATTTCCATCATGAATGGCTGGCTGCGGCTGCCGTTTGCGGGAAATGGGAATGAGTGGGGACCCTGAGCGCAATAGGGCAAAGGGACGACCGAACTCATCGTGTTACCGATCTACCATAGCATGCCTGAAGCCTTTGGCAAGCCTTTCATCTCTACAGTGACGGGAACGGGCGGCGGATAGCCTATGCCGAGTGGTTCGTGCAGGTTCGCATCGGACTGTGCACTGAATACCGGGGATGATGAACGAAGGAGTGCGCCTTCAGCCGTGTTGCTTACAGGCTCTGTGGCTGCATGGGGAACTGGACTTTGGATGAGGATCTGTCGGTCACTTGGGAGAGGGGATTAGGCCTGCAGATCTCGCTTGGCGTCTTCAATAGGGATTTCCCGCCAGGCGCCGGGCGGCAGATCGCCGATCTCGAAGGGCCCGAATTGAATGCGCCGCAGCCGGATCACCTCATGTCCGAGTGCTTTGAAGAGCCGCCGGATCTCCCGGTTTTTTCCCTCCGTCAGTGTCACGTCGAGGTGGGATTCCCGGCCCGATCGTTTTTGAACCGTGACGGCTTCGCAATGCAAGAGTTCCCCTTCATCCGTGAGGCCGGTAAGACTGTCCTGGCGGGTTTCTTCTGTGACTTCCCCGCGTACCGTGACCAGATAGCGGCGTGTCACCCGGTTGGCCGGATCGGTGAGAAAGCTGGAGAGGGTCGTGTCGTTCGTCAATAAGAGCAGCCCGCTCGTGGCTTGATCCAGTCGTCCGACCGCATGGAGTGTCTGCAGTTCTTCGGGAAGGACATCGAAAATAGTCGTTCGGCCTTTCTCATCCTGGCGCGTCGTCACCACGCTCTTCGGTTTGTGAAAGAGCACGAATCGTGGTGTGCTTGGTTGAATCGGCTGCTCGTCGAGCGACACGCAGTCGCCGGGCCAGGCGACCCAGGTCTTCGCCGTGCGGACCACGCGATCATTGATGCGGACCCGTCCAGCACGAATCCATTCCTGGGCGACGGTTCGGCTGGCCAATCCCAGTTTTGAGAAGAGGCGGTCCAAGGTCACCCGCTTGGTATCATCGGGTGCAGCCGCGCCTGCAGGAATCGGTGGCGACTGAGCGTGGGCGGGGCTGTCTGGTTTCGTCGGTTTTCTGTTCATCGTCCCTGTTTCAACGTGATCGGTCTTTTCCGCAGTGTAACTGGGTTAGGCGACCGTCTCAAGGCGCCGGGTCGTGTCGAAGGTTGAGGGAGGGAAATGGGCTAGGCGCTAGGTGTTTCGAGACGGTCGGAGAGAAGCATTGCTCCGATAGTCAATCGCGAGACGGCTGTGATGGTTGCCTGTCAGTTCAAGCGAAATGATGCCATCCGGGGTCTCCCACCTGGCGGCATACCGGAGGTGGCCCATTTGGACGGCGATCCCCCAATAGTCGGGAAGCGGCTGGTAGAGATCGTTGCTCCAGACAGACTGGTCTTCTGCCGGTTGTCCGTAGGCCTTCGTCAAGGACATCTTGAGAGCGCCGTAGTAGTCGATGAATTCGTTTAGCCCGTTGACCGGGCGCTGTAGAACGAGATATTGCCCGGCGACCAATGAGCCTTCCATGAAATCGTAGCCTTCCAATACGCCATGATCCGCGAAGCGTGTGGCCACGACAAGGGCCTCCCGCTCATCCCGCTCAATCTCTCCCGTCACATTATTGCGAAGAGCCTCGGGGCTCGATCCCCAATATTGCTGCAGTCGATTCAGGAAGAGGGCGATGTGCTGCGCGAGTTCCGCCTGTGCCACAACCGGATCGAGATCATCGAAAGGCACGTCGAAGGTCGGTGGTGGCAACGGTGTGACGGATTCTGCTTTGAGCGAGGCCGGCAGAATCGTCAGGATGGACATGCATATGAAGGCGAGAGTCCAGCGCATAGTCAGCCACTATACGGTCGGTTCATCGGCGCGGTCTACCCTACCAATGATGGGAGTCATGAGGACCGCCGTTTGGCCTTTGCGGTCGGCGGGGCGGTGAGGGGATCCTCCGGCCAGGAATGTTTCGGGTAGCGGCCACGGAGTTCTTTCCGGACATCTTGATAGGCGGTGGCCCAAAAGCTGGCCAGGTCTTTGGTGACTTGGACCGGGCGTTTGGCCGGGGAAAGTAAGTGCAACATGACGGGAACTGTTCCCCCTGCCACGCGGGGAGTGTCCTGACAGCCGAAGAGTTCTTGGAGTCGCACGGCCAGAACGGGGATCTCGCCGCTTTCATAATCCACTCGGATATTCGAGCCGCTCGGGACTGTGATGTGTGTCGGGGCGAGACGATCAAGTTGCCGTTGAAGATCCCAGCTCAGCAGGGCGTGGAGCGGCTGATCGAGCGGCATCCGCTGTACACGTTCGAGTGTGGTGATGCTCTGGAGAAAAGGGCCGAGCCAATGGTCCAGCGTCTGCGACAGGTGTGCATCGGACAGATCCGGCCAGACTGACGGAGGTCCCTCCGTTCGTCTGAGGAACTGCACGCGCGCTTGCCATTGGCGCAGGTCCGGCGTCCAGGCCAGCTGGTTCACTCCGGCCTGGCGCACGCCGTGGAGCAAGGCGGTTGCGATCAGAGCGGGATCCGGTTTGGAGAGGTTCTGCTGCGAGAGAATCAGTCCGCCGAATCGCCGTTGGCGCAGCGCCTGGACTGCTTGTGTTTTCTCATCCCAGCTGACGGCTTCAGTTTCAATGATCTGGTCCGCATAGAGGCTCTCGATTTCTGCCTGCGAGATCGGCGCAGCCAACTCGATCTTGGCCCATTGTGCGCCGCCGTCCAACTCGGCAATGGCGAGATAGGGTTCCGATCCCAGGTGATCGGGGGTGGCGAAGAGGGCTCCGCGTCCGTTGGCCAGCACATAGCGCGCATCAGTGCCAGCCTGGCGCTGTGCAATCCGATCCGGATAGGCGAGGGCGAGCAGGATACCGACGCCACGTTGATCAGACTTGGTACGAGGGGATGTCTTAGCGGAGTGGCGAAGGAGCTGTCGTCGCCACATCTCCGCCGTGCTGGTCACGCGATGATACACGCCTCGATCGACTGTAATGCCCGGATGGTCATGCTGTCCCTGTAAGACATCAAGTCTGGTGCGAATATCGGCCTGCTGTCGTCCCGCCGGACCCCGGAGCAGGTCGCGCTCACCCAGCAGAGCTGCGAGGTCGCAGGCCAGGTCGTTCAGGCCTAGCGGCCCGGCCTTCAGCAGCATGTGAGAGAGGCGGGGATGCAACGCCAGTTCAGCCAGCTGCCTGCCATGGGCTGTGATGCGGCCCGATGAATCCAACGCGCCCAATCGGATCAACAGATCGGACGCCTGGGTGACCGATCCGGTAGGCGGGGGGGTGAGCCATGAGAGTTCTGCCGGGTTGGTCGTTCCCCAGAGCGCTAGCTCCAGGACGAGTGATGTGAGATCGGCGTCCAGCATCTCAGGCGGCCGGCGGGCGGCCAGCGTGGCCTGTTCTCGCTCGGTCCAGAGTCGATAGCAGACGCCCGATTCCAATCGTCCGGCTCGCCCGCGCCGCTGGTCGGCGGAGTCCTGCGTGACGCGAATCGTGTCCAGCCGCGTGAGTCCTGAACGCGGATCGAAGCGCGGTACGCGCAACAGGCCCGCGTCGATGACGATGCGGACGCCATC
The DNA here is from genome assembly GCA_030653545.1 of Nitrospira sp. Lineage (NCBI taxonomy): Bacteria > Pseudomonadati > Nitrospirota > Nitrospiria > Nitrospirales > Nitrospiraceae > Nitrospira > Nitrospira sp. The sequence goes on along the minus strand of JAURZE010000022.1, from coordinate 333,087 downwards.
GATCGTCAAGCTGGTCTCGGCGATGGATGTGGCCAATACGATTTTTCTCGTGCCCGGGAGCGCCGGGGCGATCGCCGCATCCTGGGCATCTTGGGGGAGGTCTCCATGGAGCGGCGCAATATGAATGGTCGATTCCAGATTCGCATCGAGGAGCTGGCGTTCGACGCGCCGGATCTCGGCCATGCCCGGCAGGAAGACGAGCAGGCTGCCCTGATCCCGTGCCAGCGCGCGGCGGATGATCCTGGTGACGGCGGTATCGAGATACCCCGTAATGGGTTCATCCAGATATCGGGTCTCGACCGGAAACATCCGCCCTTCGCAGGTGATGACCGGTGCGCCGCCCAGCAGTTGGCTGACTGGTCCGCAATCCAATGTGGCCGACATGATGAGTAGGCGCAGGTCAGGACGGAAGAGCCGCTGCGATTCCAGGCAGAGCGCCAGGCCGGTGTCGGCCTGGAGGCTGCGCTCGTGAAATTCGTCGAAGAGGACGGCACCATAGCTGCTGAGCGAGGGGTCCTGTTGGAGTAATCGGGTCAGAATCCCTTCGGTCACGACCTCGATCCTGGTCTTCGGCCCGATCTTCGTATCGAGCCGCATGCGATAGCCGATTGTGTCGCCGGGACGCTCATTGAGCGTGGTCGCCATGCGATGGGCCGCGGCCCTGGCGGCCAGGCGTCTGGGTTCCAGCATGAGGATCTTCTTTTCCTGGAGCCAGGGAGCGTCCAGCAGGGCCAACGGCACACGGGTGGTCTTTCCGGCCCCCGGTGGGGCGGTCAGGAGCCCGTTGGGGGACCGAATGAGCGCGTGGCAGAGGTCCGAAAGGACATCTTCTATTGGGAGCCGAGACATGATAGGGTGCAACCTCACGTGGAGCAGACTGTAACAGACCGCGTGGGGAAGCACGAGAGGATCGAGGAGATGGCGGGCTATCAGTGGACTCTCGACAAGCCGAGAGTGGCTGGATGGTATTGGTTTCGGGGAACGGCGCATGAAGCCGACCCGTTTATCGTGGAAGTGGACCAGGTCGGACAGTTTCAGTGGCCTGATGGCGGGTATCAGGAAGTGGCGCTGGCCAAAGGGGAATGGGCGGGACCGATTCAACTGCCTGAAGACGACTAGCCGTTTTTCCTCTTGTCCGTTGTTCGTTGTCCTCTACGAAAGAGACCGTTCCGCATCTTGTCGCATGTAGGCGGCCCACGTATGCTGCCGCTTGCGCACGCAGGCCTTGGTCTGTTGCGTCGAGCGAGCCAGGTGCCGGGTCGGTCGTGCAGGCGGGTGTCGATGAATGCGGAACCGGTCAGCCGCGTGATCCGTTCAACGGTCTCTCATTCAGCATTCTGTACTCGGTTCAGACAACTGCGTTCGGCGTATGCCGGCGCGTGAATATTGGCATTCAGATCAGGAGGAGTCGATGGGGCGTTCGGGGATGGATCCAATTCAGCGTTTGATGGGCTTGATGTTCAAGGCGCATCCCTGGCACGGAGTGTCGATCGGGGAACAGGCGCCGGATGTGGTGACGACCTACATTGAAATCGTGCCGACCGACACCGTGAAATACGAAGTCGATAAAGACAGCGGATTTTTGAAGGTCGATCGTCCGCAGCGGTTTTCGAATTTCTGTCCCGTCTATTACGGACTCATTCCGCAAACCTATTGCGGCGAAAAAGTGGCCGGACTGTTCGGCAAACGGGCGAAACGGAAGAATATGATCGGCGACGGCGATCCGCTGGACATTTGCGTCCTCACGGAGAAGACGATCGCCCATAGCGATATCCTGCTCACCGCGATTCCCATCGGCGGCTTCAGTATGGCCGACGGCGGGGAAGCGGACGACAAAATCATCGCAGTCATGAAAGACGATGCGGCCTACGGCGATTTCAAGGACATCGGCGACTGTCCGATCTCGCTGATCGACCGGCTGCAGCACTATTTCTTGACGTACAAGATGGCGCCGGGGTCGGTGCAGCATAAAGTTGAGATCACGAGCGTGTATGGGCGCGAAGAAGCGATGAAAGTCATTCACGCCAGTCATGCTGATTATCGTAAGAAGTTTCCTGAGCTTGAGTCGCTATGGCCCAAGCACATGTCGGTCTAACACCAGAAAGGTGCCGCCTAGGCTATATGAAATCCGATCACACTGAACCGTCCACCGCCCCCTCCGTTCATGGCTTTTCTCCCGGTTTTGCCGCACTTGGCCTCGAAGGCTCGTTGCTGGCGACGCTGGATACGCTGGGGTACGAAGAGCCCACGCCGATTCAGCGGGAGTCGATCCCTCCGTTGCTGGCAGGCCGCGATCTGTTGGGGCAGGCGGCCACCGGGACCGGGAAGACCGCCTCGTTTGCCTTGCCGATGTTGCAACGGCTGGCCCATGGCGCGAAGCAGCGCCCGGCGGCGCTGATCCTGGTGCCCACGCGTGAGTTGGCGATTCAGGTCGGTGAAGCGGTGCAGCGGTACGGCAAGGAGCTGCGGATTTCAGTACTGGCGGTGTACGGCGGGCAGGCGATCGGGCCGCAATTGTATGCGCTGAAGCGCGGTGTGGACGTTGTGGTGGCGACGCCCGGCCGGGCGCTCGACCACATTCGACGGAACACGCTGCAGCTGAAGCACGTGCAGATGGTGGTGTTGGACGAAGCGGATGAAATGCTGGATATGGGCTTTGCCGACGATCTGGAGGCAATTCTCACACAAACACCGGCGGATCGGCAGACGGCCCTGTTCTCGGCCACGATGCCGCCGCGCATCGCGTCGATTGCCCATCGGCACTTGAAGAATCCGGTCGAGATCAAGATCGCCAAGGAATTGGTCAAAGCCGGCGCCGCGCCGCGCGTGCTGCAAACGGCGTATGTGGTGAATCGTCCTTACAAAGTGGCGGCCCTGATACGGGTGCTGGATCTGGCGGCTCCGAAGTCGGCGCTGGTTTTCTGCCGGACCCGGTTGGAGGTCGATGAATTGACGGCCGGCCTGGCGGGACGGGATTATCGTGCTGAAGCCATTCATGGCGGCATGAGCCAGCCGCAACGGGACCGCGTTATGACCGCGTTTAAGTCCGGGCAAACGCAAATTCTGGTGGCCACGGATGTCGCGGCGCGCGGCTTGGATATTCCGAGCGTCTCCCATGTGGTGAATTATGACTTGCCGTCTTCTCCCGAAGTGTACGTGCATCGGATCGGCCGTACCGGCCGGGCCGGTCGTGAAGGGGAGGCGATTACTATCGTCGAACCGCGCGAACACCGGTTGCTTCGGAATATCGAACAGTTGACCAAGGCGAAAATTATTGTCGCCCAAGTGCCCAGCGTGGCCGATCTGCGGACCAAGCGGATCGAGCGGACGTTGACGTCGATTCGAGAGCTGCTAGCCGCAGGCGATGTGGAGCATTTCCGGTCTGTCGTGACGGTATTGGCCAAAGATTTTGAATTGGTCGATGTGGCGGCGGCAGCGGTAAAGCTGGCGCATCAGGCGCAGGGCGGGGATGTCGAAGAGCAGGAGATTCCTTCCGTGCAAGCCAGAGTGCCGGACTATTCCCGTCCGGACTATGCGCGACCGGGGATGCGGCGTCCGTCGCCGATGTCCGGCGAGATGTCGCGCGGTATCCGGCCTCGCGAGGCGCAGGGGCGGCCGAGCGCCAGACCGACCGGCGGTCGGACGCCGAACTCTGCCCGGATCTACATCGGGGCCGGCCGTGCCGCGGGCATCAGGCCGGGCGATTTGGTGGGCGCGATTGCGAACGAAGCCAAGCTGGGGTCCGCTCAGATCGGCGGCGTTGAAATCGAAGAACGCTTTTCGCTCGTGGAAGTTCCGGAATCCATGGCACGCGACGTGATCGACGCGTTGGGCCGCACCAGGATTAAGGGACAGAAGGTCACGGTCAGGCTGTTCCGCGACTAGCAGTCTGTTGATAAAGTCCGCCAGCGACGTTTTCGCCTCGACAGCATCCTCAACGTAGCCCAGAGGCTACGCCTCCGGTGCTGTCCTCGTCTGCGGCCTTGCTGAATGCCTTTCTGAACAGCCTGCCATGGCTCTCAAAGAGTCTATGATGGCTCCCCTCAAAAGGGGGGGGGTGGGGTTTGTTGATCTGTCCATGTGGGCCCCTCTTTCGGGGACTACCGTGTCGCCGACAAGTGAGATAGGGTACGTCTCAACAGGAGGCGTTCCCATGACAGACCTTGAAGAAGCCAGTTTTGTGATGAGTCTGTTGGCGTTAGCCGGGATTGCGATCATGGCGGATCGCCCGCTGGAAGCCGCCTGTGAGCGTGTGTTGGAGTGGTTCAAGCCTCGCTAGTATCTTCCCTCCGATCTTTCCCACCTATCTGTAATCTGGCGGCAGCATGGTGGTGCGGAAGGCCGTCAGAATGTCAGTTGTCCGTTCAGGCTAGGATTCCAGGCGATCGATGATGTATTGAGCTGGGGTTGGGGCAGATTCGTCCGGGGGCACGACTTTGGATGGCGGGATGTCGGCTTGCAGCCGTTTGAGCAGGCGAGGCACCTTCAGCGAAGCGGGAATCTCACAGGTCCACACGTGCATACCCGATGAAGCCTCATCGGCGTGTCTAAGCACCCGGAAGCCCGGGTATTCCATAAAATAGGCCGATAAGAATCCTGAGATCGCCTGGATCACCCAGGGGTTGGCCTGGCTGTAGCGGGGTGTGACTCTCAGTTCGACGACGGGAAGGGTCTCTTCGCTATCCATAGTCTTTGTGCTCCGCTTCGGTATGTGCGCCGCACTCTATCAATTCCACCGGCGGTTTGAAACAGCGAGTGCGAGCCTATCCCGGCGATCGGGCTCTCTGTCCTGGTCAGAAATACTGGGTGATGCCGATCTGGAGCAGTGTATTGTGATTCGGCGAGAACAGATGGGCCACATCCACTCGTAGGAGTGTGTTGGAGAGAAAGGTGGGGATGATGCGTATTCCGGTCCCCACACTCACGGTTCCCTTCCAATGTTGGAGCCTCCCTTCTTCAGTGAATGATCGAAATGTGCCGAAGTCGGAAAATAGGACGCCTTGTACAGCCCAGCGGGGCGCCACGGAAATGGCATGCCGGAGTTCCAGGTTGGTATAGGCTTGCGCGCGGTTGCGGTAGAGATTATCGGACAGTCCCCGCACGCCGGTGATACTGCCGATCAGGAGGCTGTGATTCGGGTTACCACTATTGTTCACGGCTTCAGCAACGCTGTTGAGCATCAGCACAGTGGTTGATCCCAGGGGGATGCCGTGCAGGTAGCGCACCTTGGCTTCGTGGCGCTGCTGATTGGCGCCGAACAAAAAGCCGGGTCGAAGCTCCAGCGCGATGCGGTACCCGCTGGGCACCAGATCGTGCCAGTGGTACTGATCCCATGTCAGTTCAGGGATCAGGCCGACATAATACCCATCGGGCGGTCGGCGATCTGCTTTCAGGTCCTCGACTAGCTCACGGTATACTTTGAGGACCACCTCATACCGCAACGGCGTGCGATAGTCGTACGGCCCTTTGAGCTCCAATTCGGTGCCGATCCGATTCCGCGTCCAGGTGGACGTCGAATCGGCAAATCGGATGCCATTTACGTTGTACGAGCCCTTGATTTCTTTGGCCCATCGATTCGGCTCGAAGGCATGTTGTGAGAGCCATAGGTCGACGTTCGGCCCGCGTTGGCTGTAGTTGAACTGCCCGCCGAGTTGCGTGCCTGTGCCGAACAGGTTGTATTCCACCAGACCGACGGTTGCATTCAGATCCTTCACGCTGCTGCCGCTGGTGAAGTTCAGGATCGGTGCCAGGGTGATCTTCTCCTGGGCGTCTACGGACAGCGTGGGGCCGTCCCGCGTTACCTGGACGCGATCAAAGAGGCTCAGGTTGCGCACACGTCGTTCAAACTCCTCAACTTCCGTTCCGGTGAATTCGGCTGGCAGGGGCCGGGGCAGCAGCCGGAGAATGGTCTCCTGTTTTGTATGGATCAATCCTTCGATATGAACCGCATCGATCGAGGCGGTTTCACCTTCCGCAATGCCTTGTGCAGCTAGGACCACACTGAATACTGCCAGGTGGTTTAGCGTAACGATGAGAGCCAGAGCGAGAAATATCTGAGCGCGAATATCTATGAAACGTGAAAGGATGCACGCATGCCGCATCACAGGCCTCCGTTGGTAATAAGAGAAGCCCCCGTCGATCAACAGGACGAGCGTAGGGCGTGGAGACGCTGGATGAGTCTAGATGCGAAGAGGGATGGAAAATGAGACAGGGCTACTTCTGGGCGGTGGATGATGGGAAGAGGCGGTTTTAAGAGCGGCGTTATCTGGCGCTGTGATGGCAAGAGTGGTCGCATGGAAGTCAGTTGCCGGGGCTGAGGTGAGGGTGTCCGTTGGTGAGTGGTCTGCTCGCTCGGATGGCATGAGCAGGTGTTCGGCGGCATTATCCGGTTCTTCCGCTGAAGCATCGGCATTGGACGTCACGTCCGGCGTTTCAAACACCAGATCAACGACCAGATCTCCCGTGGTCCACAGGCAAGTAAGGAGCGCGAGCCAGCCGATGATGAGCATATGAGGCATAACCCGTCGATACATGAGGGAAAGTATAGCAGAAGCCGAAGAGGGACGCCCCCCATGAAAAGCGGTAGTCGGATTGGATAGTCAATTACTTGGTAAGGGCTCGATCCCGCTGGACAGGGAGGGGTGGTTTCCGTCAGCATGCGCCCAGGAGGCTATTTCATGACTTTGATGGCATATAACGGTATCTCGATTCCTTCCTTCATGTACGGCACGGCCTGGAAGAAAGAGGCGACGAGCCAGTTGGTGCAACTCGCTGTGGCGTCAGGCTTTACGGCAATCGACACGGCGAATCAGCTCATCCACTATCAGGAAGCCCTGGTTGGGGACGCGTTACTTAATCTGGCCACGCAGGGGTTTAAACGGGAGTCGCTGTTTCTTCAGACCAAGTTTACCTCGGTTGACGGGCAGGACCATCGGACGCCCTATGAGGCGAGTGCGGATCTTACAACACAGGTCAATCAGTCCTTTCAGAGTTCCTTGTCGCATCTCCACACCGACTATCTCGACTCCTATGTTCTGCATGGGCCTTATTCCAGGCGGGGATTGGGCGCGGCTGATTGGGAAGTCTGGGCGGCGATCGAGGCTTTCTACGATTCCGGCAAGGCTAAAATGATCGGTGTCAGCAATGTGTCGGCTGAACAGCTCTCGCTCTTATGCGCCAAGGCCAGGCATAAGCCGATGGTCGTGCAGAATCGCTGCTATGCTGCTTTCGGCTGGGACAAGGAAGTGCGGGATCTGTGTCGGGCGAACCAGATCATGTATCAAGGCTTCTCGCTCCTCACGGCGAATCGCGAGGTTTTTACGGAGCCTGATGTGCGCGCAATGGCGGTGAAGTACGGGGCCGGGCTCGCTCAGATTGTCTTCCGATTCGCCATGCAGATCGGGATGCTGCCCTTGACGGGGACCACGAATCCCGAACATATGAAGGAAGATCTGGCAGCGGATCAATTCACGTTGACGGCGGAAGAGGTGCAGCGGATTGAAACGATCGGATTGTAATGGCCGCGACCCTGGTCAGGATCAAGCGCATCTACGAGCCGGCGATGAAGGGCGATGGGTATCGGATTCTGGTGGATCGGCTGTGGCCGCGGAGTGTCTCGAAAGTCGCGGCACGCATTGATCTGTGGATGCGAGACATTGCCCCGTCCACGATCTTGCGGCGCTGGTTCAATCATGATCCGGTCAAGTGGGAAGAGTTTTGCAAGCGGTATCGGATCGAATTAAGGGAACAGCAGCCACTGCTCGACGCGGTCCGGCAGCAGGCGAAGGAAGGACCTGTCACGCTGGTGTATTCTGCCCGGGACGAACGATTCAATCAGGCGGTGGCGCTCCAACTGGTGTTGAAACAATCAATCACACGAAAGCGAAGCACGACATGAGGATGTGGCAGTTTGATGGGAACGGATCGCGGTGGGCCCGATGAAGATCGCGATTATCGGAGGTGGTCCGGCAGGCCTGATGGCGGCGGAGAGTGCGAGCGCAGCGGGAGCGCAGGTGGACTTGTATGACGCCATGCCGTCGGTCGGGCGCAAATTCTTGCTGGCCGGGAAGGGTGGACTGAATCTCACGCATTCCGAGCCGGTCGAGAAAATGCTGTCGCGGTATGGGATGCGGCGGACTCAGATCGCTCCGCTCCTGGCCGGCTTTGGACCGGAGGCCCTGCGCGCCTGGGTCAAGGGACTGGGGATTGAGACATTTGTAGGATCGTCCGGTCGGGTGTTTCCGAAAGATATGAAGTCGGCTCCGTTGTTGCGGGCCTGGCTGCGGCGACTCCGTCAGGCCGGCGTTCGCTTTCATGTGCGGCATCGCTGGCATGGATGGGATGCGCAAGGCGCGCTGCAGTTTGACTCTCCCGAGGGGAAGCAGCTCGTTCGTGCCGACGCGGTGATCCTCGCGCTCGGCGGAGGGAGTTGGCCGCAGCTGGGTTCGGATGCGGCCTGGGTGCCATGGCTCGCTCAGCGCGGCGTCTCGGTGAGTCCGTTGCGCCCGGCTAACTGCGGGTTCGATATTGCCTGGACGGAAATTTTCAAGAAGAAGTTCGCCGGCCATCCGGTGAAGTCTGTGGCGTTGAAAATTCAGACGCCGGCGGGCGGAGAAAAGTGGCAGCAAGGCGAATTCGTCGTGACCTCGACGGGCGTAGAGGGGGGCGTGATCTACTCGATGTCCGCACTGCTCCGTGATGAACTTGCCACCAAGGGATTCGCCGTCTTGCGGCTGGATTTGGCGCCTGACCGTGATCTCTCCAGTTTAACGAACGATCTTGCCAAGCCCCGCGGGAAAAAAACCATGGCGACGCATCTGGAGCGCCGGCTCGGCATGACCGGAGTAAAGGTCGGCCTTTTGCGTGAGGTCGTGTCGAAAGAAGACTTTGCCGATCCGGCGAAACTGGCCGCCGCGATCAAGTCGCTGTCGTTGAAACTGATTGCGACCAGGCCGCTGGCGGAGTCGATCAGTTCGGCCGGTGGCGTTATTTTTGAGGCGGTCGATGCCAGATTGATGTTGCGCGAGGTGCCGGGGGTCTTTTGCGCTGGAGAGATGCTGGATTGGGAGGCCCCGACGGGCGGGTATCTGCTCACGGCCTGCTTTGCCAGCGGCCGCGCAGCCGGCGCAGGAGCGGTGGCCTGGTTCACGCCCCGTTAATCCGGTCGATTCACAAAGACCTCGACGATGCCGCCCTGGGGTGCCAGTCCGATGGCGACGCGGCCTTGAAAGGCCTGATGGGTCCAGTTTCTTCCGTCGAGGCTGGACCATTCCTTATAGAGGTAGAGGCTCTGGGTCAGTTGGATGCGGGTGGTGGCTTCTCCCGGATTGACGATGAGGGGGCCTTTCACCGTCATCTGAACTGGGATGGTCTTGCCTCCGGGAATATGGAGAATGTAGTTTTTATCGACCGGCTCCGGTTGTCCGATTTCAACGACAGGTATTCGCTTCAGCAGATCCTCCGGCGGGCCTTGCATGCCGGCACAACCAGTCAGCAGCATCACACAGAGGGTTGCCAACCATCCTTTTGTTTGGCGATTCACGGGCGATCTCCATGGTTAGTTATTGCTTCTTGCGCAAGGAAAATACTCCGGCCTGCGGCGGAAGGGTACGACAGGGATTGTGCAGGGCCGGACTGCTACCGCCTAGTTGAAGATCCAACTCCATATACTGGATACCCTGTTCTTGATCCAATCGGTCCAAGACTCGTCCGCCTGATCTGGTTCCACCTTAGCCGGACGAGGCGCGGTCGCCGGCTTCACAGGAGCGGTCGGCGCGGCTTGTGCCGTCTGTTGCGGCGGCAAGGCCGGATTGATCGGTGTGATCGAGGGAGCAACCGGCGTCACGGTCGGTTGGGTCTGCGCGCTCGTTGCCGGTGTGATCGGGGTGAGCAGCGCGCGTGATTCCTCCATCTCCTGTTTGTGCTGCGTGACCATCGCCTGCAATGAGACGCCCTCCTGCTTCGCGTCTGCCATCTCTCGTGCGAGCAGACGGCTTTGGTTCACAAGGGTTGCCACCTGTGTTTGGAGAGCGGCGAGCTTCTCTTCCGCGCGTTTTCTGAAAACCGGCAGCGCGTCCTCTTCCCGCTGGATGGCCGCGCGCAGCTCGGTGGCGGCGGCATCTTCCTGCCGATTCGCGGCCTTCAGCGCCGCAATGCGCTGATTCAACTCGGTGATGTCGGTGCGCGTCGCATCCAGGGTGCGGGTCAGTTCATTCGTTTCGTCTTTGGCTTTGTCATAAGTTTGCTGGCTGACACAGCCGACTCCCGTAAGCAAGGCGCTGGTGAGGAGGCAGAGGCTGAGTGGGCACAGGCGCGTCGATAGCGGCAAGGCAGTGGGGCTTTTCATGGAATTCTGTCCTCGTTGGTGGACCGACGTCAATCTACGGTGCGTGGACATATCGTCGGTCTGGTGAGTAGCTGTACGTACTGTCTCAAATGCGATGGATTCTGACAATAGAAGGTCGGATTTGCGCTGGTCAATAGATCGAGGCAACCTGTGCGTCCTCTAGGTCTCTTGGACATTAAAAAGCGGCTCGCGTACTATGACGGTCGATTATGTCACCGTTACACGATCACGCTGAGCCGTTCCGCTTGCCGCCTGAGTGCGAATCATCCCTGTTGGAGCGATTTCTTAAAGCCGAGGCCATGGCTCTTTGGGCTGTGCGAGCGGCGCAATTGCGCGATGTGCCGGCGAATGTTCTGGCCTTCCTCAAACAGCACGAGGCAGACGAGGAAGAGCACCTACAGCATTTTGAAACACTCGTAGGGTATCAGTCGTGGGGACGTGAAGTGCTGCCGACGGTGCCGCAGCAGTGGTCGTCGCTCGCGGTGTTGTTGTTCGGATATGAAGCCCTCGGGCTGGAGTTTGCCAAGCTGCTGGTCGGCCTCCGGCCGGACATGCAGTCCATCGTGGATGACGAAGAAACGCATGTCGCGTTCTTTGAGCATGAGATTCGAAAGCTGCTTGCCGGGAAGGGGGTCGAGGCCGATCAGGCGCGGATCTCGGCGAGAGCCTGGTGGAAAAAACTGCCGCGGACGATTGAGCGGTACCTACAAGATCCCAGTCTGGATGCCTGCCGAGGGGAGGTGGCCTCAACCATGCAGGCGGCGATTCAACGGCGATTCATGGATGCGGGCTTGCTGCGCTAGCAGGCTGTTGAAAACGCCCGCCAGCGGCGTTCTCACTTCACGCAGAGACTCAACGTACCGAAGCGTACGCCTCGCCTCTGCGCTCGCTGCGGCCTTGCTGGACGGTCTTTTTGAACAGCCTGTGGAGAATTAGGAGGGCCGGGAGCTAGGCCTGCGCGACGAGTCCTTCAACGGCGCCCATCTTGCGAAATTTGAGATCGCGCTGGTTCAGGAGTTCATTGTGCGGGAGATCGAGCAGTTGAAAGAGTTGATTGGTGAGGGCTTTCGCAACCCGGTCGCAGACGGCTTTGGGTTCACGGTGCGCTCCGCCTAAGGGCTCGGGAACGATCTCATCGATCACGCCAAGCCCCATCAGGTCCTGGGCCGTAATCTTAAGGGCCATGGCCGCATCCGGGACCTTGGCGGGGTTGTCCCAGAGAATGGCCGCACAGCCTTCAGGAGAAATCACCGAATAGACCGAATGTTCCAGCATGAGGACGCGGTCTGACACTCCCAGCGCCAGCGCGCCTCCGCTGCCGCCTTCGCCGATCACAACGGACAGAATCGGGACTTTGAGCCGCGACATCACCAGAAGATTGCGGGCGATGGCTTCCGCCTGTCCGCGCTCTTCCGCGCCGATGCCGGGGTAGGCTCCCGGAGTATCGATGAACGTAATGATGGGATGGCCGAACTTTTCCGCCAAGCGCATCAGCCGCAAGGCTTTCCGATAGCCTTCTGGATTGGGCATGCCGAAGTTTCGCTGCATGCGCTCCTTCAGCGTCTTGCCCTTCTGGTGTCCGATGATCATGACCGTACGGTCGTTGAACTTGGCAAATCCTCCGACGATGGCCCGGTCGTCTCCGAAGGAGCGATCCCCATGGAGTTCCAAAAATCCGCGGCTGAGTTCGCTGATGTAATCGAGTGTGCTGGGACGCTGGGGGTGGCGGGCCAGTTGGGTCCGTTGCCAGGGGGTCAATGTGCTATAGAGCTGGGTCTCGACCTGCGCAAGTTTTCCGCGCAACTTCCGGATTTCTTCCTGCGTGGAGGCTTTACCTGAATTGGCCGCCGCTAACTTTTCGATCTTTTCTTCGATCTCGCGGACCGGCTTTTCAAACTCGAGATAGTCGCGCATGGAGCTCGGTTTTCCAGGGTGAATCCTTATGGAGGCATACCCCCAATTACGTACACTAAGATAGCAAAGACAGGGCCCCTTTGCCTAGCACTTCTTCAACGTCTGCCACAAAATATTCGCTGGGGGAAATCGTGTGGTTCGGCAGGGGGACGGTATCGGCTTCCAGGGCGTTCCCCATCGAGAACGTCAGTGAAACCGTCGTGTTGCCGGGGTAACGCGTGAAAATATCGCGCAGTTTCGGAAGTTGGTCGGTGGTCTCCGATGGATCCGACAGTCTGATCTGGACGCGCTTGATGGATTGCGTTTGTACATCGGCCAGCGGCTCGATCTTTACACCCCGAAGCTTGGTGCCTTTGTCTCCGCGGTCGATGGTGCCGGTGATGCGCACCAGCCGCTCCGGGGCAATCAGCTCGCCGGCTGTTTTGAAGAGATCCGGGAAGGCAATGACTTCGACGGTCCCGTGCAGATCTTCGACGTTCAGATAGGCCATCCGATCGCCTTTTTTGGTGATCATCGATTTGACCGACGCGATGATGCCGCAGATCCGGACTTCTTTCCCGTCGGACACGTCCGAGAGTCCGACGGTCGTGGCCGTCGAGAGGGCTTTGAGTGTCGCTTCATACCGGGTGAGTGGATGGGCGGTAATATAGAATCCCGTCAATTCCCGCTCATATTTTAATCGTAGCGCTTGATCCCATTCGGCGATCGCCGGAAGCGGCGGCGTGGCCAGCGTGGCGGAGGTATCGGGGCCGCTGTGCTCGTCGCCGAAAATGCTGGTTTGTCCGAGGTCGCGCTCGCGCTGTGCGGCGGCGCCGTCTTCCACGGCTTGATCCATCACGGCCATGAGCTGCGCCCGTTTCGCGGCGGTGGAATCGAAGGCGCCGGTTTTGATCAGGCCTTCCAGCATGCGCTTGTTCACTTTGTGGAGGTCGACGCGTCGGCAGAAATCGAAGAAGGATTTGAACGGACCGGTCTCTGCCCGTATGGCGAGGACGGATTCAACGGCTCCTTCGCCCACGTTCTTGATCGCCGCCATGCCGAACCGGATGGCGCGGTCGATGACCGTAAAGTTCTTGCCGCTCTCGTTAATATCCGGCCCCAGTACCTTGATGCCGAGGTCGCGGCATTCGGTGAAGTAGCCGACGATCTTATCCTGGTTGCCCATGTCCGTGGTCATGAGTGCGGCCATAAACTCAGTCGGGTAGTGCGCTTTGAGGTAGCCGGTGTGATAGCAAACCACGGCATAGGCCGCCGCGTGCGACTTGTTGAACCCGTACCCGGCGAACTTTTGAATCAGTTCGTAGAGCTTCTCCGCCTTCTTCTCGGCGATCTTGTTGTTCTTCGCGCCCTCCAGGAATTTGACGCGCAGCTTCTCCATCTCCTCCGGCTTCTTCTTACCCATAGCACGGCGGAGAATGTCGGCTTGTCCCAGCGAGAAGCCGGCGATCTTGTTGGCGATCGCCATGACCTGTTCCTGATAGACGATGACCCCGTAGGTGTCCTTCAGGATCGGCTCAAGTTCGGGCGTCTCATAGGTAATTGGGACTTTGCCCTGCTTGCGCTTGATGAAGTCGGGGATCAGATCCATCGGGCCGGGGCGGTAGAGCGCGATGATGGCGATGATGTCCTCAAACCGGTCCGGCCGGAAGCCGGTGAGCAGATCGCGCATCCCGGAACTTTCCAATTGGAAGATCCCGGTGGTCTTGCCGGAGGAGAGAAGCTCGAATGTTTTCACGTCATCGAACGGGAGCTGTTCCACCGCGAGCGGCGGTTGGTCAGGATGCGTTTCGTTGATGAGAATTTCAGCCCGGTGGATCATGGTCAGGGTCTTGAGACCGAGGAAGTCGAATTTGACCAGGCCGATCTTTTCGACGTCGCCCATCGTGTATTGCGTCACGATTTCGTCGTTGGCCCCCTTGTAGAGGGGCACATGGTCGGTCAGCGGGCCTTCGGAGATGACGACGCCGGCGGCGTGCGTCGAGGCATGCCGCGCCAGCCCTTCCAGCGATTGGGCGACTTTCATCAGCTCGGCGATTCGGGCGTCGGTGTTGACCAGCTCCGTGAGCTTTGGCTCCATCTCAAGGGCCTGTTGCAGCGTCATGTTGAGCTGGTTGGGGATTAGCTTGGCGACCTTGTCGGCTTCGGCATAGGGAATTTCAAGCACGCGGCCGACATCGCGGATCGCGGCTTTCGCGCCGAGTGTCCCGAACGTGATGATCTGCGCGACGTGATCTTTGCCGTACTTGTCGACGACGTAGTTGATCACCTCGCCACGGCGATCCATGCAGAAGTCCATGTCGATATCGGGGAGGGACACACGTTCCGGATTCAGAAAGCGCTCGAAGAGCAGACTGTAGACGAGCGGATCCAAATCGGTGATACGCAGGGCATAGGCGACGAGACTGCCCGCCGCCGATCCGCGTCCCGGCCCGACGGGAATGCCGCGTGAGCGGGCGAAGCGAATAATGTCCCAGACGATCAGGAAGTAGCCGGCAAAGCCCATGGAGCAAATGACCATCAGCTCTTCGCGCAGTCGCAACTCATAGGCGGCCGGCAGGATCGTGCTGGGGCGTTCTTTCAGCCGGGCCTTGAGTCCTTCGATGGCCAGATGTTCCACGTAGGATTCGCGCGTATAGCCTTCCGGGACTTTGTATTGCGGCAGGTGCGTCTTGTTGAGGACGAGCTCCAGGTCGCAGTTGTCGGCGATGCGGCAGGTGTTCGTGACGGCGCCGGGGAACTCGGCAAAGGCCGGCGTAATTTCTTCTGTCGATTTGACGTAGAGCTGGTCGGTGTCGAACTTCATCCGGTTCGGGTCGCTGAGGGTCTTGCCGGTTTGGAGGCAGAGCATCAGTTCGTGCGGATGGGAATCCTCTTTTTTGAGGTAGTGGCAGTCGTTGGTGCCTGCCATCGGGATGTTCATCTTCTTGTGGATTTCGACCAGGCCGGCATTGGCGATGCGCTGGTGATCGAGGCCGTTGGCCTGCACTTCGAGGTAGAAGTGTTCCTTCCCGAAGATCTCTTGAAATTCGCCCGCCACGGCCATGGCGCCGTCCATGTCTTTCTGGCCGATGAGGTAGGGAATCTCACCGCTAAGGCAGCCTGACAGAGCAATTAACCCTTCATGATGCTCCTTGAGAAGCTCCTTATCCATCCGAGGCTTATAGTAGAACCCTTCAAGGTATGCTTTACTAGAAAGCTTGATGAGATTCTGGTAGCCGGTCAGGTTACGAGCCAGGAGAATCAGATGGTAATAATCGTTATGGGCGAGCCCGCTGTCTTTCTTCGCGTGGCGGCTGCCGAGCGCCATATAGGCTTCGCATCCGATGATGGGTTTGATTCCCGCATCCTTGGCTTTGCGATAGAACTCGATCGCGCCGAACATGTTGCCATGGTCGGTCATGGCCACGGCCGGTTGGCCAAATGATTTGATCTGCTGCACGAGCGGCTCGATCTGATTCGCGCCGTCGAGGAGGCTGAATTGGGTGTGCAGATGGAGATGGACGAAGGACGAAGCCATGGCCGGATTCTAGGAGGGCGGGGAAGGGGAAGTCAAACGAGGGGTGGGGACGCACGGTGACGCAGTATGACCGCAATGGTTAGGATGCATGATTCTGCGAAAAATCGTATGTCGTAAGCGGCAATGGTCTATGTGGACGAAATAAGGAGTTGGAGAAACATAGATGGACGAACAATCTTTATCCCTTCAAAGGATTGCAGATGGAGAAGGTCGAGATCGCCGGTGACAATATAGTCTGCTTCGCCCGCCAAGGCGCAGGCCAGCACTTGAAGGTCGTCTGGGTCACGGAGGAGTGCTGACGTAACGTCCGGTGCCGTGACAACCAAGGCGGCGCTGGTGAATAAGGTGACGAAGTCGCGAATGTCTGAGAGCGAAAGGCGGTAGAGGTCTTTCAGATGCGGGCGAGAGAGGGCTTCTCGCAATTCGAGAAGCAGCGGTTGACTGGTAACCACATCGAAGTGTCCAGCCCGCCATGACTGTAATACCTTTGCCGGAGTCCCGCGAGGGGTGATGAGAGCGCTGATGAGAATGTTGGTATCGAGGACGGCCCTAGGCACTACGCTTCCTGTGGCTGGAAGAAGGCGTGTCTCGAACAGCCTTTACGGCTTGAGTAGCATCACGATAGGCCTGTCGAGGCGGCTTTGTGCGGTTTTTTGCCCATACCCGGTCGAGCACTCTGAAGAGTCGATCACGTTTCGTCGTCAGCGTTTGGTATCGATCAAAATCAATCATCGCGACGACGGGTTTCCCATGCTGTTCAACGATGACTGTATCCTTCTTGCCGGAGACCCGCCCAACCAGCTCGGTAAAGGCATCCTTGGCTCGCTTGTCGCTCAATGTTTTGATCATGCAACAATTTTAGTCGGCAGGTAGGGCGAAGTCAAACCAGTGGGGGATAGTCGGTCATGGCCACGGCCGGCTGACCGAAGGACTTGATCTGCTGCACGAGCGGCGCGATCTGATTCGCGCCGTCGAGGAGGCTGAACTGGGTATGCAGATGGAGATGAACGAAGGAGGAAGCCATGGCCGGATTCTAGGAGGGCGGGGAAGGGGAAGTCAAACGAGGGGGCAGCGAGCGAGATGCCCTCTCCCGACTCAAATGAAACAGAAGAGTCGGTAAGTGCGTTCGATGAAACGAGGAGGCGAGTCTTCCTTTGGGCGCGAGTGCGGGGGATGTTGAATGAACTATTGATGATATGTACAATGTGCATATGAGCGATTTGCGATTCGAATGGGATGAACCAAAGGCGAAGCAAAATATTCGGAAGCACGGCGTGTCGTTTGAAGAAGCCCAGACAGTGTTCGGGGATGATCATGCCATTCGATTCTACGATCCGGACCATTCGGAGGACAAGGACCGGTTCATCATGCTTGGCGTCAGTTTCAAGCTTCGAATCCTGGTCGTCTGCCACTGTTATCAAGAAAGCGACTTCGTGATTCGTATCATTTCAGCGAGGAAAGCCACTCGACAGGAATCAGCACACTACCGGAGGTGACCAGATGAGAGCGCAGTACGACTTCTCGAAGATGAAAGGGGTGCGAAACCCGTACAGTTCAAAATTAAAACAGCCGATCACTATTCGTTTGGATAAAACGACGGTGGCGTATTTCAAGGGGATCGCGACCGACCTCGGTATGCCGTATCAGAACCTGATCAACCTGTATTTGCGGGACTGTGCCGTCCATCACAAGAAGCTCGAGTTGAAGTGGGCGTCCTAAGAGTGGGGAAGGGCGCAGCAACAGATCACTTCTCAGAGGTCTGGGCGGCTGAACTCGGGAACGATTCGACCGATCCGGGGTGTCTTGAGCAGGGTCTCGGCAGATTCACGACCTCATTCATCCACAGTCAGCAACACTTCCGCAACAATTCCCGCAACACCTTTAGAATGTGATGATCGATAAGAAGTGCGTCTGTTGTGCTTGGAATCTGCGAATGGTGATGGAGACGGGGGTCACATGCCCAGCGGTATCTACGCGGTAGGTCGAAATGAATTCCTGCTCGTCATGGTGCTCGCTTCTGTTGTATTCAGTAAACGTCACCAACAGTGTGTTGGGTCTGTCACTCTCCACACTGTACGCGACGGTCACCAGCCCTAGGGTGGAGCGGTCTCCTCGGTATCCGCCCTCGGTATCCCATTGGATGCCACTCCGCACGTCTCCAGTGTCACCCGCTTGAATGGTCTGAGTGTAGGTGTGCGGGGCAAAAACGACGAACGCTTCATAGAATTGTCCAGGGGTCGCGAGTTTCGTCATGACGATAGTGTAGGTGTCTTTGAGATACTCCACTTGTGTACCGTTGGATCCGGTGTGCGTTTTAATGACGCGCCACGTCTCAGGGCACGGCGGCGATTGGGCGTTGGTGCAAAATGAGGAGCTGATTCCTGCTGTGGCGCTTGCGCGGCCTGTGCTTGTGTCATACCCCACGATAGCGCCAGGACCGAAGGGGGTCATGGCAAACCGTGCCACCTCAATCGTGATGGGCAAGTCATACCCTGTGTGAACAAAATTCTCAAAGGCGTTCTGCACATCGATAACGGGGCCAGCGATCGGTGTGGCTGGCCCTGGTACGGTAACGGGCTGGGATTCTCCGCCACCCCCACAACTCGCGAGCACAAGTCCAATAAACAGTATGAGCGGTAGCATGGGGGTCTCCTCTGGTGTGGGATACGGTATTGGGTATCATGAGGGTGGAAACCACGCTATACCCCTTACGAGGTAGGTGTTACGTAAGCGACAATATACGTGAAGTGCGAGCTGTCGCCGTTCCTTGTCCGTGCATGCTTAGGCGACCGACCCGTCTTTGCCGCGGCGCCATCTTCACCAATACGCGCAATCTGTCGTTGCCAGCATCCGCTGTTGCGAAGTGCCGCCGTAGTTCAGGAGCGATGACCACGGCGAGAGCGTCTTTCAGAACGCGATAGGCGTGTCGTCCTCCGACGGGCTTGCCCCAATCGTATCGCTCTAACGCGTCTTCCGTCGGAATCGGCTTACGATGCGCCGAAGTCGTTTTCCTATGTTCTTCTTCATCTCGCTGCAGCTAACCGCCGATGTCCCAAGGTTCCCGCCGGACGAGCGCGAGGAAATCTCGCGATCCATGCACGATTCGCAGAATGAGAATCTCGTTGTCCTGAACGAGACAGACGATGCGGTACTCTTTGAAGAGCACTTCTCAGAGGTCTGGGCGGCTGAACTCGGGAACGATTCGACCGATCCGGGGTGTCTTGAGCAGGGTCTCGGAAGATTTAACAGCACGATCAACGAATGTGATCGCGAGGCTGGTTTATCTGCTGCGCGGGGCTCTGTCCGGCCTCCGTGTTCATCGATCAAAACCAACGAGATAGACTCAACAGACCAGATGAACCAGGCTTTCGCCACGAATGGGACATTGCATTTTCTCGTGGCCCACATAAGTCAATGCTCAGGCTAGACCCCAATCGCGCGCATAGTATGGCGTGTGCAGCCCTGGGGCCAGCTTATGCGACCTCTCGCCGTTTCCCTGTCCGTGCATGCTTAGGCGGACTACCCGTCTTTGCCAGCGTCGCCATCTTTAGCAACACGCGCAATCCGTCGTTGACTGCATCCGCTGTTGCGAAGTGCCGCCGTAGTTCGGGAGCGATGACCACGGCGAGGGCGCCTTTCGGAAAGCGCTGGGCGTGTCGTCCTCTGACGGCCTTGCCCCAATCGTATCGCTCTAAAGCGTCTTCTGGCGGAATTGGCTTACGATGCGTCGAGGTCTTTTTCATATTTTCTCCTTTGGATGGGCGAGGCTTTTCGGGCGCTGATTAACCGAATGCGGTCTCCTCGCTCTTCATACACGACGAATAGTATTCGGCCGCGCGCCGAATGGCCAATCAATACAAACCGTCTCGGTATATATCGGTCGGGCGCATCAATCGCTAGTGGATCTGCGAAAGCCGTGAGGGCTTCCTCAAAGGGCACGTCATGTTTGAGGCGGTTTGCGAGCGCCTTCGTCTCATCCCATTCAAAATCCCCATAGTGTCGAGTTGTCACGGCTCAGAATATTACCACAGCCGGCAGACCCATTCCGAGGGCGGTACAGGTGTTACCTGTGCGGTGGGTCTCCTCAAAAGCGGAAGTGGCGGGTCCGTCTAATTGAGCGCCGTCGAGGAGGCTGAACTGGGTATGCAGATGGAGATGGACGAAGGACGAAGCCATGGCCGGATTCTCGGAGGGCGGGGAAGGGAAAGTCAGAAGAGTAGAAGGGAGCGCAACGACACCACTTGACCGTGGAGATTTATCGAGGTGTAACGTCAAGCGATGCCCCATCGTTTTCTACTGGCGTTCAGGCAAGAGCCCAGGTTGACAGGTGTCACGTATGGCGTTACACTTTCCGCGTGATCAAGACCTTTGCCGACAGGCGTACGAGAGAGCTGTACGAAAGCGGTAAGTCGAAGCGCTTTCCTCCGGGAATCTGGGAGCGGGCAGTGCGTAAGTTGGAATATCTAGATCTCGTGACGAGCGTAACTGAGCTGTCTGTACTTCCGAGCAATCGACTTCACAAATTGGAACGAGACCGGGTCGGGCAGTATTCGATCTCCATCAACGCCCAATGGCGAGTGTGTTTTCGATTTGAAGATGGCGATGCGTACGAGGTTGAGATAGCCGATTATCATTGATGAGAGGTGTACGATGAGCATCCCCAACAAGCGACAGCGTAAAGTCCGGCCCACGCATCCTGGGGTGATGCTGCGGGAGGATTTCTTGCCGGAGTATGGCTTGACCGTATCCAGCTTTGCCAAATCTCTTCGGGTGTCTCGCCAGACGGTGAATGAGTTGCTGCGGGAACGGCGTGCAGTGAGTCCTGAGATGGCGTTGCGACTCTCTCGCTTATTCGGCAACAGCCCTGAATTCTGGTTGAATGCACAGCGTGCGGTGGACTTGTGGGAGGCTGCGCGGAACATCAAGGGTACGATCAATCACATCTCCCCGCTGACCGCTGCTTAGGCTGAGGCTGGTAGGACGAAAGTAATACAAGGCTAAGCGGTTCGGTCCCTACTCACGCCTCATTGTTCTTCTTCCAGGTCTCGATATTCTGCGAGAAAATCCATTCACTATTTGTCTAGATATAACGACGGTGGCGTATTTCAAGGGGATCGCGACCGACCTCGGCATGCCGTATCAGTGACCTTCCCCCATTTGTTACACCACGGCCAACGAAGTTAACTCCTGTGCTGCTTGGGGCCGGTTTTGATGATTGTGAATGAATTCCATGGGTGTCAGATCCCCGATGGCACTGTGCGTCCGCTCTTCATTGTACTCTCGTCGCCAGGCTTCAATCACGAGTTGCGCTTCCTGCAACGTCAGAAACCAGTGCTCGTTGAGACATTCATCCCGAAACTTGCCGTTGAAGCTCTCGATAAACGCGTTCTGCACCGGTTTTCCTGGCTGAATAAAGTGCAGCTGCACGCCGTGCTGCACCGCCCAGGCATCCAAGGCCGTTCCGGCGAATTCGGGCCCGTTGTCCAGAATCAAGGTCTCTGGCAGCGGGCGTGTCAGAAACAGCCGATCCAGGATCCGGCACACCCGCGCCCCACCAATCGACACGTCCACCTCAATCACCGGCACTTCTTTTGAGCAAAGATCGGTCATCGTCAAACACTTGAACCGCCGGCCATTGGCCAGCCGGTCATGGACAAAGTCCATGGCATAACAACGTCCTGGTTGCGTGGGCTTGGGCAAGGCGACCCGGGGCACCGCCGCCGCCGAAGCGAGAGCCCTTCGTCACGATAATAGAGCCGCTCCACCTTCTTGTGATTCACCGGCCAGCCTTCCCGTCGCAACCGGACATAGATCCGGGGACACCCATACCGCCGCTTGCTCTCGGCGATTTCCCGGATTCGCGTCCGCAGGGCCGCATCCTCCTGACGCCGACGACAATACCGGAGCGTGTTCCGATCGAGCGTGAGTAACCGGCACACTCGTCGCTGACTGAGCCCAAAGCGTTCGGCCATCCACTGGGCCGCCGTTCGTTTCGCCTTGGGCGCTACCAGTTTTTTGCGGTGATCGCCTTCAGCGCTTGGATGTCGAGCGCTTGCTCCGCCACCAGCTGTTTCAGCCGACGGTTTTCATCTTCCAGCTGGCGCAGCTTCTTCACGTCGCTGACTTCAAGCCCCGCATACTTGGTCCGCCACTTATAAAAGGTGGCATCCGAGATGCCGTGCTTGCGGCAGAGCTCTTGAACCCCGATGCCCGCCTGGGCATCCTTGAGCACTGCGATGATCTGTTCCTCCGTGTGCCGTTTCCGAGTCATGGGCCCCTCCTGTGGGCCCCATCTCAGCACAGGTGCACTTCCAAGCCAATGGTCTAGTTTTCGGGGGGAAGGTCATCAGAACCTGATCAACCTGTATTTGCGGGACTGTGCTGTCCATCACAAGAAGCTTGAGTTGAAGTGGGCGTCCTAAGGGCGGGGAAGGGGGAGTCAAACGAGTAGAAGAGGGCGCGGCAACATAACCTGGCCGTGGGTAACCCTAAGGGTTAGCGGTAGGCGAACACGTCCATCTGAATAGACTTAAAGGGTTTCGCTTCCCCATGCACCATGCGCCGAACTCGCTCGGTGGCGTCGCGGCTGAAAACAGCTTCGCCGCAATGGAGGCAGACCGTCGCAGGAATTTCCTCAACGCGCACGGGCTTGCCCTCGATATCAAAGACCTCGCTCACCAGTTCTTGACGACTTTCGCTCTTGCCGCACACATGACAGCGAAACATAGCTACCTCCGTCTGGTGAAATCATACCACTCTGCGGGGTCCGGCTCATAGATCGTAATGATCTTCAACAGATCTGAATCAACGTGTGAGGCCTGAATATGCAACGGACGACCTGTGATCGTGAATCCGAGTAGCAGGCTGCTGGGCGCATATTTGTCGTCGGGATAATCCTCGATGATGCTGGCTTGTGCCCCGGCCTGTCGGATTTCGGCGTCGCTGATATTTCGCTCGATGGCGCGCTTAAACGCATGGCGGCTGAACTCGAATTCACCAGCAGCGAATTGTCGACGAATGTCATCCAGCGTTTTCATGGAATGGGGTAGCGGGACTATAGCGGAAGCCGTTGTTCAGTACAACGCGAAGGGGTAAGCGCCGAGGTTTGCGAGGGGGGGAGGTACGGTGATTGATGGGAGTCTAAAGCAAGTAGAATGTTGGGAAAGGCAAGTGACGCTTTCCGAGCAACGACCCCATGGTGGCTTCTCCAGTCTGCGGATCTGTCAGTCTCTCGTGTTCATCGAGCCAACCAAATGAGACTGACTCAACAGACCAGATAAATCAGGCTCCCGTCACGCACTATGCAAGGGGTGTTCTCTTTTCCCGTGGTCCTCATAAGTCAATACTCAGGCCTGTCAATCATCTACTCTGGACGGATTCTCGGAGGGCGGGGAAAGTGAAGTCAAACGAGGCGCGGGGGTGGCTAGTTTCTTACGCGAATCGTGATCGATCGCGAAGTGGTGCGATTGGTCGGCAATGTAGAATCGCGAACGGTGTATGTTCGGGTGATTGTGGCTGTGGCTGTCGGCGTACCGGTAAGTATTCCGGTGGCGGCATCAAGCTGGAGCCACGTAGGCAGAGCGGGAGAGACCGACCAGGTATAGGGAGGGGTACCGCCTGAAGCTAGGAGTGTCTGGCGATACAACGTGTTTACATTTGCGTCTGGAAGTGTGGAGCCTGCGGGAAATGTGATTGCTAACGTGGGCACCGTAAGATTGATCGTCAAGCTAAGCTGCTTGTTGTTCGTCAGATTGAAGGGCACGGTCGAGTCAAGGACGGTAAATGTATAGGTGGCAGTACCGTTTGTGCCCGCCTGAGGAGTGCCGCTGATCGAGCCGGATGACACAAGATTCAGCTGCAATCCATTTGGGAGCGCAGGGTTCACGGACCAGGTGT
The DNA here is from genome assembly GCA_030653545.1 of Nitrospira sp. Taxonomy (NCBI): domain Bacteria; kingdom Pseudomonadati; phylum Nitrospirota; class Nitrospiria; order Nitrospirales; family Nitrospiraceae; genus Nitrospira; species Nitrospira sp. The sequence goes on along the minus strand of JAURZE010000022.1, from coordinate 309,415 downwards.
AGGGCGGCGTGCCGCCGCTCGCTTGCAAGATCGTGTTGGGAGGATAGATCTGATTCACTGTTCCTGACGGAAGTGACGTGGTGGTGATCGTCGGAGGGACCGGTGCCGAATTAATCGTTAACAGCAAGGGCTTCTGTATGGTCTGGTTCGGTGCGGAAGAGTCTCTCAAGCTAAACGTATATGTGATCGAACTCTCTGCGACTGGTGTGCCGGTAATTGCTCCTGTTGCAGTATCGAGCTGGAGGTTGGCAGGCAACGCAGGTGTCACGGACCAGTTATAGGGTGTCGTTCCGCCGGATCCTCCCAACGTCCATGCGTAGGGCTGACTGACCGTTCCATCAGGTAAAGAATCGGTCGTGATCGTTAGCGCGCCTGGTCCTGGTGCAGGGACGGGAGCCGTAGAGACGTCGCCGCAGGACACGGCTCCGATCGCAAGGAGGAGCATCAGGCCAAGAGTCCACAGATTCGCAAGGGCGCTCTTTGTGTTGCTCATCACGCTGGGTTTCGTCAGGGTTAATATCCGCACGACGATCTCTTCGAAATTCTGGCAATAAAATCCGACAGCATTCCGAGCAAGTGTCGGCTGATGGCCGGTTTTCGCTCGGTCGAAAATATTTATGGATCATACAGGAAAAGCTCTGAGGTTGTCTGCCCTACGAAGGGGGAGGTGTGAGGGAGAAGCAGAGCTTTGTCGCGAGGAGCCTGGCGTGATGAAAACGAACAATCGTGCGCCCTCAAGCCTTTTGGCTTGAAGGCGCACGATCATGTCACTGATGGGATTGTCATGGGTCAATCGTGATCGACAAGAGCGGTGGCGTTGAGTCGGTTTGTAGCAAAGTGTCAGTAGCCTGCGGCGTAAAGTCAAATGTTCCCGCTACGGACGGCGTGCCGGAAATTTCACCGGCGGTAGAGAGAGTCAGACCCGTTGGGAGTGCGCCGGAAAGAACGCTCCATGTTAGTGCTCCTGTGCCACCTGTGGCTGTCAGGGTTCGGCTGTATGGCACGATTCCATTCACAAGCCCATTGGGGAGGTCTGCATTTGTAGTCGTAATATTTGGCGGTATCGGTGCGGCGTTGATTGTGATCGACAATTGCTTGGTTGCCGCTACTCCATTGTTATCCTGGACTCGATAGGTTCTCGTGAAGGGGCTTCCAACATCGGTTGTAGGTATTCCGCTAATCACACCACCTGAACTCAAGGTTAGGCCAGGCGCGGCTATGTTAGGTGCTCCAGTGCCAGTGATTGACCATGTGTAAGGCGGTGTGCCTCCCGAAGCAGTCAATGGCGAGGTGCTATAGGATGTACCGACAGTGCCTGAATCAAGTGAGCTCGTGCCAATTGTGAGCGCTGCATTAACAGTTAAAGTATATTGCCTGGTGCCAGTCTGATTGAATGGAACAGTGGAATCATTGACGGTGAAGGTGACAGGCTGAGACCCGCTACTTGTCGGCATTCCAGAAATCGTGGCAGTTGCTGCATTAAACGACAAGCCGAACGGCAATCCCACTGGTTGAAAAGCCAGCGGCGGTGCGCCTCCACTGGCTGAAAGCGTCGTTGCAGGGTAGTCTACGTTCACTGTTCCTGTTGGGAGCGAGGCAGGAGAGTTTATCGTCGGTGCTGGTGGAGCCGTGATGGCAATGGTGAATTGCTTCGTGGCAGTGAACAAGGCGTCGGTGACCTGGACTGTGAAGGTGAATGAGGGACCCGTTGGTGTTGGGTTTCCCGTAATTCTACCGGTTGAGGAATTGATGCTGAGATTTGGAATTGTGCCACCTTGGAAGCTCCACGTACGAGTCCCAGATCCACCGCTGGCTGCCAAGGGCTGATCATAGGGCTGATTCAGTACCCCATTCGGGAGTGATGGCGTTGTGATATTCAGAGCTGTGGGTAAGCTCGTTGTAATAGTCAATGTTTTTTCATCGGTGTCCGCAGGGAACGCCGAGTCCTGCACTCTAAATCGCATTGCATAGTTGGTTACGGCTGGAGATGACAGGGATGATCCACTGAGAAGTCCACCTGAGGACAACGAAAGTCCTGGAAGGATTGGGTTTGGTGTACTGCTGGACAGGCTCCAGCTGACTGTCCCGGTACCACCTGTCGATGTCAATTGTTCGCTATACCCCTGATTAACTGTTCCTGGAGGCAACGTAGCGGGCGATGAAATTGTGAGTTTGGCTGGTGCGGCGCTAATGTTCAGTGTGTAGGCTCTTGCTCCTGTTTGCGGTGTTGGTGAAAAGGAGTCAGTGACTCTAAATGTGTAGTTGTTGGAGCTTGGCGCCTGAGGGATACCCGTGATCGTTGCCGTATCACCAGTCGGAGTGAAAGTAAGTCCTGCAGGCAACGTCGGAGTGACCGTCCATGTGGTGTATGGGGGAGTTCCGCCACTTGCCGTGAGGGTTACGGGATATGTGGTACCAACAACTCCGCTGGGTAAGGATGCCGGAAGGGAAATCTGGGGTTGCGGGACAGAATTGATGGCGATGGTCAGCTGGGTTTCAAAGGATTGAGTTGGTTGAGCAGAGTCTACCACGCGGTAGGTCCGTGTCGTACTTCCTGTGTTTGTCGGAATTCCGCTGATCACACCATTAGAGTCCATCGTGAGGCCTGGGGCTGGTGTTTGGCCTGACGGAATGGACCACCCAAAGGGCTGCGTGCCACCCGCAGCGGTTAATGTCGTGGAGTAGGGAATGCCGATGCTGCCAGCCGGAAGCGTTGCGGGAGATGTAATCGTCAATACCGTTGGTCCCGCCGCCGGCGCCGGGGCATTCGACACGTCTGAACAGGCTCCCATACCTAGAGCGACAAGGAGTGACACGAAGACGGTCCAGATTGTGTGTCGGCTAAAAATATGCGTACCCATTGTGGAGCCTCGATGATGAATGGAACTCGCTGCCTGTGGTGACGAGCTCTGATGACTAATACTTCTCGACATGGGCATCATAGTCGCTGGACGGGGGCGTAGTCTACCCTACGGATGTAGAGGGGGGCTGAGCGGCTGAGGTTAAGGCCAAGGTTCAGTCCGCACATTAGAAAGAGAATGCAGTATTTCTGAAGTGAATTTCTTGCTCGGCGTCTGCTTGGACCCATTCTTGAACTTCCCTGATCCATTTGCTATCCTTCGCCCGCCTTCCAAGATACAAACCATTACTTTATCGAGCATTTCTGAAGGAGTATCGACATGGCCAGCATCAAGCGGGCGCTGATTAGTGTTTCAGATAAAACGGGAGTCATCGAGATGGCCAAGGGCTTGGAAGCTCTTGGGGCAGAAATTCTCTCGACGGGCGGGACGGCCAAGGCCTTGCGTGACGCGGGCGTGAAGGTCACGGATGTGGCGGCGTATACGGGCTCGCCGGAGATTCTTGATGGTCGTGTGAAGACGCTCCATCCGAAAATCCATGGCGGGTTGCTCGGTCGTCGCTCGGTGCCGGCTCATGTCGATCAGATGAAACAGCACAATATCGGCCCGATCGATGTCGTGGTGGTGAATCTCTATCCCTTTGAAGCCACCATCGCGAAGCCGAACTGCCCCTTCGAAGAAGCGATTGAGAATATCGATATCGGCGGTCCGTCGATGCTGCGCTCTGCGGCGAAGAATCATGAAGATGTGCTGGTCGTGGTCGATCCGACGGACTATACGCGTGTGCTGGATGCGGCAAAGGCAGGAACGGTCTCGCCTGTGTTGCGTCGCGAGCTGGCCATGAAGGTGTTTCAGCATACGGCGCGCTATGACAGCCTGATTGCGGGCTATCTCGAAAAGCAGGTGCAGGGCGGAGATGTGAAGTTCCCCAAGATCCTCTCGCTGCAATTCGAGTTGGCGGAGACGTTGCGGTACGGAGAGAATCCTCACCAGCAGGGCGCGTTCTATCGCGAATTCAACTCCAATGAGCCGTCGGTGTCGCGCGGGAAGATTCTGCACGGGAAGGCGATGTCGTACAACAACTTCCTCGACGCGAATTCGGCCCTTGAGCTGGCGAAAGAATATGACGAGTGTGCGGTTGCCATCATCAAGCACAACAATCCCTGCGGTGTGGCGCTGGGCGCGACGCCGGTCGAAGCCTATGTGAAGGCGCGTGCGACGGATCCGGTCTCGGCGTTCGGTGGCGTCCTGGCATTCAACCGGCCGGTCGATCTGGCCACCGCCAAGGAAATCACCTCAACGTTCGTCGAAGTGGTGATTGCTCCCGGGTTTGCCGAGGATGCGCTGGCCGAACTCAAGCGCAAGAAGGATCTGCGGTTGCTCGACGTCGGGCCGCTCACGAAGGTGCCGCAGGTTGGACTCGACCTCAAGAAACTCGTCGGCGGGTTGATCGTGCAGGATCGCGATTTGGGTGTGTTGACGGACCTTCGTACGCTGCAAGTCCCGACGGCGCGCAAGCCCACGGACGAGGAGTATGCGGCCTGCGCTTTCGCGTGGAAAGTCTGCAAACATGTGAAGTCGAACGCCATCATTTACGCAACGCCTGGCCAGACGGTCGGGATCGGCGCCGGGCAAATGAGCCGCGTCGATAGCGTGAAGCTGGCGGTGATGAAAGCGCAGATGCCGGTGAAGGGTTGCGTGATGGCCTCGGACGCGTTCTTCCCGTTCCGCGACGGTCTGGATGCGGCCGCGCAAGCCGGGATTACGGCGGTGATTCAACCGGGTGGCTCGATTCGCGATGCCGAGATCATCAAGGCGGCGGACGAGCAGGGGTTGGCGATGATTATGACCGCCATGCGCCACTTCCGCCACTAATCGGATGCTGAAACAGGCCCCCAACTTCGTTCTCGGCTCGAAAAAATCCTCAACGTAGCTCAGTAGCTACGCCTCCGGTTTTTTCTCGCCTGCGGCCTCGTTGGATGTCCTGTTTGAGCATCCTCTTGAGGCGCGATTCGGTTGAAGTGGCCTTGCGGAAGGCTCATTTTGAGAAGCCTCATTAATTTAATGCACCTAAGAGCATCATGAAAATTCTTGTCGTCGGGAGCGGTGGGCGCGAACATACGATGGTGTGGAAGCTCTCGCAGAGTCCGCGGAAACCGCAAATTTTCTGTGCGCCGGGGAATGCCGGGATCGAGTCGCTGGCGGCTTGTCTGCCGATCAAGGTGGACGATATTACGGCCCTCAAAGATTTTGTCATCAAGGAACAGGTTGATCTGACGGTGGTGGGCCCGGAAGTGCCGCTGGCGAACGGCATTGTCGATGAGTTTCGTAAGGCCAAGTTGAAAATCTTTGGTCCGACCAAAAATGCCGCCCGGCTGGAATCCAGCAAGATCTTTTCGAAGGATGTGATGGCCTTGGCCAAGATTCCGACGGCACGGGCGAAGAGTTTTGAAAAGATGGACGAGGCGCTCGCGTATGTCGAGGCGCACGAACTCCCGGTCGTCATTAAGGCCGATGGGCTGGCGCAGGGCAAGGGCGTGGTCATTGCGACCACTCGCGAGCAGGCGAAGCAGGCGATCGTCGATTCGATGGAACATGCCGTCTTCGGGCAGGCCGGCCAGCGCGTGCTCATCGAACAATTCCTCGACGGCGAAGAACTCACCATCATGGCGTTTACGGATGGTAAGGCGGTGGTGCCCATGTTGCCGGCACAGGATCACAAGCGTGTGGGCGACGGCGACACGGGGCTCAACACGGGGGGGATGGGCGCCTACTGCCCGGCTCCGTTGGGCACCCCGGCCTTGCGTATGCAGGTCACTCGCGACGTGTTGCAGCCGATTGTGTCGGCGATGTCCCGAATGGGTTCTCCGTTTCAAGGGGTGTTATACGCCGGAATCATGGTCGTGAAGGGCGTGCCCTATGTGCTCGAGTTCAATGCGCGTATGGGCGATCCTGAAACACAGGTGGTGTTGCCGCTGCTGAAGTCTGATCTCATCGATGTGATCGAGGCCGTTGTCGAGCATCGGCTGGATCAGTTGACGGTGGAGTGGCATGACGACTGTGCCGTGTGTGTGGTGATGACGTCGGAGGGCTATCCCGGTAGTTATGAAACGGGAAAGGCCATCCACGGACTTGCTGACGGCGATCCCTCAGCGACGGTGTTTCATGCCGGCACTGTCCGAAAGGGCTCTGACGTGGTGACCGCCGGTGGCCGGGTCTTAGGCGTCACCGGGCGAGGGGCCACGATCGCGGACGCGCAACAGGCCGCCTACCGGCAGGTTCAGCGGATTTCTTTCGACGGACAGCATTACCGGACGGATATCGCCCATCGCGCTCTTCGGCGCAGCAGCTAGCAGTTCCACGCATCCCGCACCTTTCATGGCTGTCATCGAGTCGTACTCTGCAACGGATTCAGATGTGCTGTTCCCCCGGATTGCCCGATTGGTGCAGGCCGGCGGGGTGCTCGGGATTCCTACAGAAACCTATTATGGCTTAGGGGCAAATCCGCTCGATGGGGCGGCGGTGGCGCGCCTGCTCTCCATCAAGGGTCGACCGGATGGCAAACCTATTTTGATTCTGATTGGTGATCAGGCACAGCTTCAGGATCTTGTCGCCGAGGTGTCTCCTGCCGCGCAGGTGCTGATGGAGGCTTTTTGGCCGGGACCGCTGACGCTGGTGTTTTCCGCCGGTCCAGGACTTCCAACGGCTATCACGGCTGGGACCGGCACGGTCGGGGTTCGTCATACTTCTCACGCCGCTCTCGCGGAGCTTCTTCGGCATACGGGACCATTAACGGGTACGAGTGCGAATCGCTCAGGGGAGTCGCCGGTTCAAACTGCGGCCGAGGTGGAACGGACGATCGGCACCATGGTCGATGTCATCGTTGATGGCGGACCCACGCGGGGCGGATTGCCGTCGACGGTGTTGAGCGTGTGTGACGGCGTGCGGATGATTCGCGAAGGGCCGATCGATCGAACGATGATTCAACAGGCGCTTGTGGCGCGAGGATTTCACCTCAAGCCGTGAGAAGTATGCTATACATCCGCGCATGGATGTCAGAAAGGAGGGTCGTATGGTGAATGTGCTGCGTCAGCGAATGCTTGTTGGGATAGTGGCGGTGGTGGGGGTGGCGGTGTCGGGCTGTGACTATTGGCCGCCTGCGCTTCAGGCCCAGGTGGAACAGCTCCGTTCGGAAGTGCAAACGGTGAATATGGAGAAGGCCCAGCTTCAGAATCAGATCAACGATCTGTCTAAGGCGAAGCAAGATCTACAGACCCAAGTCGATGACCTGGGACGGATGAATCGTGAAAAGACCGGAATGATCTCTAGCCTTCAGAATCAGGTCGAGGCGTTGCGGGTCAAGGCGGTCAAGGCAATGGCCCCGAAGGCTCCTGCCAAGGCTGTTGCCAAGCCAACGGCCAAACCTGCCGCGAAGGCTCCTGTCAAGAAGAACGTTCCGGCCAAGCGAAGGTAGCTCGGATGCTGAAACAGTCCGCCAGCGGCGTTCTCGCTTCACTCAGAGGCTCAACGTACCGCCGCGTACGCCTCGCCTCTTCGCTCGCTGCGGCCTTGCTGTCCGGCGTGTTTGAGCATCCTCATAGCATGGATGTCTCTATGCTCTATTGAGCATGCTAGCCGTTTGTTTTTCTTGTGCCGAGTTTTTAACAGCGTGCTAGTTCGGAGACGTCAGCCTACTTCTGGCCTGAGGTGGTGCTGGATGCAGGTGCGCTGCTGGCGGATGGAGTGGACGAGCTGGTCGTTCCTCCGGAAGCCGGTGGCGCAGATGGTGCGGAGGGCGTCGATGACGAAGCTGCCGCTGGTGTCGCCGACGACTCAGCCGGCGCCGTCGTTGTGGCCGTGGGCGTCGGTTTGGTGGTCTCCCCGGTCGGCGGTTTCATCTTGTCCGAATAGTCCGTAATGTACCAGCCGGATCCCTTGAACATGATTGCGGGTGCCGAAATGATTCGGCTGACGGATTTGCCGCATTTCGCACAGGTGGCGACGGCTTCGTCTTTCATGCTCTGTTTGAGTTCAAACGTATATGAACAATCGTGGCAGAGATATTCGTAAATAGGCACGTGTGACCCTCCGGAATGCGTAGTCGATAATCTACCAATAACCCTTGTTGCGCGTGAGTCAAGTGGCGGTCATGCTGTCAGCTTACCAAACGCGGCAGCAATGCGATCCAATCCCTTCGTGATGGTGTCCATGCTGGTCGCATAGGACAACCGAATGTGGTGCTGACTGCCGAATGGCTCACCGGGCACCACGGCCACATGGGCCTCCTTCAAGAGATAGTTCGCCAATGCCTGCGGTGAAGCCACCGGTCCGTTCGGTCCTGTTCGCCCCAGTACGCCGCCGATGTTGGGAAAGGCATAGAAGGCTCCTCCAGGCATCCGGCAGGACACGCCAGGAATCGCATTGAGGCGCTCCACCATGACTTTTCTTCTCCGGTCGAATTCCACCACCATCATTTCTGTAAACGGTCCGCCAAGTTTCAGCGCGGCGACGGCGGCCTTCTGCGAGATCGAACAGGGGTTTGACGTGCTTTGGCTTTGGATGTTGGCCATGGCGGTCAGAAGGGGCTTCGGTCCGGCTGCATAGCCGATGCGCCATCCCGTCATGGCGTAGGCCTTGGAGACACCATTGATGATGACGGTGCGCTCGGCCACTTCAGGTCCCAGGGTGGCGATGCTGATATGCGTCGCTCCGTCGTACAGCACCTTCTCGTAAATTTCATCGGAGATGATCAGGAGGTTGTGCTTCACCGCGATGGTTGCAATGGCCTCCAGTGTGCGCTTGTCGTAGGTGGCTCCGGTCGGATTACAGGGGCTATTGACGATGATGGCTTTGGTGCGCGGCGTGACTAACTTCTGCAGTTCCTCAGGATTGATGGCATAGTCCTGGTCTTCCCTGGTCGGGAGCAGCACAGGGGTGGCATCATTGAGGAGCGCCTGATCGGCGTAGGACACCCAGTAGGGTGTTGGAATAATAATCTCATCGCCGGCCTCTAGGAGGGCTTCGGCGACGTTGTAGAGCGAGTGCTTGGCTCCGCAGGAAACCAAGATTTGGGCCTTCTCATAGCGCAAACCTTGCTCAGCGAGAAGTTTATCGGCAATGGCTTGACGAAGCTCGTCGATGCCTGACGAAGGGGTATATTTCGTAAAGCCGGCGCGAATGGCTGCTTCGGCCGCGGCCTTGACGGGTTCCGGCGTATCGAAATCCGGTTCCCCGGATGAGAAATCGACGACATCGATCCCTTGCGCAGCCATGGCTTTGGCCGTCGCGGTCATGGCTAATGTCGGAGACGGAGTGATTCGACTGACGCGTGCGGCGAGTTTCATTGTTTGAGGCTCCGGATTCGTTCTTCAAGACGTCGAGCCACGTCGGGATGCAGGAACTCCGTTAACGGACCGCCGTGCTGGGCAACGTCTTTGATGATGGTGGAAGAGAGGTACGAAAATTCTTCGCTGGGCATGAGAAATACGGTCTCCACATTCTTGGCCAGTTTCCGGTTGATGAGGGCCATCTGAAATTCGTGCTCGAAGTCAGAAATG
>JAURZE010000021.1 GCA_030653545.1 Nitrospira sp. | reverse complement strand
ATGGAAGGGGAGGACATCGAGCTCGAGAGTCGGGTCTTCGAAGAATGGTCTGCGCCTGGGGCACTCTCAAAAGCGTGGGCGCGCGCGGCCGAGGCCGCCGAGTGTGGCGACCTTCGGTTCCACGACCTGCGCCGCTGGTTTGCTTCCGCGCTAGAGGACATCGGGGCAGAAGATGGCGAGGAGGCCGTGCACCGTGAGGTTGTGAAACATCTCATGGGGCACCAGGCCGCAGACGTCCTGGAAAAACATTACCTCGTGCGGTCAAAAGGCTGGGCGAAAAAATTGCGGAAGGCGGTGGATCAACTCGCGGACCGGTACGACATGTTTATTTGCTCAGACACTAATGGGAACCCCCGCTAATGCTGCATCAGCAGAACGGAGGCGGGACTATTACATGGGCCACTCCCTGTCACCTTCTCAGGCGCCTATCGGTGGTGATCTATGGTGCTCGTGAGCGCCCTTTCTCTATATAAATTGGGCGCAGGCAGCGGGATGTGCTCTTCCGGGATTGTAAGAAAGGGCATGCACAGTACCGATGGTCCCCATCACCTAGATCGATGCGACCCATGAGCTATCTGTTTCCTGCTGTGACGGCACTCCCGTCCCGTTCATATTCCTGAAGACACCCTACGAATCCGGCCGCGGTTGCATATGGGGCTAAAGGTTCCCCCTGCCCCATCCGATAAGAACAAACAAGGGATACAGCAAGGGCTAAGCAAGAAGGCTTGGTCCGCCTGAGCGGGCAGGGTTTCAGACCTGCAAGTTGAAGGCGAAATTGGATCATCTCGTTATCGAGGATCCGATTTCGCCTTTTTTATTTTCCGATCATTCGCTTCTTTGTGATGTGGAAACATGATGATTGACCAGATTCTGGCGATGGTGTTCGGAGGGGTCGGTGGATTGGCGGCCGGAAGTGGTCTGGTTTTCTGGCGGCTCAGACATTCCTGGCAGCTGCGCCTGGTGGAAGCAGATCAGAAAGCGCAGGCACGTATCGAGCAGTTAGAGGAGAGCCAGCGGGCCTGGAAAGAATTTGCATCCTGTGTGCTTCCTATCATGCCGGTACTTTCCGAGCAGATGAAGGCAGTGATCCACCAAACCGAACAGGCCGTGCTCGATATCTCCACACGATTCCAAACCATTTCCCTAAGAGCATCAACCCAGTCCGCCCAGGCGAGCGACATGTTCTTCAGTGGTGAATACGGCGTGGAACATATCCTGACAAAAAGCGATCAGATGCTCACAACATTTGTGCAGGATGTGATGACAGCTTCACAGGCGGCCATAGAGGCAACTGCGGTTATGAGTGAAGTCAAAGCTGGCGCTAATTCCATCTCCAATATTCTTGAGGAAATCCAGTTCATTGCCGATCAAACGCGTCTCCTGGCCTTGAATGCAGCGATCGAGGCTGCGAGGGCGGGTGATCATGGCCGAGGTTTCGCGGTCGTTTCGGATGAGGTCTCTAAGCTTGCTAATCGTTCAGGACAGGCGGCGAGCACCATCAGCAATCTCGTGAAGGACGTGCAGGCAAGTACCGCAACGGCACTTAGAAAGCTCGATATTCTCGGCTCAGTGGATATGACCAATACACTCGGCATGAAGCAAGGTGTTGAGGACATGTCCCGGACGGTCCTTGAAAGAAACAGAGTGTCTGAAACGGCTATTGAGCAATCCAGGGAGTGCGCGAAAACCCTGGCGACAGACGTGGCTCAAATTGTGATGACACTGCAATTCCAAGACATGACGCGCCAGAAACTTGAGCATGTGATTCAGCCGCTCAGCCATATGCGCGACTATATCGAGGCTCTGGCCTCTGGGATAGAAGGCCAGACTTTGCAGGATAGACTACAGCCACTCAAGAACTTGGAAAACAGCTACACGATGGAATCCGAGCGCGCCACGATGTCAATGGGACGGTCCCAACCATCATCCCACACCGATCGTGAGAGCGAGTTGGCCGATACCGTTACGCTATTTTAACCGATGTCTTTAATAGGATAGCAACACGAAGGAGCGGTCATGGGGAAAATGGTCTTGGTCGTTGATGACTCTTCCACGATGCGACAGATGGTGGCCTTCACCTTGACCGGTGCAGGATTTCAAGTCGTCGAGGCAGGCAATGGCAAAGAAGCGGTGAGCAAGATCACTGGCGGGGCCAAACCTGATTTGATAGTGACCGACCTCAATATGCCTGAAATGGATGGTATTTCCCTGATTAGGGAAGTCCGCAAGATGCCAGCCCTCAAATTCACGCCTATTCTCATGCTCACCACGGAGTCGGCCGACGACAAAAAGAAAGATGGCCAGGCGGCGGGAGCGACCGGCTGGATCGTGAAACCATTCAATCCGGAACAAATGTTGAAGGTCATTCAGAAGGTGTTACCAGCATGAGTACTGATCTCTCACGGTTTCAAGGGGCGTTTTTCGAGGAGTCCAATGAGCACCTTGCCACGCTGGAGGAGGGACTGCTCCAGCTCGAAGGACGGCCCGGAGATCTCGATCTTCTCAATCGCATCTTTCGCGCAGCACATTCCATCAAAGGCAACAGTGGCATGTTTGGGTTCACGGCGGTCGGCGAGTTCACTCATAAGATGGAAAATATCCTGGATGTGTTGCGCACCGGGAAGATGGAGGTGACGAAGCCCCTCGTGGATCTCTTACTGGAGGCCACCGATGGGTTGAAGGGGCTGGTGGATGCGGCGAAGACGAATGAGGCGCCGAATGACGCCATCGTAGGTCCGCTAAGCGAACGCTTGCAGGCCTATGCCATGGGGCAGGTTGTTGCTGCGCCTGCAATGGCATCAGTTCAGGAAACCGGTCCCTCCCCACGCCGGCGCTACGAAATTACCTGGGCCCCGACTCCGGCGGTCTTTGCGCGGGGGCTCCACCCGAGCCAGATCCTGCGCGAGCTGCGCGATCTTGGTGATTTCACCTGCTCGGTGGATATCGAACACCTCCCGACCATTGAAGAATTGGCCACGGACAACACAACGCTCTCCTTTACGGTCACCCTCGAAACGGATCATACACAGAAAGAGATCGAAGACGTCTTTCTCTTCGTCGAGGACGATAGTGTGTTGACGATCACGGAACAGTCCCCCGTCCTTGACGCATCGGAACCAACGGCACGTCACGAACCACATGAGACGAGCGACCAACCGAAGCCCCTCGGTGAGATCTTGGTCGAAGACGGGGTGATTTCACCGGACGTGCTGCGCCATGCGCTCTCCCAGCAAAAACGGCTGGGCCAAATTCTCGTCGAACAGCACGTTGCCACATCTCAGCAAATCGCCCACGCGCTGGACAGGCAGCAGAAACTGGCACCAGCGGCCGCGTCTCGCAAGGTCGAAACCCCATCCATCCGGGTGGATACGGACAAGATCGACAAGCTGATTAACCTGGTTGGCGAATTGGTGATCACCCAGTCCATGTTGAGTGATCTGGGCGCCCGCTTCACCATAGACAAACTGCCCGTGTTACAGGAGCGCCTCACCCAACTGGAGCGCAATACCCGCGAAATCCAGGAACGGGTCATGGCGGTCCGGATGCTGCCCATCGGCACGGCCTTCAACCGCTTTCCCCGTCTGGTCCGTGACCTAGCCACCAAGAACGGAAAACAGATCCAATTGGTCATGTCCGGCGAAGACACGGAACTGGACAAGACCGTGATCGAGTCCATCGGGGATCCTTTGACCCATCTGATAAGAAACTCCACGGATCACGGACTTGAACTCCCCGACGAACGGATCGCCGCCGGCAAGCCTATCCAGGGCATGATCACGCTCAATGCCTTCCATGAAGGGGGAAGCATTTGTATTACGGTCGAGGACGACGGGCGCGGCCTGAATCGCGACAAAATCCTGGCCAAAGCCCTCCAGCAGGGGTTGATCAGCGAAGCAGACAAGCTTTCCGATGAACAGATCTGGCCGTTGATCTTCCGGCCCGGCTTTTCCACCGCCGACAAGGTCACTGACGTGTCCGGCCGCGGTGTGGGCATGGATGTGGTCAAGAAGAACATCGAAGGACTGAGCGGAACCGTCACCATCAAAACTGAGGCCGGCAAGGGCACGGTCTTCACGCTGAAGCTGCCGCTGACTCTCGCGATCATTGATGGTTTGACAGTCCGCATCGGACCAGAAACGTACATTGTGCCGCTGCTTTCTGTCATCGAATCCATTCAGCCCAGACAGGACTCCATCAAAACCGTCGTGAAACGAGGTGAAGTAGTCAATGTGCGCGGCGCCTATCTCTCCGTAGTGCGCTTGGCTGACGTCTTCAACGTGACACCGGATGTCACCGATCCTGAACGAGCGATTCTGGTGATTCTGGAGACCGAAGGCGAACGAGTCGCCGTGATGGTGGACGAATTGCTGGGCCAACAGCAGGTCGTCATTAAGAGCCTGGAGAAGAACTTTCAGAAGGTAGAAGGCTTAGCGGGAGCGACCATCCTTGGTGACGGGACCGTGGGCTTCATTCTGGATGTCAGGGGGCTCATTGAATTGGCGAGGCAGAGCACGGCAACGGCGGCGTGACACACACGACCTATACGGAGGGATTTATGGCGACGGCACTGGACACGACGGCATCGGTCTCGGATCAGCAGATCCGACTGGCGTCTGAGGGGAATCAATATCTGACGTTTGTGCTTGGGGAGGAACACTACGGGGTGGATATCCTGCGGGTCCAAGAGATTAAAGGCTATACGGCCGTCACACGGATTCCCAATACGCCCGCCTTTATCAAGGGGGTCCTGAATCTGCGCGGGTCAATTGTCCCGATCGTAGACCTGCGCGCCAAGTTCGGGATGGAGCAGGTCAACGCCACCATGTTCACCGTCATCGTCGTCGTGGTGGTGAAAGACCACGTGATGGGCGTGGTCGTGGATGCCGTCTCGGATGTCCTGGACATCGCCGCGAAAGAGCTTCAGCCCGCCCCAAACTTTGGAGCGAAAGTGGATACCAGCTTTATTTATAGCATCGCCCAATCGGGAGACAAGCTCATCACGCTCCTGGATATCGACCGAGTGCTATCCACGGAGGACATCGCTCAAACGGCTGTGGCGGCGAGCCAGACTCTTACGGCTTAAAGGAGCATAGATCATGAGTCTAAACGTTGATGTTTTAGAAAGCAGTTTCAAATTGGTGGCCCCGCAGGGAGAGAAGCTGGTCACCCGGTTCTATGAGCGGCTGTTCCAGAAGTATCCGGCCGTCAAGCCGCTGTTCAAACAGAGCTCGATGAAGGCGCAGAAAAAGAAATTACTGGCCTCACTCGTACTCGTCATTCAAAACCTCCGCCACCCCGATAAGTTGACCAAGGCCTTACAAGACCTGGGGGCTCGGCATGTGACGTATGGAGCCGAGCCGACCCACTACGATGCGGTAGGTGAGAACCTTCTTGCTGTGCTGCAGGAATTTGCCGGACCAGCGTGGACGCCTGGGGTGAAACAGGCCTGGATCGATGCATACGGAGCCATCAAAACCATCATGCTTGCTGGAGCCCAGCGGGCACACTCTACACAAGGGAGACGGACAATGAGCAAGAGCAAGAGCAAGACAAAAGGCGTTGCAACGGGGCCGGACATGGGCATGCTCTGCATGACGGCACTCGATAATTCCCAAACCAATGTGCTGATGTGCGACCGGAACCTGGTCATTACCTACATTAATAAGACCGCCCAGAAGAAGCTCAAAGACCTCGAAACAGAAATCAAGAAGGTGCTGCCCAGCTTCAACGCCGATGCCATCGTGGGGACGTGTATCGATGGATTTCATAAAGACCCGAGCAAGCAGCGCCGGATCCTCGATAATCCAGCGAATCTCCCCTACAAAGCCGACATTCAACTCGGACCCCTGACGCTCAACCTGACCGTGAGCGCCATCACGTCGCAGACCGGAGACTATTTGGGGAACACGCTCGAGTGGGAAGACGTCACTGAAAAGCGGAAGATGGAAAAGGAAATGTTCGTCGTCAGGACGTCGCTCGATGACGCCAATTCCAACGTGCTCATGTGCGATCGGAACTTGATTGTTACCTACGTCAACAACACCGCCATCAAGAAACTAAGGACCCTGGAAACCGAAATTCGAAAGGTCCTGCCCGCCTTCGATACGAATAAGCTGGTAGGCACCTGCATCGATTCATTCCACAAGGTGCCCTCGCATCAACGGCGGATTCTGGAGGACCCCAAAAACTTGCCGCACCAGGCCGAAATCAAGCTGGGGCCCCTGACGCTGAGCCTCACCGTTTCCGCCATCGTATCCCAGACCGGCGAGTATCTCGGTAATACGCTGGAATGGGCGGACATCACAGCCCAGAAACAGGCGCAGAACGAGGTGCAGCGCCTCATCAGCGCGGCGGTGGACGGCAGGCTTTCGGAGCGGGCCCCCGCTGAAAACTTCGAGGGCTTCTACCGGTCTCTGGCCGAAGGCATCAATACAATGCTCGATGCGCTCGTGGACCGCTTGACCAAGGTCGTCGGAGCGGTCAAGACGGCGACAGAGAGCGTCTCGACCGGCTCTGGGGAGATCAGCCAGGGCACGGAGGATCTCTCCCAACGGACGTCCGAACAGGCCTCGGCCTTGGAGGAGACCTCCAGCGCGATGGAGGAGATGACGTCTACGGTCAAGCAGAATGCGGACAACGCCAAGCAAGCCAACCAATTGGCGGCCGCGGCCCGCGATGTCGCCGAGCAGGGTGGCCAAGTGACAACCAAGGCCATCGTGGCGATGGACGAGATCAACAAGAGCAGCAAGAAGATTGCGGACATCATCACCGTGATCGACGAAATCGCCTTCCAGACGAACTTATTGGCCTTGAATGCAGCCGTGGAAGCGGCGCGGGCCGGTGAGCAAGGACGTGGCTTTGCGGTGGTGGCGGCGGAAGTGCGGAATCTGGCGCAGCGCTCCGCCACGGCGGCCAAGGAGATTAAGGGGCTGATCAACGAATCGGTCCAGAAAGTCTCGGATGGCAGCGGCTTGGTCTCACAGTGCGGCAAGACGCTGGAGGAGATCGTCAGCTCAGTCAAGCGGGTGGCCGACATCGTCTCGGAAATCTCGGCGGCGTCGCAGGAACAGACGACCGGGATCGAGCAGACGAACAAGGCCATCATGCAGATGGACGAGACGACTCAGCAGAATGCGGCGCTGGTCGAGGAATCGGCCGCAGCCTGCCAGACCCTCGCGGCCCAATCCCAACAGCTCATGCGGTTGATGGAGTCCTTCAAAATGAAAGAGGGACGGGTGGCCGAGATGGCTGCCATTGAGGAGCAGACGGATGAAGGCCCAGTGGCCACGGCTGAGGGCAAGGTGGCCAAGAAGCTCAATCCGCGGGCTCACGTCTCACGTCCCCAGGTGGCACCGCGGCGGCCGGGTACACCGGCCACGGTTGGAGTGGGAGTGAGCAAACCTGAGCGCAATGGGCACCATGCCAAGCAGGACGGCTTCGACGAGTTCTAATCGCTAGCTGGATCCCCTCACCACATACCCAAGTTGCCGCTCCTCCCTGTAACGGGGCGGAGCGGCGGCATCCTTGAGGAGTTCACTCATGGACATAAAAACCGTTGTTTGGTACGGCGTGCTATTCAGCATGACGATCGCCTATCTGGCGGCCTTAGCTGGAGCCCGATCCGCGCGGCACCATGAAGTCTCCGCCCATGCTCGCCATATGGTCCGAGCCGGGACGGTCGTCGGGATTTGGTTGGTCGCCTATGTCACGAAGCAGCTTCTGTTTGGGCGTGAGCAGTTCGGCGGCACGCAGGCTGAGTACTGGCAGGTTTATATGCCGGTGCTATTAATTCACACGAGCCTCGCAGCTGCCACCATCGGCCTAGGGGTCTACAACTTGTATCAGGGACTGACCAGGCTACGGTACGGAAGTGTCGGGGCCATGGCGGCTGGAATGTTTCTGCACCGGCGCCTCGGCAAACTCCTCATCTGGACGTTTTCCGGCACTATTGCCACCGCCTATTTGGTGTATCTACTCCTCTTTGTGTGGTACCCCGCATCATAAGGCGTTAGTCGTCTCTTCGCGTTCGTGATACGAGAGCCCTTGACCGAGATAGGCCCAACAAGTCACGAAGGATAAGGAATTGAGAAACAAGATTTCGATGGAATATTTAATCACCGATGAGGAATTCGACCGATTCCGGTCCATGGTCTATCGGGTAATGGGGATCAGCCTGAACGATGGCAAGAAGTCCTTAGTGGTGTCACGCTTGTCTAAGCGGCTCAGAACCTTGGGGCTGGACACCTTTCATGACTACTTCGAGCATATCGAGAGTGAGCCTGCGGGCGATGAGTTCACGCAGATGCTCGACTGCATCTGCACAAATAAGACTGATTTCTTTCGCGAGCCACAGCACTTCCAATTCCTGCGGGAGCATATTCTACCGACACTCAACGATCACAGGCGCGTCCGAATTTGGTCCTCGGCCTGTTCTTCCGGCGAGGAGCCCTACACGATCGCCATGGCGATGTATGACAGTGTCGCGACCCCGCTCCAATGGGATTGGAAGGTGCTCGCGTCGGACCTCTCAACACGCGTACTAGCCCAAGCCGCGTCCGGTGTCTACCAAGAAGACCGGCTTCGCGAACTTTCTCCAGAAATCGTTCAGCGCCATTTCCTGAAGGGTCAGGGTGCGCAGGCCGGAACAGTCAAGGTTAAATCTTATCTGTCCGACATGATCCGGTTCCAGCGTATCAATCTGATGGACGAGCACTACCCCATCAAGACCCCACTGGACGTCATCTTCTGCCGGAATGTGATGATCTACTTTGATCGCCCGACGCAACAGACACTCGTGAACAGGTTCCATCGCTACCTCAAGCCGGGTGGGTATTTGTTCATCGGCCACTCCGAGAGTCTTCAGTGGGTGGAGCATCCATTTCAGTCCGTGGCACCAACGATCTACCGGAAGAGAGCGTAAACGGTTCAGGTGAAGGGATAGCGATTTGGACAACAGCCGTCGGCTGCTGGACGCAGAATGATTGTTTAGAGGATCCAATGAACTCGAATTACTCTATGAACCAGATTCTGAAGCGTGGAGGCCACAGAGGTAGACTGGAGGTAAAGCGCTTCGGCTCCGGGTAAATCTACAATTGTGCCCAATATATCGATACCAATAACGCAGTCTGGGCATTGACGTATCTTGAACAGGTCGGGTTTCATCCAATCACAGCCGACCAGAGAGGTATCTACCCCAGAAGGCACAGGACTTTATGGCATCCGGCCGTGTCCTGCTGACATAAATAGAACGCATCACAAACCCGACAATTTGCGAGCAAGAAACGCAATACCAAGCATCCTTGCAGCAGCGTCACACCGACGGCAATGTCACACTGTTCTGATCGGCAAATGATGAACGATGACCGTGAAACAGAATATTCCTTTGTTCCTCGTTTGCCTATTCGTACTGAGAGGAAGTGATGGCTAAGATTCGCGTTTTGATCGTCGACGACTCGGCACTCATGCGCCTGGTTCTCACTGAGTTACTCTCAAAGGACCCAGAGATTCAGGTGATCGGCGCCGCACAAGACCCCTATATTGCCCGTGAAAAAATCAAAGCGCTCAATCCCGATGTGTTAACGCTCGATGTGGAGATGCCTCGTATGGACGGGCTCACATTTCTCGAGAAACTGATGGCCGGACATCCGATGCCGGTCATTATGGTGAGTTCCTTAACCGAACAGGGGTGCCAGACCACGCTGCGCGCACTTGAACTTGGCGCGGTAGACTTCATTACGAAACCCAAGATCGATTTAAAAGAAGGTATGGAGGACGTTGGACAAGACCTTATTGCAAAAATCAAGGCAGCCGCGCAATCAAAAGTTACGAGGAAAGCTGTCGCCTCGAAAGGCGCATCCCCCACTGCAATCCATACGCTGGGATCCGCCATGATAAAGACGACAGACACTATTATAGCAATTGGCGCGTCGACGGGAGGAACGGAAGCGCTAAAGCAGGTCTTAGAGGTGCTCCCCCCTAATACGCCACCGATTATCATCACACAACACATGCCCGAGCGATTCACGAAAACCTTTGCCGACCGATTGAACTCACTGTGTCGGATTTCAGTGAAAGAAGCTGAGGATGGCGACAGCGTGCTACCAGGACACGCCCTCATTGCGCCGGGGAACTTTCATATGACTCTCACCAGAAGCGGCGCACGCTATACGGTCCGCCTCAATCAGGCCCCACCCGTGAATCATCACCGGCCTTCTGTGGATGTCATGTTTGACTCCGTCGCAAAATTTGCCGGAGGGAATTGCATCGGGGTGATTCTCACTGGGATGGGAGGAGACGGCGCTAAAGCCTTAATGGAGATGAAAAAAGGCGGCGCGTTCACGCTCGCGCAAGATGAAGCCAGCTGCGTGGTGTTTGGTATGCCGAAAGAGGCTATCAAACTAGGCGCCGTGGATAAAGTTCTTCCATTGACCGAGATCCCTGCCGCCATTATCTCACACGTGAGCTGACAGCGTTCCGCACTCAGGTCCCGCCTGCTGATGGGCACATGCCGCTGGAGCGAACGCTCTGACGCCAGCCTCAGGCTTGTGCGACAGAGCCAGGGGTTTCGAGTCACCCCTCTCTTATGTAAGCTCACCTTCAGTCGGCGGTATCCAGCGTTCGAGGATGGTTTTGAGTTTCTCAACCGTGACGGGCTTCGAAATATAGTCGTCCATACCGGCTTCCAGGCACTTGTCCCGGTCACCCTTCATGGCGTTGGCAGTGAGCGCGATGATAGGAACATGGCGAGCCGCTCCTTCCAATTTTCGTATTTCAGCCGTCGCCCCATAGCCATCCATTTCGGGCATTTGGCAGTCCATGAACGCCAGATCATAGCGCCCTTCCCTACGCAAGGCTGCAATGGCTTCATTCCCATTGATGACGACATCAGGAAGATGGCCCAACTTCTCCAGCAATCGTACAATGACGACCCGGTTCACGGCATTGTCTTCAGCCACGAGAATCCTGGTACGCCGTTGTGTCGCTCGCTCGGCAAGATGATGGCGAGTGATTAATGGAGGTGTGCTGGCGGTTGCTTGTCCGGTCTGGTTCCCTGGCATTCGCATAACCAGCTCCAGGCATTCTCGTAGCTGAGATCGGCGGATGGGCTTGGTGAGATACCCGGCGATGCCCGCCTCCTGCGCCGCTTTGGCATCTCCGCGCTGGCCTGCAGATGTAATCAATACCAAGCGAAGGGGTTTGAGAGTTGGGTCGGCTTGTATTGCCCGAGCCAATGTCAAACCATCCATCCCTGGCATCTGCATATCTATGAGCGCGAGATCGAACCCCTCTCTCTGCGAAGCGGCAGCGCGGAGCATTTCGAGTGCTCGTGAACCCTCATCTACACTTTCGCTCCGCATCCCCCAAGCAGTGGCATAGTGCTGCAACAGCGTCCTATTCGTTGCGTTATCATCGACTAGGCATACATGCAAATCGCGTAACTCTACCGGAGACTCCTCCGGAGAGGTTGCACTGACCGCCTGCTTTCCCAATTGCACAGTAAACCAGAAACGACTGCCTCTCCCAAGGGTGCTATCGACTCCAATCTCACCCCCCATCATCTCCACAAGCCGTTTACAAATGGCCAGCCCCAGCCCCGTACCACCATACTTGCGTGTCGTTGAGCCATCCGCTTGGCTGAATGACTGGAAGAGTCGTGACAGCCCTTCTGAGCTAACTCCAACTCCTGTGTCGCTCACATCAAAACGCACGAGAACGTGTTCGTTGGCATCAACGCTCAGCGCCACTTGGAGGACCACCTCTCCCTGCTCGGTGAACTTGATGGCATTCCCGATCAGATTCGTAAGGATCTGCCGCAAGCGGCTCGGGTCGCCTCGAACCGATGACGGGGTGTTGGCGTAGATCAATCCGACCAATTCAAGATGCTTGCTGTGGGCAGGTTTGGCCAGCAGTTCGAGCACCGACTCGATTGTAGTTCGGAGGTCGAAGTCTATGGTTTCGAGATCCAGTTTCCCTGCCTCAATCTTAGAAAAGTCGAGAATATCGTTGATGATGCCAAGTAGATTCTCCCCGGAGGCACGTAGCATTCGGACATAATCACGCTGTTCTTCGGTCAACGTAGTGTCGAGCAATAGATCGGTCATGCCGATCACACCGTTCATGGGGGTGCGAATTTCATGACTCATAGTGGCGAGAAATTCTGATTTCAACCTGGTGCTCTCCAGCGCTTGGTCCCTTGCCAAGGACAATTCCCAGTTCTTCCATTCAAGGTCTTGCGCGGCTTTGGATAAGGCGTCCTGGGCCTGCTTGCGCTCCGAGATGTCTCGAAAGGTGACCACGACCCCAGTGATGATTCCCTTTTCCAGAATCGGATGAGCGGACATCTCCACCGCCAACATGGTCCCGTCTTTGCGACACAGAAATTCGCCATCAACACGACATGCCTGCCCGGTTTGCGATGCTCGAAAGATAGGGCACTGGTCAAGAGGATAGGCTAATCCATCCGGGTAACTGTGATGCACGAGTTCATGCAGGTTCTGTCCGAGCAACTCGTCCCGTTGGTACCCCAGCATGTTTGCCGCAGAGGAGTTGATGAATACACATCGCCCCGTCATGTCCAGGCCACAGATTCCCTCACCCGTCGATTCAAGCAAAAGCCGCAACTGTGCTTCCGCATCTCCCAGTTCATTGAGCAGGTTGGTGTTTCTAATCGCCGCCCCTGCTTGGGCCCCTAGGGTGGAGATCACCTGTTCATCAAGGTCGGTAAATTCTGCGTTGCCCCCTACTGAAGTCTCTTTGTTCGTCAAGTAGAGCCGACCGAAGAGCATCCCGTGCATTTCGATAGAGATGCCAAGGAAGGAGCGCATGACAGGATGATGAGAAGGAACGCCTGATGATGCCGGATGTTGAGTCAGATCCCGAAGTCGGAGGGCCCCTTCGGTTTTGGCCAGGTGGCCCAACAAGCCTTGACCGGATGGCAGCTGTCCGATGGCCTTCTCTGTGGCCTGGTCCATGCCGGATGTGAGAAACCGGGTGAGTTTTGTGCCGGACGCATCGAAAATGCCGAGGGCTCCATACTGTGCCCCCGTCAGCTTTCGACTGAGTTCGATCAGCTGTCGCAAGAGTTGCTCTAAGTTCCGCTCGGAAGTCAGCTGGCGGGCAGCCTCCACTACTCCCTGCATCGCTTCGCTCCGCCGGAGACTGCTCGTCCATTCCCGCTCAAGCCGATTCGTGCTCCATATCAAGAGCCCAATCAGGGGGAGAATGACCACGCTCACGCCGCCAGAGAGAAACCAGATGACACGGTTGATCGGCAGAAGAATATCATCGCGGTCTTGGCGTATGAGTACGGACCATCCAAATCCGGGGAATCGGTCAGATCCCTTCGTGCGTGCATATCCTGTTACGACCTCGATGCCTCGACGAATATGTTTTTCTTCGACGAATCCCGCTGGTGCGGACTGGACCAACAGGGCAGATGGAAGACTGAGCTGCTTGAGATTAATCCTGCCCTCTTCACGAAGAACGGAATCGGCCACCACGTCGCCGGCTGAATTCAAGATCTGCCACTCGATTCTGTGTGCGGTCCCCAATTGGGCTTGCAGCGCCATTGCGATGTGGGCCACCGTGTCCTCAAGCACCGGCAGTCCAATCTGCGCCGATACCACTCCATGAAATTCCCCGGCTGTGCCAATAATCGGACTACTCATAGTGACCGCAAAGACTCCCTCGGCTTCACGAGATGGCTCAGCATCTTCTGCATGGGGAATCCCGCCATTCTTGGCAAGCTGGAACCATGTGCGGCCATGGCTGTCTACTCCAACGGTAGTCTGATCCGTGGCGGCGATGATGCGGCCAGTGTTGTCGGCGAAGCCCAGCCACAAATACACCGGATAGGAATCTTGCAGCATTCGAAGGTATTTTTCGGCCGTTCTGGTCTCGCGGCTGTGGAATACCGTGGCCTGAGTCATCATCCTGATGTCACCGTACCGCTCTGTTAGCAAGAGATCGAGCTGGTTGGCGGCACTAGCGGCAGCAAACCCAAGAGCTTCCCCCGAGCGAGCCAGAAGGTGGGTCTTGATGTACTGAACTGAGAACCACCCACCGACGATACATAAGCCAGCAATGGCAATGACGAGGCGAGTCAACCATGATGAGGAGAGAAGAATGTTTCGATGTAAACGAGGCATAGTTCCGAAAGGTCCTGTCAGAGGCGCCGGGTGTCTACAGCGCGCGCCGATCGCCTATGGCATGTGAGTGATGTGTGGAATAACGCACGATATTTCTGGCAGCCGACGCAATGTGTTGAGCCGTTAGGTTCAGGACAGTCCGCAGTGGCGATCTCACGATCATGAGGCAATCCAGACGTGTATAGGTTGGTTCTCGATGGAACGGCATGGAAAGTGTTTCCTCTCTCTGGTCGTTCAGCTTGTCCTCAGCCAGTTGCCCTTCGGGCGCTCTCTCGAAATCCTGGCACGCGGGTCCGGCACGGGATCATGACAGTATGAAGACAACAAAAAAGGCGTAACCAGCGGTTCCAGCAGGTGGAACCATCCGATTACACCTTCAACTTGCAGAGCTAAACTCTGCCCGCTCAGGCTGACCAAGCCTTTCGCTTGGCCATTGTTGTCTTGTTTCTTCTTGTCGGTTTTCGTTCGGAAACCTTTAGCTGAGGAGTTTGGTGGTATCTGGGGGGATCTTCATGAACATGACGGCAGCTTGCGCACGGCGGGTGACTCCCAGCTTTTCGAACGCGTGGCTGATATAGTTCTTCACAGTCTTTTCACTGAGGACGAGGGTCACGCCGATTTCCTTGTTTGTCTTGCCCTCGGCGACAAGGGCAATGACCCGCCGCTCCTGCGGAGATAACTGCAGAGCCGGGTTGGCATCTGAATGGATGGACGAGGCCCTCAACCAACTCATGACGGAGCCTGCCGCAGCGTGGTCGAGGTAGCCCTTCCCGCTCGCCACAGCCTTGATGGCTTCGACGAGGGACTCGAGATCGATCGTCTTGTGAAGGTAACCGTCCGCCCCTCCAACCACGGAAGCGCGCAGGGTCTCCGTGTCGGGTAACGCAGTCAGGAAGAGCACATGCGTGTTCGGAAACGCAGCCCGAATGTCACGGCAGAGGTCCACACCGCAGCGATCCGGCAAGTTCACATCCAGCAGAACTACATCAGGTTTAAACTTGGTCACCTGCTCCCATGCTCGGGAGGCCGTTCCTGCCTCGTCAACCACATGGATGTCTCCGGTACGCTCTAACAGGACACGCAGCGCGACGCGTACAATCTCATGATCCTCCACCAGGAGGAGACGAATTCGGTTGCTTCGTCTGTGCATTGCGCAACGCTCCTTATGACGTACGTGGAAAACATGATAAGGCCGCTGCGATCGGGCAATAAAAAAAGCGCAACCGAGAGCCTCCCATGAGAGTTCCCAGCTGCGCCTTCAACTTATAGGCTCTGACCAGCCTACCCGCCAAGACGAACCAAGGATGATCTTTACCCTAATCGGCGGTTTGCTTTCAAGGTGTCTTCCACGTGCTTCCGCAACTCTCCTAGTTCTTTCGATTTGAATGCGTTTTTTGTGCGTGCGAGAACTTCAACCGTCTGCTCCAGGACTTGTTCATACACTGCCAACCGCGAACACCGCATAACCCGACAAACATCAGCCGATTGATCGCCCCCCTCGTCCAGCCCGCCCACGACTTGCCCAACAGCCAGCGACAGACGTGCAATGTGCGCGACGGCTTGCTCAACATATCGCTTGGCCCCCCATGAGATGAGCGGCTGTTTATCACTCCCTCCCCTCGTCGTCATCGTCTGCTCGATGTGATCGAGCGCAGCGGTCAATTGAGCGGTTTCCACAGAGGCCTCTCGCACGGCCCGTAGCAGTCGCCCTTTCTCCAGCGCACGCGTGATGGCCTGTTGCAATTCCGGTAGCCCGACCGGCTTGATGAGGTAATCACTAATGGAAAGTCTCAGGGATTCGACCGCCGTAGGCAGCGAGGGATATCCTGTCAGAACTACCACTGGGAGCTCCGGCATCCGTTCGTGGACGGACCGGAGCAATTCCAATTCTGAATTTCCGGGCATGCGAATATCCGCGATCAAAAGATCATAGGACTCCTGCAGCAATCGCGTAGCTTCTTCCGAATCCTGGGCGCAGTCACACACATATCCTTTCTGTCGGAGTAAAGTCGCAGTAGACAATCGAAACGTCTCCTCGTCGTCAGCGATTAAGATGCGGGCGTGTACTTGGGTCATCACGTCTCTCCCTCCGTATGAGCTGTTATGTGTGGCGTAGGTGTAAGAGGCAACGTTACGATAAATGTCGCTCCCTTGCTCGGTTGGCTGACGACGTCGATCCTTCCCCCCATCGCGTGCACAAGGCTGTACGACACGGAAAGGCCGAGCCCCATACCTCCCTGCTTACGTTTGTGATGTCCGGAAAAGAACGGTTCGAATATGTGAGGCTGTTCGTCTTGCGAAATACCGTAGCCCTCGTCTGAAACACTGAAGGCGACGTGGTCATGGTCATGGGTGACATTCACGACCACCAGACCATTTTCAGGCGAAGCCTCGACCGCATTTTGGACAAGGTTGAGCAGCACCTGGAGCAGATCACGCTGCACCAGTCGAAATGGTGGAATCGTAGGAAGAATATGGCTCTGCAGGCTGATCTTACGCTGGGTCAGTTTCGGCTTGAGTAAATAGGCAAGGTCTTCCATGAGGGTATCCAGGGTAACAACCTGCTCTTGCTGCGATTCGTCCCGATACAGGTCATACATCCGACGCACGATGGTCGCAACTCGTTCAATTTCTCGCTCAATCATCCCGACAAAATGATAATGGGGATGTTCGCGAGGAATCCCGTCTTTCAGGACGAGAAAGGCGTTCTTGATGCCGGCAATCGGATTATTGATCTCATGTGCCACGCCCGCCGCCAACTGCCCCAGTGCAGCCAATTTCTCCGCTTGTGCTCGTTGACCCTCCAGTTCTCTGATCCGGTCAGTCCTTTGCGTGACCAGCTGCTCAAGCTCCTCGGTGTACAACCGGATTTCTTGTTCCATGCGCTGCCGTTGGATGCCGGCGCCTAACGTACTTGCGGCGACCTGCAAAGCCTCGATTTCAGCTGCCTGCCACGATCGTTCGGCCTGGATCATTCCGAAGACCATCATTCCCCACCACTCCTGTCCAACAACAATCGGAATCAGGGTAATTGAGCGCTGCCCTCGGATACGCATCAGGATCTGTTCCGCTTGGGACAAGTCTGCCACAGAACTGCAAATCGGAATCCCGCGAGACAGTTCCCTTTCCCATCGCTCCAGTCCTTGCGCACGGTAAGACACATCCTGCAACCTTGCGTCATTCACTCTGGAAGGGACTCCATGCGCTACCCACTCGGACTGCAGAGACGTTCGTAAGTCTCCATCCTGAGCCCGATGGTTCCTGAACACACAGGCGTGGTCGACAGCCGCCTCTTCTCCCAATCGTTGAAGGACGTCAATGAGTTGACTCTCCCATGAAATGGTTAGGAGAAACTGTTTCGCTGCGTAACTTACCGCCTGAAGAATTGCATCGCGCCGTTGGAGGGTCTCCTTCGCTGTCGCATGGTCGATGATTTCGGCTTCAAGCCGGCTATTGGTCTCAGATAATTCCGATGTTCGTCCCCGCACCCGCTCTTCCAATTCGGCGTGCAACCGGAGCAAGGATTCCTCGGCCCGCTTGCGTTCGGTGACGTCCTCAGAAATTCCCAAGAGGTACTGCGGGATTCCCTGAGCATCATAGATCGGGACTTTCTTCGTCTGAAGAAAACGGATGCCCCGGTCTTTTGTTTGTATCTCTTCCTCGCGAATTTCCAGCAAGGAGCCGCTGGCCAGGACGGAGCGGTCTTTGTCGGTAAAGAAGTCGGCCTCTTCCCGTGGGAAGAGATCGTAATCCGATTTGCCCAACAACTCCTCGCGTGAAAAGCCGGTCAGCGCCTCACCAGCCTGATTAAACTCGACGAAGTGGAGGGTGTGGGCATCCTTGACGAAGACCATGTTGGGGAGGTGTTCGAACACCGAGTGCAGCAAGGCTTGCGAGCGCTGCAACTGCAGCTTGTCTTCCTGACGCTCGGTGATGTCCTGGACGGTGCCCACGGAGCGCTGTGGCCGTCCCTCGGCATCGTAGTAGGTCTCGCCGCGTTCCTGCACATACTTGATCCGTCCATCCGGCATTTGCAGCCGGTGGACGATCTCATAGGGGGTGCGGTTCTGCACCGACTGCGTATAGGCCTCATTCACCATCGTCCGGTCCTCGGGATGGACGGCGTTGAGGAACGCCTCATAGGAGGCGCTGAACTTCCCCGGGTCAACTTCGAACACTCGATAGATTTCCTGACTCCAGTTAAGAGTACCGTCAACCAAGTCGAGTTCCCAGCTGCCCATCTGGGTGATCCGTTGCGCTTCCGCCAACCCCGATTCGCTCCGTCGGAGGGCGGCTTCCATTTCCTGCCGCTGCGCGATTTCCTCTACCAGCAACGCATTTGTCCTTTGGAGTTCAGCGGTTCGCTCGGTTACGCGCAGTTCAAGCGTGTCTAATAGATCTTGCAGCGCCGCTTCCGCTTCCTTCCGCTTAGTGATGTCTTGAAACGAGGACACTACGCCGTAGGGAAGCGCGTTACCTCCTGAGAACAGGGGTTTGGTGTTGATGGAGATCCAGACAAGTTTCCCGTCCGGACGGTCCACCCCCATAATGATATCGGTGCAAGGCTCACCTGTTTGCAGAGTGCACATGGCAGGGTGCTGGCTTCCTGGAAACGGAGCACCATCTTCATGCATGGCCTGCCACCTGGGGGCGAGCGACGTTCGCCCGATCATCTGCTCCGCTGAGAGACCCAAAATTGATTCCGCGCTAGCATTGCAGGAAAGGACCGTTCCGACCGCGTCCTGAAGGACCACGCCTTCGGCCAAGGCGGAAACTATCTTGCGCTGACGATCTTCACTTCTCTTCAGCGCCTCTTCCGCCTTCTTCCTGGGAGAAACGTCCTGTACCAATCCATAGAACCCGAGTACTGTCCCATTGGTATCGCGGTGTGGAGCATACGCCACGTGGACGTTTCTGACACCTCCCTTGGCATAGGGAAGTTCAGCCTCGAACTCTACATGCTCGCCTTGCAACGCCGCCTCGATCTTCGGTTTTATTGCCTCATACGCCGTTGTGCCCAGGACATCCTGCAGGTGCCGGCCCTGTAGCGAGGCCGGATCGTCCCCGAACCAGCGTCGATACCCTTCATTGTTCTGCTGATACCGATGTTCTCGATCCACATAGGCCACAAGCACTGGTAACGCGTCCATCATCAAGCGGGTCTGTTCTGCGCTCTCACGGAAGCGGGCTTCGCTATGATGCAGGGCTGCTAGTGTGGTGTCTCAATCATGGCTTTACAATGCTTGATCTTCTTCAGAATGTCGTCGACGGTTTTGGTCCACACGAACGGCTTGGGGTTCTTGTTATTGAGCCGAATGAACTCGTCGATCGCCGCAACCAACTCCGGC
>JAURZE010000020.1 GCA_030653545.1 Nitrospira sp. | reverse complement strand
ATCGCTCGCGGCGGGTGGATTTGCGATACGGCTCGAACGTGGCCTCGGCAAATGTCGCTTGCTGCATGGACGCGCCTCCAGTTCAGTGCGATATTTCTCTTAGCACATCAGGCGAGGCGAATAAATCAGACCTTCCCTAGAACTGGGCGGGGACTTCCGTTCAGCAGCGCTCGTCGGAATTCGCTCGGTGGATTCGTCGGCATCGTCAGTGTCTATATCGGACTCAGTCGTTTCTCCTTCAGCAAGGAGATCCTCGATTTGCCCTTCCGTGCAGGTCAACTCTTGCGGGCTCGAGACTGAAGGCGCATGAGTTGCCGGCGCATTCTTCTCCAGCGTCGGTTTCCGAAGATCGTCTTTCATCATTTCCCTGCTTCCAATCCTGCGCACATTCGATGCGGCTCGCCTAGCAAGACCGCTCATTCACCGGGTTCGGGATCTGCTACATGCGGCACAGCGGCACACCAGCGTCCTCGTGAAGACACTGGCATGCCCTACCGCTAGCACCACGTACGATGGACTTCGCTCACCCGTTCGGTGCCGTCCACCAGGTTAATTTCCCATTTCACATCGTCCGGGATGGACACCACTTTGAGGTCAGCGCAATGACCGTTCGCTTCGGATGCCAGCTCCTCGACGACCCGCACGAGATGCTGATCATCCCGCGGAATCATCATCCCGCACTGATTTAAACTGGGTTCGCGCACGGCCGCTGCATTCGGCCAATACACCCCGGGATCGGACTCTCCCAAGGCCTCCGCCTGTCCCAATTCGCGCAACCGTACAAATGCTTTATGGCTCACACAGAAGTTTTCGTAGCTCGTATTGATCACGATCTTTTTCATGATACTCACCCCCGCTTGATAGGACTCATACGACTGAGACAGCCACTCACTCTTGAGGCAACGAGACCTAGGAGCTTGCTGCCTTCGGTTCAGGATCCTTGTAACCGATATAGTTACCGGTCCATGTCGAATAGCGGCGATTCGCCCAGGTGCTGACTTCTTCTTTCTGCACTTCCCCATACCGCTTCTGGAGCACCGTGCCGAACTTCGCCACATCGCCCGCGATCTCGACGAGATCTTCGTCTGTGATCTTGCCCCACGTTGTCTTGAGCGGTTTCTTCAGTTGTAGCCAAAACTGTCCGAACTGTTCCTGGTTCATCGGGTCCCCCTTGGTATGTGGATAGTCAACCCCGGCATCTGCAGGAAACAGACGACGGGCGCAATGCGCGACCGCATTCGGTCAGTAGAGACGGAAGTACCGGCGTAAAAGCGGCGGAGACCGGAGAATCAGACGCGCAGGAACATTGCAGGAAAGGAGGCGCGAGAGATGGGACAGTCGACGAGGCTCGCTACGTCATCTACACCCTACAGGGCCTCAGGGGGAGAGTCAATGGCAGACCGGCGCTGAGAACCGGGTAACGCCGCGCAGTCAGCCGCACGCACACCCCGTCGCGATGAGCTCCTGCCAGACTGATTAGGCGTGAGGCTTTTCAGCCTGCAGCTTCTTATGAAGATATTTCCGACTCAGCGTGGTGATGAGAAACGCGAGGCCGACGGCAACCGGGACAAACACGGCAGAGGCTACGTTCGGGTTATGCATCCACCCCAGTTCATGGAGGCCCTTGAACATATATCCGGCAAGCCCGCTGAGATAGTACGCGATCACAATCACCGACAGCCCTTCAACGGTATGCTGCAGGATTGCCTGGCTCTTCGTCGTCTTGTCGACACTCATCAACAACGCCAGATTCTGAGATTCCAGCATCAAATCGACACGGGTTCGGATGATGGCAATCATCCCCTCAAACCCGCTACTCAACGTCTCGATCCGCTTTAACAACTGCTGATACCCGTCCGCCACGCCGGTCACACCGCTCAGGATGTAATCGGACAGCGGCCGATGCGGAGCATAGGGCCGCTCGACCATGGACGCGAGAGTGGCATGCACGATCTTGTCGTACGGCACCGCCGCCGACAATTCAAAATGGAGCTTCCCGGCCAGCCGATTGGTCTTCAACAGATCTTGCGTCAAACTGTTCAGCCACCGCTGCAACGCCAGCGCGTCAGCATGACTGATATGCCCGGTGATGATTTCCCGCTGCTTGAGATGGACTTGCTCGAACTTGTAGACCGAATCGATCGCGGCTGAAAACAGCGGTTTCTGCATAAGCAGCAAGTGATAGTACGTCTCGATCCTCACCACGGCGTCCACGATATTCTTGATGTGCGACACATCAATGCGTGTGGACCCGACACTCACCAGGTACCGCTCCCGCCGATGTTCATCGGGCGTAAAACTGGTCACCACCGTCGTCTCGTCGTCGAAAATCCGGCTGCCATAGGCCACCGGGCCCGGCAGAATCTGATGTAACTCATCACGCGAGGGAATCGCATCGGCCCTCAGCACAATATCCAACCGGCAGACCTCGGTCCCCAGCGGGGTAATCGAAAACCGATAGTCGGGAAAGGTCAACGGTCCGAACGTCAGCTGACTGCCTGGCGTTCCAGGCAAATGCCACAATTGATAGCTGTAATATTCCGTATGCGCCTGCCACACGACGATCAAGCGATCCCCGTTGGCCTCGACCTTCACCGCGTAGCCGAACGTCTCCCGCAACACCGTATGGTTCGGCGCCATCTGAAATGATTCAACCAGACGGCGAAACTCTTCCCGGCTCGCCGGGCGCTGCGTCGGAGGATCGGCCATCCGAAACGCCTTGTAGTGCACATGCGCCGGCACGCGCAGCCATTCCGTCAACGGAATTTGCGGGCGCTCATGTAACTTATGGATGAGATCCTCTCCAGCAATTGTCATCTCAGCGTCGTGATCCACGATTTCCTCCCTACCTTTAACTATCCTAAGACAATTGCCTATGCTTTTTCCATTCAAAGACACCACGTCGGATCCTAATGAGACACCACCTGCCCTGGATCAGATAACTTCTATTGGGTGCAGCACGCTCATGACCGCTCGAGAACTTCGCCATGCTTCAACTTGTCCCCCTACCGCCACTCAGAGGCCCTTGATTGCATGCCAATTCTGCCCTGTTATATACTTTCGCCGTCGTTTCCAGACGCCCTCACTCAGCCATCGTGAATTGTATGAGATTTTCCGTCCTCGTCCTGACGCTTTGGCTCTTCACCCACATTTCTCTGCCCCCCTCCTTGCTCTTAGCCGCGGAAAACCCCATCCGTAAACGAGGGGCCAGCCCGGCCGTGAAATCCGTTCCTGGAGAAGTTCAGATCCAAGGCGAGTATTGGGCTCTCATTGTCGGAATCAATGAATACCAAGGCCCGCCTAAACTCAAGACCGCCGTCGCTGATGCAACGGGAATCCGCAACGTCCTGGTCGAGCGATATGGCTTCAAGCCGGACCATGTCAAACTCTTGCTAAACGCCGAAGCCACGCGAAGCCGTATTGAGGGCGCCTTTATCCGGCTCGCCCGCGAAGCGGCCCCCTCCGACAGCGTGCTGATCTACTACGCCGGCCACGGGCAAAACAGCGAAGATAACCAGCTGGCGTGGTGGGTGCCGTACGATGGTGTCCTGGATGAGCCGGGCACGTGGATTCTCGACGCAGCGATCAGAAATTATCTTGCCGCCATGCGGGCTCGACATGTGTACATTGTGGCGGACTCCTGCTTCAGCGGAAATCTCTTTGCTCAAACCCGGGCAATGCTCCCCGCGGTTACCGACAAATATTACGCCAAGCTGTATGCCAAACGTTCACGGTGGGGACTCACTTCCGGAAGCACCGAGCCGGTCGCCGATCAAGGGAAAGACGGACACAGCGTCTTCGCCTACCACCTGCTTAAATTTCTCAAAGAGAACGACGCTCCATACCTCGTGCCCAGCAGTATCGCAGATCATGTCATCCCACTGGTGGCCAGAAATGCGGAGCAGATGCCGCGCAGCCAACCGCTGCAAGGGGCCAACGACGAAGGGGGGCAATTCATTCTCCAGCTCGCCTCCACCGCTCGTGGCTTCGAGGACCAAAGCCGCAAAGTCGAAGAGCAGGCCAGGCAACAGAGGGATAAAGCCCAGGACGAATTACGAAAGGAGCTTGACCGGCTCGCAGAAGACCGGCGGAGGATCGAGATAGAAGCTCAGGAAAAACTGGAAAAGGAGCGGGCACATCTCCAAGACCTCGAACGCCAGTTGGAGAAACAGCGCCGCGATGAGGCCGATGTGAAGCGGCAGCTGGAGACCGAGCACCGGCAGCGACTCGAGGCCGAACGTCAGGCTGCCGATGCCAGGAAAAGCGGCGAATCCGCGGAACAAACCGCCAGGCTACGAGCGGCAGAAGGGCTTCGCCAGTCTGAGGAGGAGGCTAAACGCAAGCTGGCGGATGAGAAACGCCAGCGGGAAGCATTGGAGCTCGCGTTGACCGAACAGCGCCAGCGAGAAACCGAAACGCGCCGGGCACTGGCACAGGAGCAATCGCGTCGGCGCGAGGCTGAACGCCTGGCGAAAGAGGCGCCGTCCAAGTCCCCGGCTTCCGAGCCCGAAGACAAACCGAAGAAAGTCGAACGCGCGCCTTTCGTGGGAGGCTTCTAGCCCCCGAACGCGCGACCACTGTGAGTAAACACCAAGACCCCCAACGATCCAAGGAGGTTTCGCATGAGTATTCAGGGCACACGAGTTCGGTTCGCGACGGGCATTTTCATCGTGGTCATGGCGACCGTGCTGCCATCGATTGATCTCTGGGCAGCCGAAGAACCGGTTCCCGCAAACAAAAGCATCTTCGGTGACCGCTTTTCCCTCGATGCCGGCATGAAATTCTGGGTCGCCAAGTGGCAGACCGCCGGATTTGCACGAGGAATCAGCGCATCTCGAACATCGGATACGACGGCACTCATGGGGCCAAGCGTGACCGGATCATTCAAGCTTCGGGATGACGAGCTCTTCAACCGGTTGTCAGTGAATTTCACCTGGTTGCAGGCAGGAGGATTTGATTTTAGCTCGTTCGGCAACAATGCCCCAGGACTCTCGGGCGGGGCAACTGACCATACCTCCGCCACTCGTCGAGACTATTCGGTCTCGGCAGCGCTCTCAATCTGGCGTGGATTCGGAGTCTTCGCAGGCTACTACCATATGCAGCAACGATTCAGCGGCCAATCACTGTCCTTGACTGTCCCAACCAGAGAGTCGGTGTGGATCAGCGGCCCCATCGTCGGGGTGTTCGGATCTGGAACTGTAGCCGGTCCGGTCAAAGCATATGGCAACCTGGCCTTGGGATTCTATGACGAGCATTCGGACGCAAGCGGGCAAAAACGCGTGACGGCCAACGCGGTCACCGGGTATTCGGGCGAGATGGGCCTTTCGCTTGATGGTCCGACCTTGAAGACCGGAGCCGGCCAAATCGCATCTGCCATTCAGATGGGATTCCGTGCACAAATCATCAACATTAACAATTCTCCGGCGGCGAACAACGACGTCACCTGGGGACCGACCTTCCAAGTGGTTGCCCGTTTCTAGACCCGGCTTGCGTCCTGGGCGGGTGGCCACATCGTGGACCACCCGCTCCTACTCCTCGATTCGGTAGACGACCCAATCACGCACCACCTGCTTCCCGTCAATACGTACCAGAAGCCCCACGGGCATTTCACGATACCTATCCTCATACACCTGAAACGTTCCCTGCTGAGTCGGCACCACCGCAACAGGGCTCCCGTAGCGTTCTTCCACCTGCTGCACCGACTGCCCGACCATCAGCCCACGGCCGGTGCGCCCCAATGCATCCGGTGGCGCAGTGAGAAAAATAAGCGCGGATCGTTTCTGGGCCTGTCCTCGCAAGACGAGAGTCGCCTGCACCGCTCCCTTCATAGCCGCGACAATTCTAAGCTCCGGCTGTTCGTCGTCAGCCTCCCACCGGCCAAGAACTTTGCTGGAAGCATCAGCCAATAGATCCGCGAGTCGAACATCCGCCACGTTCACCCCTCCAACCGCTTCAGGCTGCAGACGTTTGCGCGCCTTTTCTGGAGGAGAGACGTGAACCGAACCACCTTCGGGAGCCGATAATGCCGCCAAATTTTCTTCCGCGTGCAAACTTCCAAGGGCACGGGCTGCCAGAAATGCCTGACGAGCCCCTTCCCGGTTGCCAAGATGTGCCGCCGCAATCCCCGCGATCAGATGGGCCTGCCTCCGGACAGGGTCGCTTCCGCCATGGCTCGGCATCGCCAGTACTTCCCTCGATTTTTCCAAGGCATGCTTGGGATCGCCTGAGAGATCCAGTACGCAGGCCAGATTGAGAATGGCCGTCGTATAAGATGGCGAGATTCGAATAGCCTGCTCGAGGTGGCGCTTCGCCTGCAGCAGCAACTCCGCTCGTCGTTCCTCAGCCGCCGCGGACGCCCCTCCCCTCCCTCCCCTTGCAGCCAGCCGCGTGTCCGGATCCAGCTCGAGCGGATACACAAACGCCGGCCCGGATTCCGTTGCCCATCGAAACGATTCATTACTCAGCGCAACCGCCGCATTGTTCCACATCTCCGGGCCCGGGAAGTCGGCTCCTATCCGTTCAAACACGCGGGCGGCATTGTGGTAATCCCGCACCAGCGTCAGATGCACCCCGGCTTCAAACAACGGCAGCAGGCGTTGCAATCTCAACCCGGCCTCCTGGGCGGCTGCCTTCCGGTATTGAAGCTGCTCGTAGGCCGGGAGAGTCTTATCGAAGTTGTAATGCCGGTAGATCACGTCGAAGACCTCCCCGGCCACCGAGAGCGGTTGGTATCCCGCTAAGAAACTGTAAAACCCGCCAAAGTAGTCGGCATCCGCCTCGATCCGACGCCGTTCAGCAACATCCGCCGATACCTGTCCGGCAACCATGCCTGGAGACTCAGTGGGTTCACGTTGGCGTTCGGCAAAGGCCTTCCCGAACTCGATCGCCCATGGATGATTACGGTAGAAATGCGCCAGTTCATGTCCAAGAATAAGCGCCAAGGCCTGCGGTGCGGCAGAACCGGGCAAACTGTGCGCAAGATCGTAGAATTCCTCCTCGATCATCACCCGATGGCTTTTGGGCACATATAACGCAATGTCGAACGACGAAGATTTTCCACGGACGATGCGAAAATCCGGAGGAGTCCGATTGTCCCCGATGGCCAACAGTAACGCACGAAAGACCTGCTCCGCCTCCTTGGCCTTCGCATTGGTCCGCGGGAGAAAGTCATCGGCGCGCGCCTGGCCTGGGGTAAAGAGCCACACGAGATGCATAAGAAGTATGCATCCGAATAAGCTGCGCAAGAAGAATGGCGTGATCATGTGGCCCAGACAGACACGGTGCGGACACGAACTGCAACTATGGACCGGGAGCCACTCGAACAGATTCGACAGGGAGATACCCCATCGCGAGGACCTCTCCTATCTCAGACCGGACAACATAGGGGATCACGAATTTCTTCGTGGGATCATAGGGCGCCTGCGCCTCAAAGAACGCCTGGCCGTCACGGAGCGTCCATGTTCCGTCTGACAAGACGGTTGTTCCTGACGGCGGCTGCAGCGTATCGACGGAAGTGATTTGGGCATCGATCTTTTCCACATCAAGAACGGCGCGTTGCAAGTCTTGATTAGCCTGCGCCACATTGGAATCACGATCCTTGGAATCCTTCCCGCCGAATCCAAACGCCTGGTCTCCACCTTGCAAAGATTTCTCCTTAAGAGCGGCGACTTGGATCGCTGCGCCATCTTTCTTCGCAAGCAAATCTGCCCGCGCCTGTTGCGGTGTGGCAATAGACGCCCCCTTGGCGAACTGCATCCCCACCTGGCAATTCCAGGCCTGGGCACCGAATCCACCAGGACCTCCAGGCATCGAGCCGGACACTCCGCACCCGACTTGGGTGGGACACCCATTCGCCCCGAGACACGCCAGGAGAATGGCACCCAGCCAAACCGGGTGAATGGTTGATTTCTGCGTCATACGGGGGACTTTCTCCTTAAATGCCGCGGCGATGGTACAAAGGGAATAGGGGTCTCGTCAAGTATCGGGCATTCTGGCCGAATAGCCCTACGCCCTATTTTATTGATAGCTAGCAGTCAAGAACCGTGCGGGGCTCCTGCCGGCGAACTCCTGAGAAACAGCCGGTCAATCGACCAGTCCATCTCTCCACGTAAGGGATGCGATGGGCTCACCACCGGCCCCGATTCAACCAGCTCGGACAGATAGGGAATAGGTCTGGCAGACGTGATCAACAGGTACGTGTCTACTCCGTAGGGCGGATGAATAGAGATGAGGCCGGCTTCGCCAAGCGACACTTCCGAGAGAGCACCAGCCGATCGGTTTAACTCTTCCGGAGAGGGAAGGACGTTTGACCGTTCCAGGCTGGCAGAAGTAGGAAATAGTTGCGTAGTGCTCCCTTCACGATCGATGACAAACACATACACATATCTCGCTTGAAGTCCCCACCCCTCCTGAATCGCCTCAATCTGCTTCGTGTCGGCCCCTAACACCATTTGATAGGTGCCTTCAACCAGTTCACCACGATCGATCACGGAATGGTCGGTCACTCGCTTGAAAGCCAGTCGATACGGATACCGGCTCTCGCCCTGGGTTCCGCTGATCGTCAGCCAATAATGGAGCTTGGCAAGCCTCGCGAGGCAATTCCGGAGATCTCCCGACTCGCACGCTCCGGATCCGGGCGGGGTGCCGCTCCAAATCGTCCGCTCAGGCAGGGGCAACCCGGACCTGGC
The DNA here is from genome assembly GCA_030653545.1 of Nitrospira sp. NCBI lineage: Bacteria > Pseudomonadati > Nitrospirota > Nitrospiria > Nitrospirales > Nitrospiraceae > Nitrospira > Nitrospira sp. Next base: position 20,336 of record JAURZE010000020.1, on the reverse strand, counting down.
GGACCGACCGTTGGTCGACTGGGACAATCGCGTCAACACCCACGCGTATTCCACCTGCGAACCGACCATCCGTCCGACGAGCGTGTACAACGCTTCATCCGGGTTGGCGACAACCGTCACCCCGCGGGAGGACAACCCTCGAACATCAAGCGCCCGAGCGACATCACGAGTGGGGGGAACACTGATGAACAATGCCTCCCCGGATGAACTCGACCGCATATGAGAAAAAACCTCCAGCGCGCTTGGGGACTTTCCCAAGGATCGGGGAGCACCCGCCTGAGACCAGAGCACCCATTCCTTTCCATTCCACGAGAGAATTTGGCCTGAATTTGAGACTGTCGGATCTTCAACCATCCTCACACCGTGACGAGCGGCAAGACTCGCCACCTCCCTGGCGAGCCCCCTCACCCGACGATGGTCCGCCACAGATGGCGGCACCCAAACAGGCAACGCCGAGACGGATTGGACCCCACGCCGAACGACCTCAAATTCATCGCCGGGCTTGAGATCCTGCCAGTTTCCAGTCACGACCCGGGCACGGCTCTTCGTCAGACTCCGGACGTCAGTGACCCGAAGCCGCACCGGTGGCTTTCCTGGGATCTTGGCAATCCGTTCAACCTCCGTATCCGGAGTCAACCCAATCGCAACTCCCCCCTGAAGCTCCACATCGTCGGCCGCATAGGCTTGGATGAGATTGAGACGAATCCCCGTCGACATTGGGCCGGCAGTCCCCCCGAATATGGGGGCATGGCGGCGTGAGGCCATGCCGGCAATGGACGGCTCCTGCTGATGCCCTTCCGCCATGAGACGCGCCGTTACCCGGTCAAACAGCCGATCCGCCGACACCCGGGGCGACATTTCGTTCAGCGATTGAATGAGTGCCAGTGAAAATGCGCCGTGCCATTCCCGAACCGAACCCGTAATCTGAAGCGTCTCCTTAGCCTGTTGATCCTCCTGGGCAGCAGAAATGATCAATGCCCCCTCCCGCTTCTCCGGTTCCAACCCTGGGGCATGGGCGACCTGATCGGGGGGTAAAAACGCAGCGATGTCCCGATCGTCTTCCTCGAGAAAGCGCGCGGTGGAGGAGATTGGGGCCGCGCTTCTTGAAATGGACCCGCTGTGGCAACTATCGAAGAGAGCGGTCAGCCAGGCCCCCTTATCCAACACCTGGGAAAAAAGACGGCCCCACTCCTTGTCCCGGATTTCGACAAACGCACGGTTCCCGGCGCCGACATTGGCGTCAGCAGGAACGACCGTCTCATCTTTGCCGTCCAGTTCTGTTGAGCGGGAGTTTCGAACGCGAGACCCGTGCCCGGCATAGAAGAAAATACTCTGATCGCCCTGCTTGGCGGAATCGATCAGATGTCGCTGGAACGTTGAAAGAATCGCCTGCCTCGTGGCCTCTTCGTTCGCGAGAACAATCACATTCTGCGGCTCAAAGCCAAGACGATGGATCAACACCTCGCGAAGCGCACGCACATCATTGACGGCCCCTTTGAGATTCGTCCAATGACGCCGTCCGGAAGGAGGAATCGATGATCCTGTTGCGGATGAACCGGGCTGCGCGTAGCGGTCAATCCCCACCAGAAGGGCTCGGCGGGCGCCGCCGTCCGCTCCCCAGGCATCCTCACGCTGGATTGAGATAGCCACAATACAGAACGTCGTGGCTGCCAGAAGAACTGCCACAAACCGCTTCATCACGGCTCCATGGAAATCACCATCCCCATCGCCCACGGTCGGCCGGTTACGCATCCGATGCACGATCCCCTAGTACCTTGTCCGATAGCCAGTCTGCTAGACTAGCCGTCACCGGTCGGATTGGAACGGGACCGACCTTCGCATTATGGCAAACAAGGCTACCACATCTCTTGCGCGCGCCGCACTCGCCTATCTTCGCCGAGGATGGAACATGCTGGCCCCGTTTCTCCAGCACCTCCTCAAGAGTCTCGGCATCGGCATCATCGCCGCACTCATCCTGCATGTCGCCCGCCCCTACGTACCGGGACTCGCAGGCGCCGAAACTGCTGCAACCGATTGGGCGATCAAGTTCTGGGAGGATCGACTCGACACAGCCCACCCGCGAGATGATCGATTCGTCTTCATCGACATCGACGAGCCCACGTATCGGGCCTGGAATGACCCTCTCTTTGTCCCCCGTGAAAAACTCCTCCGACTCATTCAATTTGCCCTGGAATCCCAGGCCAAACTCCTGGTGGTTGACATTGAACTCACCAAATATGCTCCCCGAACAATATCGACCGCATCAACCCCACATCCCAGCATAGAGCCCGACAATCCTGACGATGCGCTCGCCGCATATCTCCGCCGCTACTCGGAACGATTCGCCTCTGCCCAGGAACCGACCGCCATCGTTCCAACACATATCATTCTGGCGAGGACCATACGCTCCCGATTGCGATCCGGGCTGTCAGCGCCCGGAGAAGCCTATGGCGAACAGACAGACGCGATTCGAGAAGAGCGTTCCTCTGAGTTTCTTGAGTCTATCGTTGCAGGCTCGTCCGTCTTGCACTGGGGCTCGCCGCTCAGTGATCGCGACGACGACGGGCTCGTACGGAACTGGCGGCTGCTTGAACCAACCTGCCTCAAAGACGAACCGCACGCGATCCCTTCGATGGCCCTCTTGTCCTGGGTCCTCCGACGGGCCCCGCTCTTGAATCCGGCCTCATCAACCCCGGCAACATTTAAGGAGGAATTACGCAGGCGATTCGCGCCCTCACGGACAGCTTGCGGGCCATCATCGAAGCCGGGCGCCTTTCCGGTCGCCGTGTCAATTAGTCCGTGGATACTCATGGACCAGGTTCTTGCCAAACCGCTTGTCCTCAGTACCAAGCCGTCGGACCTCGAGCAGCGGATCTTCTACAAATTTCATCCGGGCACCGCCCTGGCCGGGCAATTCTCACGAGTTCCGGCGAAACTGATCACCGATTCAGCACCGGATCAGGCCGTGAGTCAGGACTGGATCAACGACGCCATTGTCGTGATCGGGAGTAGCCACGAGACAGGCAGAGACCTCCATCTCACCCCTATCGGAGAAATGCCGGGGGCACTTGTGGTAATTAATCAAATCAACGCGCTGTTGGAATTCGGGCAATTTCAAGAGCTGAGTCGGGGGATACGGTGGATCGGGCTGCTGTTATTGATCGCCATCTTCAGCCTGGTCTTTTCATTCTTCACCAAGGCCTGGGGAGCGCAAGTTTCAACCTTTGTGATCAACGCCATTCTGCTCCCGTTGAGTTTATGGCTTTTTCAGTACGGATGGTGGCTCGATCTGGTGTTCCCGCTCTTTGTGCTGCAGGCCTATCAGAAATTTGTGGATCTCAAGGTTACCCCTTCACCTATGATTCGGCGACATGGTGAGATTCATGAACCCCAATAATGGCATGAGGCCAACCCATCAACGGCCGTTAAGTTGGCTTCGCCTTCTTGGATTAGCGGTCTTGGCCCTCGTTGCACCGTATAGCGGCGTGGACATTGCCGGAGCTAAGAAGCCACACCTCCCGGGTGTCGGCTATGTGGAGCAACTGGTCGGCCCCATCAGTGAGATTCATCTTGAGCGAGACGGGGCACCCGTCGCGCTCGCCCTCTTACTCCCGTTACAGACCGGTGATCGGGTGACGGTGAACGGCGCCGGCAATGAACTCCATATGCGGCTCGGCACACGCCCTCAGGTCATCACTGCAGCGACCTCTCCGTTTCAAATTCCCGAGATTGAAGTCCCGCCGGGATTTCTGACCCGTCTCGGTTCAACCCTTGTAGCAGTCGGCAAACGATTGACCACGCAATATGTCCATTCCTCAGTGCCGGTCAGCACGAGTAGCCGGGGCAAGGATGCCCCCCTCGCGATGACGCTGGTTGAGGATGGGGTGAGCCGCATTAGCCCGAACCGCGCTGATCTCTTCATCGCCTGGGATGGAGGAACGGCTCCCTATGTGGTCCGCATTCGGGGAAAGATGAAAGGGGACATTGCTAGGCAGGAAGTGGGCGACCATACTCGCGCGCGCTTGACGCTGCCTGCCGGGGGAATCCAGCCAGGAACTATTCAGATCGTGGTACAGGATGGTAAGGGAGCGACCACGCAGAAAACATTCGACGTGGTATCCCCTTCCGCGTTGCCGACAGCACCGCCAGAGCTGACAAGGGATGATCTCCCGTCAGAACTCCACGCGGTTCTCATAGCTGACTCGCTGCTACGAAGCAATCGCCGAATGTGGAAACTCGAAGCCTACCAGCTGATCGCTCCATTCGCTGACGCATACGAGCCAGCCCGTCTCTTCCGCGATTGCCTCGAGATAGAACAGACCTGTCTGTCTCATTGACCGCAATTCCCAGCAAGCAAGGTATTCCGCTCCTGCAAGGACACGAACCCCAAGGGAACCGGCAGCCTCTTAGTCCTGACCACTCACACCAGGCAACCTCAGCACCAACTACACGAGCAACCCGTTACCCGGGGACTCTCACGAAGAAAGAATCTCTTGATAGTAGGAATCGAGGAGTGCCTTACGGGCAGTCTCAACCACGATGAGTTGCCGTTGGTCAAAGGTGTTGGCACAATAGAGATAGATCTGTCCTTCGGCCGATCCGAGTTCGACATGCAACTGCCTGCCGTCGGACTCCCGGCGAGTCTCTTCCTGCTGTACCAGACGATCGGCGAGCAATTCCAGGGCCCGCTGCGCCGACGGCCAATGATTTTCATACAGCGGTATGTCCGGATCTTGTGGAGCGGATCGAAGCATCGCTCGATTGAACGGCAAGCCTTCGTCCGGTTCCGGCGCTTCATTCCATGTGAGAGAACGCGCACTCTCCTTCTGCACCACATAGAACGGCCCGTCGTTGGCAACTTCTTCGACAAGACGATACCGGATCGGCTCAGGGTTCTCGATCAATTGCAGGCCCCGTCGTGCCAGTGCCCGTTGAAACGGCACGCGCCGGGCAAGCTGGCGGGTCTTCTCGAAGATGACCATGCATCCACCCCGACTGAGTACCTCGCTGAGCCGATCGAGCCGCGCATCGATGCCGGTCCGCTGCTCAAACGCATCCTGCTGCCGTTCATCGTGCACCCGCTCAAAAGTCTTCCAGTCACGACTCGGCATTCCCGGATCTTGCTCAGCTTGAACCAACGCATGAGTCGCGATGATCCGATCATACGATCCGCGAAGCGCTTCCACGTCCACATCACGGCATTCGAAGCGGACATTGCTCAGCCCCAATTCACTGGCTTTCGATTGCGCCACGGCAATCGACCTGGAGGAGCGATCGATCCCAACAAACTGCGTCGCCGGGCAATGCCTTGCATAGAGCGTGGTGAGAATCCCCACCCCGCATCCATAATCCAGGACCGTGGCCGCCGCGCCGATTCGAGGCACCACACGGCGGCCGATCTCCATGAAGTATTCATAGCGCTGGCTGTAGAGGACGGAAAGAATATGAGCTTCCGCCGTCAGATCGTAGAAGGCGATTTCGTCCTGACGATCGCCGCTGCGCTTCCGCTCGACCTGCGCATTGAGCCGATTCAGATCCGCCGCAGACAGCGTCGCTCGCTGCCAGGCGAAGTAGTCCGCATCGGACGAGAATGATCGAAGACCCCAGCGGGCGAGGTGAGCATGAAGGGAGGCTTGCGGAGAATCGATCGACATACCTGATCAGCAGAACGAAATCGGCAGGATGCTCAAAACGGCTGTCCAGCAAGGCCGAAGCCAGCGCAGAGGCAACGCGTACTCACAGCAGTACGTGGAGCCCTGCGCGCCGCGAGAACGCCGCAGGCGGGCTGTTTCAACATCCTCACGCGCGCTTCAGCATGATGGCGTCTTCATAGGTGTCCGGCACCGGATGCGGATAGCGCAACTGCCCGCCGCCGAACGCCACATACTTCTCGTTCGTCAGCTGTTCGAGGCCGATCGGCCCTTTCGCCTGCACGCGAGACAGATTGAGACCGATGTCCGGCCCCATCCCATACCCGTCGCCGGAGTTGAGCCGCGTCGAGGCGTTGACCATCACCGCCGTCGCATCCACCTCTCGCGAGAAACGCATCGCGGAATTATAGTCGGACGTGGCAATCACGGCCGTCAGACAGGGCCCATGGTCGGCAATGTGCGCCAGCGCCTCATCGAGCCCCGCCACCATCTTGATCGCCAAGACCGGCGACTGGAACTGCCGGTCCCAGTCTTCGTCGGTGGCCGGAGTGACCGCTTCGTGTCCGGTCATCGCCATTTGTCCCATGAGCGCCACGGTTTTCGGACAGCCGATCACCTGAATCTTATATTCTTCAAGCAGACGGCGAATGAGCGCCGCCAAGAACGGCCGCGCCATCCCCTGCTGCACTAACAGGGTATCAATGGAGTTGGTGGAGGTCGCATGCTGAATCTTTGAATTGATGACGACGTTCTGCGCGATAGGGATATCCACGTCCGCATCGACGTAGGCATGGCTGATCCCGTAGTCGTAGCAGAGGATCGGCATCTTCGCCTGCTCATGCATGGCTTTGCGAAGGCCAGGCCCGCCACGAGGCACGATCGCATCCACGCTCTTCCCGGCGCGCATGATTTCCAGCGCCACTTCCTTCTCGGGCCGGTCGACCAACAACCAGGCGCCTGAGGGAATCCCTGCGCGCTCCGCCTCTTCACGCATGCGCGATTCAATGGCCTGATGCGTCCGATTCCATTCGAACGCCGGACGAAAGACACACACGTTTCCGGACTTGAGACAGAGGGCCAAGGACTCCACGGTAATCAACGGTTTCATTTCTGAAATCACGCCGACCACCCCGATGGGCACGCGAACCCGGTTTACTTGCAACCCGTCAGGCCGCTCCCACCGCTTGGTCACCGCACCGACCGGATCGGGCAAATCCGCGATCAGACGAAGACGGTCGGCCAACTCCTTCACATCATCCGGCATCATCCGCACGCGCGTGACCGCTTCTTTCACCCGCTCTCCCCGCAACCCTTCCCCAAGCAGCGTCTTGCCCACGGCATCGACATCCAGCACGTTCGCCGCAAAAATCTGTTCCTCATCCGCTTGCAACCGGTCCGCCATAGCACGCAGCGCGCGATCCTTCACGGGGCCCGAGAGCAACGCCAAGGGACGCTGCACATCGCGGCATGTTTTCAACAACTTATCGATGTACATCTTAACGGGAACTTCCGGCATGTGACCCCCCGTGAGAAATGAACCGTCGCGCGAGCGTGCGACTATAACATGCGATTTTTTAGGGAGTAAAGACGACCCTCTACCGTACAGTTGGCTCTCCGCGCTGCAACGCAGCTTCCTGCCGACCCAGTCTCCAGCCGATCCAGCCCCAGAGCAGCATCATCGGCACCAGCACGCCGGCCAGGATGCCAGTCGTCGCCCCCAGAGCTTTGACCCCGGACACTAGCCAGCCGGTCGAGGCATCGCCCCCTCGCGATACGGCCGTATCGATGAAGTTCTTGGCTTTGTACTTGTCCTCACGATTCAACACGGTAAAGAGCACTTCACGGGCCGGCTTGGCAATGGCATATTCCCCCACCCGCCGCGCCACCGTGAGCGACAGAAAGACTGGCAGCAGAGGACTGACCACAATGGCCGCGAAGCCCGCCGCCGTCACAACCGGAAGCACCAGCAGCGCCGCTCCCAACCCGTACCTGAGCACCAGCCGATTCGTCACCCACACCTGCATCACGAAGGTCAGCACATTCACGATCAGGTCCATCCCGGCAAACAGACGAGTCCGGGCTTCAGGCGTAGGAATCTCACGCCCCACCAAAGCAGTCTGCTCCATATACAGCACCGTCGCCGACATCGTGAGGAGGAAGAGATACGCACAGATGCCCAAGAGATAGGGAGAAGCCGCGACCGCACGAATTCCTGCCCACATACTGCCGCCCAAGGGCATGTCTCCCTCGATCTTCCCCCGAGGTGTGTGGGCGGCGGCCCACCGGTCCAGTCGAGCAATACAGACGCCGCAGAGCGCCAGCATTCCCGCCGACGCCAGCATCAACACAGGAATAGGCCATAGGTAGGTAATGCCCGTTGTCGCCAATGGGCCTGCGATCGCACCCAGACTCCCCCCCGCGGCAATCACCCCAAACAACCGAACGCCCTGCGCAGGGGCAAACACGTCGGCCATGAAGCTCCAAAACACGGACACCACGAACAGATTGAACACCGAGAGCCAGACGAAGAACGCCCGGGCGATCCACTCCGGATGCCACTGTGCCGTCATCGCCGCAAAAAACAGCAGCAGATGGCTGATGAAAAATCCATAGACCGACAACAGCAGGCGCGCGCGCGGCAACCGGGCCGACAAGAATCCAAACAGAGGCGTGGCAACGAGAAGCGTGAGAAACGTCCCGGTCATCATCCAGGGCAAATGCCGCACGCCGCCTTCAATGGCCATCTCATCGCGCACCGGCCGCAGCATGTAGTAGCAGCACAACAGGCAGAAGAAATAGACAAACGACCAGAGCAGCGGCACCCGCTCCTCCGGCTCGGCCTTCACCCATTTCCAGATCGACAACTGCGACACAGTCTCCTTCCGATTCGTCTCCAGACAGTGCCCCACCGCTCTCCTCTCCCGCAAGAGAAAAAATTTGCTAGAATGGGCGCGGGATATCTACTACCACTCACACGCTCATCAGCAGGATGCTCAAACAGACTGTCCAGCAAGACCGCAGCGAGCGAAGGACCGAGACGTACTTTCTGGAGTACGTTGAGGACCTGAGCGATGCGAGAACGCCGCTGGCAGGTTGTTTCAGCATCCTGCCTCAGGAGGCCTCATGATCGATCTCCGCAGCGACACCGTCACGCAACCCACCGATGCCATGCGCAAAGCGATGGCGCGCGCCGAAGTGGGGGACGATGTCTATGGGGAAGACCCGACGGTCAATCGACTGCAGGACATGGCCGCCGCCTTGCTCGGCAAACGCGCCGCGCTGTTCGTACCCTCCGGCACCATGGGCAACCAGTTGGCGATTCGTGCGCACACTCAGCCGGGACAGGAAGTCATCGTCGAGAGCAAGTCGCACATCGTGCGGTATGAACAGGGCGCCGCCGGCGCCCTCGCGGGCGTCCAGTTGCATTGGGTCGTCGGCGAGCGAGGCATCATGACGGCTGAACAGGTCGAAGCGGCGATCAGACCCACAGACCCGTACTCCATTCCGACGGGGCTCATCTGCATCGAAAACACGCACAACAGCGGCGGCGGCACCATCTATTCGCTGTCGACCATTGAAAAAATTCGCGCCATCGCGACGAAGCACGGAATCCCGATGCATCTCGACGGCGCCCGACTGTTCAATGCCGTCGCCGCGACGACCCTGCCGGCCGCCACCTATGCGCAACATTTCGAAACGGTGTCCTTCTGCCTCTCCAAGGGTCTCGGGGCGCCGGCCGGCTCCCTGCTGGTCTCCAGCGATATCCCGCTGATCGAACGCGCCCGCCGCTTCCGCCGCATGTACGGCGGGGCCATGCGCCAGTCCGGCATCCTCGCGGCCGCCGGCATTCATGCGCTCGAGCATCATGTCGCCCGACTGAAGCACGATCACGATCATGCCAAGAAACTCGCGCGTGCCTTGCAGCAGATTCCGGCCGTACGCATCGCGCCACAACATGTCGAGACCAACATTGTGATCTTCGATGTCCCCGACCATCGCCTGGCCCCGGCTGATCTCGTGACCCAACTCAAGGACCACGGCGTGCTCATCCACGCGATCGGAGGCCGCAGCTTTCGCGCCGTCACCCATTTAAATATTTCAACGAAACAGATCGACGAAGCCGCCGAAGTCTTTGCCCGAGTCCTCCGCTGACCACGGCGTCCGTTGACACCTCCTTTCAACGACACATACAATGCGCCCCATCGATCAACAGGAGCCGCGATGACCCTCCAGGTGGTGTCGTTCCAACAGATCAGCCGTATTCTCGAAGTGACCGATGCGCTGGGGCTCAACCGGGAATGGGTCGAGATCCCGCTTTCCCCGGAAACCCCGGGTGTCGTGCGCCGCCTGCACAACGGAAAACTCGAAATCATCGTTGACGCCGAACAGCCCTTCGAACAATGGCTCAGCGCATTGCCGCAACACATCCAACAGGTCCCTGGAGCATGATGGACAGTCCCCTCTCCACCCCGGTCCCAACCAGGGAAGAACTGAACGCCGAGCTTCTTGAAGTCCCTGAACCGCCTGAGCAGCCGCCCATTCCTGAACCGCCGGGATTCGATGACAGCGTCGAGATGGCGCTCACACACATCCGCGGCCGCCGGGGAGGTGACCTGGTTGGTATTCTCATGGTGGGCTCCGGGGCGCGGCGCGCCCTCACCCCCCATAGTGACATCGATCTCATTGCGCTCGTGAAAGGGGATCGGGAAGGCCACGAAATTTTGCGAGCCGGCGAACGGCTTGTGGACATTCGCTACTTCGGCCATAAGCTGATCGAAGACGAACTGGCCTATTCCACTCGCCTGCCCTCGCTGCTGCGGAAAGCGCGCCTCCTCTTCGATCACGACGGCATCAGCGCCAAGCTGATCGAAAAAGCGAACCAGCGATTCCGACAAGGCCCCACTCCGGCCTCGATGAACGAGCAAATCCGTCTGAAGGCCGAATGCCTCCACTTACTGGGCAAGGCTCAGGACGTGACTGAAAAACCGGCCCTGGCCCACTATCTGCTCACGCTGTTTTTTGAAGAATGCACGATGGCATTCTTCCGGATCCGAGGCTTCTGGCTGACCGCCCCGGTCGATATCCACCGGTTCATGTCCTCCCGCGAACCGGCCCTGGCGGAACTGGCGGCTCGATTCCTCCTCACCGCAAATCTTTCGGAACGACTCAACTTTGGGCGGCAAATTGCCGATCTACTCTTTAAGGACGTCCCGAATCCCGCTCGAATCGATTAGCCCCTCTATCTAGCGGACCGGGACCCCCTGCAGTTGTACGAATTCGAACCGTTACAGGACATGGGAACGGATCCCCCACGTTCCCGTTATGCATCGATTCACCGCTCACGTCCGTTCTCGGCACGGATGCCAAGGAGTCGTTATGGAACTGGGATTTATCGGGCTCGGGAAAATGGGCATGAACATGGTCACCCGGTTGCGGAGGGACAACCACCGTGTGGTCGTCTTCGATTTTGTGGCAGACCTGGTCAAACAAGCCGAGGCACAAGGCTGCATCGCGTCGTCATCTCTTGCCGAGATGATCGGCAAACTGGCCGCTCCCCGGACCGTCTGGGTCATGGTCCCTTCCGGCGCGCCGACCGAAGAAACCGTGAAAGCCGCCGCCGCTCTGCTTCAACCGGGCGACACGATTGTCGATGGCGGAAACACCCGGTTTCACGATGACGTTCGTCGGGCCGCCGACCTCAAGAAGAAGCAACTCCATTACGTTGACGCCGGCACCAGCGGCGGGATTTGGGGGCTCAAGGTCGGCTACTGCCTGATGATCGGTGGAGAAGAAGCGCCGGTGAAACGGCTCACCCCGCTCTTCACGACACTGGCCCCCGAAAACGGTTGGGCCCATGTGGGCGGACATGGCGCCGGGCACTACGTGAAAATGGTGCACAACGGCATCGAGTACAGCATGATGCAGGGCTATGCCGAAGGATTCGAATTGATGTCCAAGAGTGAATACAACCTGGACCTGGGCTGCGTGGCCGACCTCTGGATGCACGGCAGCGTGGTGCGCTCGTGGCTGCTGGAACTGGCGGTCGACGCACTGAAGGACGATCCCAAACTCGACAAACTCAAAGGCTTCGTGCAGGATTCGGGTGAGGGGCGCTGGATGATCGCGGATGCGCTTGAAAAGGACGTGCCGGTTCCCACGCTCACCACGGCCCTCTTCACGCGCTTCCGATCCAGACAGGACCAATCGTTCGCGGAAAAAATGCTCGCCGCACTCCGCAACGCGTTCGGCGGGCATGCCGTCCGCCGGTAACGACGGTCTTCACCCGAGCGAACAAGAAATGGCCTTATCCAATCAACGCATAGAAATCAGCCCGGCGCAGGAAACCTTGGTTCCCGTTGAGCCGACGACATTGGTGATCTTCGGCGGATCGGGCGATCTTGCCAAACGCCGGTTGATTCCGGCGCTCTACAACCTGCTGCTGGACGGGTTGCTGCCGTCGAACTACGTCGTGCTGGGTCTCGGACGAAAACCGATGAGCGACGAAGAATTTCGCACGACCGTGCGGGACGGCGTAGTGAAACATTCCCGCCAGGCGTTGATCGAAGAAACGTGGAAGGCCTTTGCCAGCCATCTCTATTACATGGCCGGAGAGAACGACGATCCGAATACCTATGTCAGGCTGAAAGCCCGCGCTGAAGAACTCGAGCGCACGTTTCAGTTGCCGGGCAACCGCATTTTCTATCTAAGCATCCCTCCCAGTTCCTTCACTCCGGTATGCGAAGGGCTCTCCTCATCGGGCCTCGCAACGAAGACCGGTGGGCAAACATCCTATGCCCGCATCATTGTCGAAAAACCGGTCGGGCGCGATTTGAAGTCAGCTCAAGAGATCAACGCCGTCACCGGACGCGTGTTTGACGAATCGCAGATCTTCCGGATCGATCACTATTTGGGCAAAGAAACCGTTCAGAATCTGATGGTCGTGCGGTTCGCCAACAGCATTTTCGAACCGATCTGGAACCACCAGCACATCGACCACGTCCAGATCACGGTGAGCGAGGCCGAAGGCGTCGGAACCAGGGCCAGCTACTACGAGGAAGCCGGCGCATTGCGCGACATGGTCCAGAACCACATCCTCCAACTGCTCTGCCTGGTGGCGATGGAGCCGCCCTACTCGCTCGACCCGGATGTGGTCCGCAACGCCAAGATGGAAGTGCTCCGCTGCCTGCGCCCGATCACCGGCAAAGATGTCGAGGCATTTACGGCGCGCGCGCAATACACCGAAGGGACCTCCCACGGCGAGACGATGCCGGGCTATCGTCGGGAGAAAGGCGTGAACCCTACCTCGACCACGGAAACCTATGTGGCGGTGAAATGCTTCGTCGAAAACTGGCGCTGGTCCGGCGTGCCGTTTTACCTGCGCACCGGCAAAGCCCTACCGCTCCGCGCGAGTGAAGTGGCGGTGCAGTTCAAAGACATTCCGCAGATTCTCTTCAACGCCAACGGGCTATCGCCACAGGCACCGAACGTATTGACCCTGCGCATCCAGCCGGAAGAAGGCCTGTCGCTCAGAATTGTCTCGCGCGTCCCTGGGACGAGGGCACAAACCCACCCGGTCGAAATGGATTTCAAATATGGAGAAGTGTTCGGGAGACCGTCGCCGGAAGCCTACGAGCGATTGCTCTTGGACGTGATGGCCGGGGATGCGTCACGCTTCATGCGCCGCGACGCCGTGGAAGCTTCCTGGGCCTGGATCACCCAAATCCTCGATGGCTGGCAGCAGTCCGGCCAGCGCTGGCTCCCCGAGTACCAAGCCGGCACCTGGGGACCGGTCGAAGCCGACCGCCTCGTCCAGAACGACGGCCGCTCCTGGCGGACGCTCTAGGCCCTTCTCAACCTATCTGAAGCTGCCGCAGGATTTCCTCTTTCTTCCCCAGCCCGCCGATGAATCGTTCGAACGATCCACCGCGATAGAGGGCCAGAGCCGGGAGTGTTGATACTTCCAACTCGGCCGGGATCTGGAAATTCTCGTCGACATTCATGGTCAGGACCAGGAGTTTCTCCCCGAGCTCGTTCTGCAATTGCTCCAGTTCTTTCATCAAGCTTTTGCAATGGCCGCAGCCCGGCTTCCAGAACTCGACGAGTACCGGAACCATGGCGCGTTCGACCACCCGATCGAAATCTGCGTCAGTGACCGGTTGGAGGGGTGAGGGCATTGGAGCTACGAGGACTTTGACAAGGCAGGTTGGAGGACTTGCTGATACACCAGGTCGGCAAAAAGGCGATAGCCGGCGGTGGTGAGGTGCAATCCGTCGTTAGAATATTCACGGGCTAACAGATTCGTCTCAGGCTCAGCTGTGGCGGTGAAGAGATCGATGGCCGTGAGACTCTTCGTTCGACCATAGTCGAGAATCAGCCCATTCAGCTCATACCGCCGCTCTAAATGACCGGCGACCCAGTCTATCCCTTCCCGACTGCCGCCGGCATCTTCCACTCTCAAGGACGGAACCGTTACGGGCACCGGCATTCCTCCGGCGGCCAGCGTCTGCTCGTACATCTTCACCAGATTGCGCATAATGTCATGCGCCGGTCCGTTCCACCCTAAATCGTTGGTTCCACCCAGGATCACGACATAGTGAGGCGCGTGCGCCAGGACATCCTTCCGGAATCGCATGACCATTTCTCCCGTGAGTTCGCCGCAGATCCCGCTGATAGAAACCTGCCCGACCGATCCGAGTCTCTCTTGGAGTGTTTCTCCATAGGGCGTGGAGCCGCCTTGAGGGTTTTCTCTTGTGGGAGATTGGAACCCCGCGGTCAGGCTGTCACCGAAGCAGATGATCCGAACAGGCGGCATTGAGGTCATAGTGGAGCGATTGTACTGACCGCCTACAGGTCTGACAAGCCATGGCACTCGCGCAATCCTTCGTGAGTTCAGCTAGTCGAGAATACTGATTTCCTTGACGAATTTTCGACCTCCCGATAGGTGTATCACTATGTCTGATCTCAAGGCCGCACAAGAGATGATGGCAGCCGCGGTCGCGGCTAAGGGAACGGAAGATCCTGAGGTCGCCTCGGTCAAGCGCGTCTTAAAGCTTCTCGATAAGACCGCCAAATCCAATCGCACCTACGGAGCGACCAATCCGGTAGCGCTGAAATTTTCCCAGCAGCTCTTCGAAGAGCTTTCCAGTCATCTCGGCACCTACGCCAAGCTTACCTTCCTCGTCACCCGTTCGGAGTTGCTCTGCAAAGACGAGGTCGTCTACCAGGCCGAAAAAGAGGGTGGTAGCGAGAATCTCGCCTTCAAGCTCTACGCCGACGGTATCCGCGAACTCGTACTCCATCAAGGATTGACGCAGGAAGACCTGTCTTTCTTTCTCGATGCCCTCTGGGCAAGCCAGGATAAAGAGAACGACGACGACATTGTCACCCGCCTCTGGCAAAAGAACATGGCCGCTCTGACTCTGGTCACGGCGGAAGAAATCGCAAAAGCGTCAGGAGGATCGGACGCCTTCCTGAAGCTCGACACCGGGATGTCCTCATCGGACAGCACGCTCCGCGAGTTGCTTGACCGCGAGCGCTCAAGAAAATCGCAGAGCACCGGAACCGGAATTGGAAACGGAACGGGAACCGGAATTGGCACCACTGATGGAAGCGCGGCCGCCGGCGAACGACCGGGATCGGGAGAAGGCAGCCGTCAAGCCACGCGGTTTCAATCCGGACTGGTGGGATACGAAGTGACAGAGGAAGAGCTTGCCGCGCTCGCGAAAGAAATCGAAGAGGAGAGCCAGCAGGACAGTACGACGTACATTCTTGACGTGCTCACCGCGATTCTGGCGTCGGAACAATCTCCGGCCCTGCTGACCAAACTTTTCTCCCTGTGGGGCCACGTCATCACGGCTCTCTTTCAAGCAGGGAAATGGGCCGTGCTTGAGTCCGTCCTCAGCATCCTCCACGAAACCGAGGCAGTCCGTCCGGATATCGCCGAAGCCCATAAGCAACAGCTGGCCACCCTTCTGACCGGCCTGGGCAAACCGGAACACATCAAGGCCATCGAGTCGTACCTGAATCGGACGCCGAACCCCAACACCGAAGGACTCTCGACCGTGCTCCTTCTGATGGGCTCTGACGCCGTATCCCTCCTCTGCTCACTGATGGCAAACCTTGAGCACGCCGCCCATCAGGCGATTGTGGCAGAAACGCTCCACGCCTTAGCCAAAGACCACCCTGAACCGTTGATTCGAGGCCTCACTGATCGACGACCGGTCTATGTCAGAAATCTTCTGGCCATCGTCGCCAAGTGGAGCAATCCGATCTTCACCGAAGCGGTTGAAAAACTCGTGCGGTATCCGGATGCGCAGGTCCGCAAGGAAGCGATCCGGGTATTCGGTCTGCTCAGGCCTAACGGCAACGGCGCCAGACTCATCCTCTGCCTGTCCGATGCCGAGGATACTGTTCGTATCGCCGCATTGAAGTTGTTGGCCACCGGACAATATACCGCTCCGTTTCCCCAGTGGACCCCGATCCTCTCCGACGACACATTTCTGGAACGCCCGTTGAGCGAAAAGCGCGGACTGTATCAAGCGATCCGCGCCACCTGCGGAGATGAAGCCATTCCCTATTGGCAGGGTCTCTTCACCGAATGGGCCTGGACCAACAGGAAGAAAAAAGAGGAATGTGCCGTGCTGGCCGCCGAAGCCCTCGGGAAACTGGCCACCCCCGCCGCAATCGCCACCTTAGAACTCGGGAAGAAAAAAGGAAGCACCGCAGTTCGCCAGGCCTGCACCATGGCGATCTCGCAACTGCATAAGCAGTCCAAGGCAAGCACGCCTCAACCCACGCTACATGAGGACGCCCCGTGAGTGACTTCAAGCTCGTTCAGCCCGCCGCCAAGGACGACCAGACGCAGCCGCTGCTGACCCACGAAAAATCTCTGTCGCAGAAAATCGGCCACGGATCCGAGGCCGGCGACATTCTCGACCAGCAACTCGTCATGCTGGGCTTCCAGCTGATTACGCAACTCAACACGCTCATCAAGACCTCAAAGATTCATGGCCGGACCAACGCCGCGCTGGACAAGCCCGTTGAGACCATGCTCACGCTGATACAAACGCTGGCCCACGACCAGCCGGTCACCCTTCGGTTGCAAAACGACTTCCTGTTCCTCGGCGAAAGTCATCTGAAGGTCAACGCCCAACAGATGGCCGTCATCGGCAGCATCATCGATTCACTGAACAGGTGGAAAATCGGCGGCCTGACATTTGGTTCCGCCGTGGCATCGAAGGACCTTCGGGAATTCGCCTATCTCTTCGTCAGTCTGGATCCCACCACAAAATCCGTGGACGACTTCCGGCAAGAGCTGAAAGCGCGCGAAGTCAACGGCATCGACTTGGAGGATCCTCGCGAGCTGGAGCTCCACGAGGATCTCAATACCGGATCCGGTTCGGGGAAACCCGGCGAGACTACCACGGACCCGAAAGTTCAACAAAAGATCCAGTCCAAGAATGCCTACGCCAAAGCCGCCAGCGCCGTCGGGGGGCTCGAGAAGTCTGTGCGGGACGGCGGCACGGTCAACTTCAAGCAGGCGAAGCGAGCCATCCAGAACATCGTGGACTTGATGATGCAGGACGAGGCCACCCTCTTGGGATTGACCACCCTGCGATGCCACGATCAATACACGCACAACCACTCGGTCAACGTCTCCTTGCTCTCGATTGCCTTGGCCAACCGTACCGGCTATCCCAAGGTCGCGCTGGCGGATCTCGGATTAGCTGCGCTGTTTCACGACATGGGCAAATCGACGATTCCCCTTGAGGTGCTGAATAAGCCCGGCGAGTTTTCCGACGAAGAGTGGGTCGCGATGCGGAATCATCCGACCGAAGGCGTCCTGAGCCTCGCGGAGTTGCGTGGAATTACCAATCTCCCCGCCCGCATGGCCGCCGCCTCATTCGAGCATCACATGAACCTCGATTACTCCGGCTATCCGAAGTTGAAGACGCCCTGGAAACTGTCGCTCACCGGTCGCATCCTGATGATTGCCGACTGTTATGACGCCATGACCTCCTCACGCGTGTACCGGCGCGAACCGATGTCGCCCTCCAAGGTGCTGAACATCATGTTCGGCAAGTCGGGGAAAAGTTTTGACGCAACGCTCTTGAAGCTATTCGTCAACTGCGTCGGTATCGTCCCCATCGGCAGCCTCGTCATGCTGAATACCGACGAGCTGGCCGTCGTCCTCAAACCTGCAGTCGAGCGAGCCGATGCCGAACGACCGCTGGTGAAAGTCATTGCCGATCCCGAAGGCAACCTGATGGATAGCGGCCCGGAGCTGGACCTCACCAGCAAAGATGCATCCGGCGACTATCGTCACAGCATCGTGCGACTGATCGACAATACGGAGCATCAATTCGACACCAGTCGCTATTTCGTCTAGCCCCTTCGCACTGCCTTGACAGGCTCTCATCGCCTCGTTATTCTGACCGATGCTTACCCGCACATCCGTGTCGTGCTTAGCCTAAGGAGTGTTCATATGCGCATCCCCGTCGTACAGACGATTATCGTTACCGCCCTCTTCTCTCTGCTGCTGGGACCGCTCTCGACGACCGTGCAGGCAGCTGACGCCTTCAAGATGGGAGTCGTTGACCCGCAGACGGTCCTTGAGAAATCCAAAGCCGGCAAGAAAGCGCTTGAAGGGCTCAAGGAATACGTCACCACGAGACAGAAACTGCTCTCCCGGGACGAAGAAGAACTGCGGAATTATGAAAAACAGCTCAAAGAGCAACTCGCCAAGTTGGGCGAGGCCGAGAAGAAAGACAAAGAAGCGCAGTTCCGGACAAGAATCCAGGACTACCAAAAGCGCGCGCAGGAATTCAATCAGGAGCTTCAGGGCAAGCAGAAAGAACTCGTCGACGACTACATGAAGCGCATCGGCTCAGCCACACAAACAGTGGCCGAGAAGGGCGGCTTCTCGATTGTGGTCGACCGCGGAAGCGAACAGACCGTGAAAATCGTGATCTACAGCAAAGACACCGTCGATCTCACCGAACAAGTGATTAAAGAGTTCGATCGCGTAAACAAGTAGCGTTCTCGGGCTAGGCCGGCTGCCCTCTTTCAAGTGGACAGCCGGCCTCTCTCCAAGCCTTGATTCCCCCATCCATCGATACCACGCTCGTATAGCCCATCTGTTGCAGAGCGTCCGCCGCCAGTACCGAACGGAAGCCGCCGCCGCAATGCAGGACAATCGCCCTGCTTCTCCGGAATCATCGTTTCGATATCACGCTCGATAATTCCCTTGCCGAGGTGACAAGCCCCCTTGGCATGATCCGTCGCAAACTCATGGTCTTCCCGTACATCGATAAAGTGAAACTGCTCGCCGCGAA
Organism: Nitrospira sp.; assembly: GCA_030653545.1. NCBI lineage: Bacteria > Pseudomonadati > Nitrospirota > Nitrospiria > Nitrospirales > Nitrospiraceae > Nitrospira > Nitrospira sp. The sequence goes on along the minus strand of JAURZE010000020.1, from coordinate 1,351 downwards.
CGATGCGGCGCTGTACATCCGCCACCGTACATTCCGTGACGCGCGCCCTGGCTTGCTCCACCAGCTTCAGAAACCCGGGATTGTGCTTCATCCTTCCTCCTCGTCATTAAACAATGCGGTCTGAACTCCGCCGGGTCGCCTGAACGTATCGGGAATCGCACCCTCCCGATCGCATGCAAAACCAGCCCGACGCCTCGCCACCTCGAACAACCGCTCGATCATCTGCCAATAGGTTCCCGATCCATGGTGGCGATCGAAAAAGGCTGACTCGGAGAGCCGGCCTCCTCGCACCTCGCGAAGGCGATTGGTGATTTTCGAGAATCGGTCCGGGAATGCGTCCTTGATTCGCTCCAGAAAAACGGACTCCACGCTACCGGAGAGCCGCAGCAAACTGAACGTCGCCGTGCACGCACCGGCGGCCCGCGCCCGCTCAAGCAGCTCAGGAATCGCTTCATCATTAAGCCCAGGAATCACCGGTGCGATTGAAATGCCGGTCGAGATCCCTGCCTCGGAGAGAACCTTCATCGTCTCGAATCGTTTGCCGATTGATGGAGCATGGGGTTCCATCTTTCTGGCCACCTCCTCATCGGTAAACGGAATACTGAAGTAAACCCGTATCCAGGATTGCTGACGCAGCTTCGTCAACACATCCAGGTCACGGAGCACCAATGCACCCTTCGTAATGATGCCCACCGGATTCCGATAGTCGGCACAGACTTCTAAACAAGCGCGCGTCAGCCCGTACGAGGCTTCCAACGGTTGGTAGCAGTCGGTGTTCCCGGAAAATACGATCAGCTCGCCCTTCCAGGACGGACGCTCAAATGCCTGACGCAACAGAGTTGCCGCATCCTCCTTCACCACCAGTTTGGACTCAAAATCGGTCCCGGCTCCGAATCCCCAATACTCGTGCGAAGGACGGGCATAGCAATAGGCGCAACCATGGAAACAGCCTCGGTAGGGATTGACGCTCCAGCGAAAGGGAAGATCGGGGCTGTCATTGCGACTCAGGATTTCCCGGCTCGCGTCGCGAAAGATCTGCACAGTTGCCGCGGGAGCAGGCTCCAGCAATTCACGATGAGACGAGTCAAATGGATTTGGAGGATTGGAGACCGTTCGCATGGCGTCATCGTGGCGACGTGAATAGCGATTGTCAATCCGCGGCTACGTCGTGCTTTGCCTCACGCGTTGCGTTGACTCTACCTAAACCCGATGCTAGTGTGGTGTCTCAATCATGGCTTTACAATGCTTGATCTTCTTCAGAATGTCGTCGACGGTTTTGGTCCACACGAACGGCTTGGGGTTCTTGTTATTGAGCCGAATGAACTCGTCGATCGCCGCAACCAACTCCGGC
>JAURZE010000019.1 GCA_030653545.1 Nitrospira sp. | reverse complement strand
GGAAATGGTCATGCCGGGGGATAACGTGAGTGTGACGGGTGAATTGATCAGCCCGATCGCCATGGAGCAGGGGCTCCGCTTTGCGGTGCGCGAGGGCGGCAAGACGGTCGGCTCCGGCGTGGTCACCGAGATTCTGGCGTAACGGCGGTCTGAAGAGCGGGGCGATCGTTTCGATCCCTCTTTCTCGGTCCAATAACGTATTCGCCTAACGAGGAGAGTGAGATGCGTGAGGTTATCGATTTAGCGTGCACGGTATGCAAGCAGCGGAACTATTCGACCAACAAGAATAAGAAGAACGATCCGGATCGGTTGGAGCGCAATAAGTTCTGCAAGTTTTGTCGGAAGCATATTGCCCATAAAGAAGTGAAGTAGGCCGAGGCCGGTGTCGCGCCGGCGATGCGGGTCCTGTAGGGGCATGGTGTCAATGGCAGCACCTCGGTCTCCAAAACCGATGGTCTAGGTTCAAATCCTAGTGCCCCTGCCACACTGAGTGCGCTCGGGATCGGTGTGATAGATGTGGCGGGCTGTGCTGGATGATGAGGCGGAGGGGTCGATGTTTAAGCGGATGACCGAATCTATCAAGTTGTTCCTCGCGGAAGTTCGCGCGGAGTTGAAGAAAGTGTCGTTTCCGACCAGGGCTGAAACCATCGGTTCGACGACTGTGGTGATTGTGTTTTGTATCTTGATGTCGCTCTATTTGTCGGTGATCGACTCGTTCTTGGTGTGGCTGGTCAGTAAGATTATTTGATCGTTCGACGGATGTGCGTCTCGCGGAGGCGCGTCCTGATTTCTTGACCTGAGGGTGGGGCATGACAAAAAACTGGTACGTCATTCATACGTACGCGGGGTTTGAGGGACGCGTGAAGACCAGCCTCTTGGAGCGAGCCAATCAGATGGGGCTCGTTGAGAAGCTTGGTCAGGTCCTGGTTCCGACCGAGGATGTAATTGAAATCAAGGACGGGAAGCGGCGGACGTCTCGACGGAAGTTTTTCCCCGGCTATGTGCTGGTGGAGCTGGAAACGCCGTTGCAAGACGAGACGATGCAGATGATCAAGGAGACGCCGAAGGTCACCGGGTTTGTCGGGGGCGGGGCGCTCCCGCTTCCGCTGACGACCGAGGAAGTGGAGTCGCTGCTCAAGCAGGTGGATGCCGGGCAGTCCGGGCCGCGCGAGCAGGTCAAGTTCATCAAGGGCGACAATGTTCGCATCGTCGACGGTCCGTTCCTGGGCTTCAACGGATTGGTCGATGAGGTGGATCAGGATCACAGTCGGTTGAAGTTGATGGTCAGTATTTTCGGGCGCTCGACGCCGGTGGAACTGGGGTTCCTGCAGGTTGAGCGAATTTAAGGTGTGTCGTTGTTGCTGTTGAACGTGGCAGCGCTGACGTTCTGAGGAGATTCACATGGCAAAGGAAGTATCCGCTCTCATTAAGTTGCAGATTCCCGCTGGGAAGGCCAATCCGGCTCCTCCCGTCGGCCCGTCGCTCGGTCAGCACGGCGTCAACATCATGGAGTTCTGCAAGCAGTTCAACGCGAAGACCCAGAAGGAAGGCGATAGCATTATTCCGGTGGTCATCACCGTGTATAAGGATCGATCCTTCACCTTCATTATGAAGACGCCTCCGGCGTCGGATCTGTTGAAGAAAGCGGCGGGCATCATCAAGGGATCGGGCGTGCCGCAAAAAGATAAGGTCGGAAAGATTACTCAGGCTCAGCTGCGCGACATCGCCCAGAAGAAGCAGTCTGATTTGAATGCGGCGGACCTGGAAGGCGCGATCAAGATCATTGCCGGAACGGCCAGAAGCATGGGTGTCGTAGTACAGGGATAGCGCGGATAGCGTTCGGGAAGAAGGAGTACGAGGTATGGGAAAGAAGATGAAGGCCGCGTTAGAGAAAGTCGAACCGCGCATGTACGCCTTGCGTGAAGCTGTCGACGTCGTCAAGAAGTCGGCCTATGCGAAGTTCGATGAGTCGGTCGATATTGCCTTGCGTTTGGGTGTGGATCCGAAGCGATCCGACCAGATGGTCCGGGGCACCACGGCGCTCCCGCATGGGACGGGCAAGAAGGTTCGTGTCCTGGTATTCGCCAAGGGCGACAAGGAGCAAGAGGCCCGTCAGGCCGGCGCCGACTACGTGGGATCCGACGATCTCATGGAGAAGATCAAGGGTGGTTGGATGGATTTCGACTATGCCATCTCCACGCCGGATCTCATGGCGTCAGTGGGAAAGTTGGGAAAACAGCTCGGTCCGCGTGGGCTTATGCCGAATCCGAAGACCGGCACGGTCACGTTTGAGGTCGGGAAGGCCGTGGCGGAAATTCGCAAGGGCCGGGTCGAGTTCAAGGTCGAAAAGGCGGGTATCGTGCAGGTGGCGGTCGGCAAGGTGTCGTTTGACATCGACAAGCTGTACGACAACGCCTCGGCCATTCTTGAATCCGTCATCAAGGCGAAGCCGGCGTCCTGCAAGGGCCGCTATCTGAAGAGCGCCACGATTTCCAGCACTATGGGTCCTGGAGTGCAGTTAGATGCGATGGCGTTGACCAAGCAGTGGAGTTAAGCGAGCGCCGGCGTGGCCGGCGTCTGGAGAGAAAGGGTCAGGTATGAAGAAGGATCTTAAAGCACCAGCGGTTGCGGAACTTGCCGAGATATTCGGCCGCGCAAGAATCGCGATCTTGACCGAATCCGTCGGTCTTCCGGTGAATCAGGTCACCGAGCTGCGCAAGCAATTGCGCGGGGTGAAGGCTGAGTACCGGATCATGAAGAATACCCTCGCGATTCGGGCTTCTGAGGGGACAGGCTTGGCCGGTCTCAAGGCCCATCTGAAGGGCCCGACGGGGATGGTGATCGGCTATGACGATCCCGTCTTGCCTGCCAAGATCTTGCGCGATTGGATCGGGGCGGAGAAGCGCGACGAAAAGATCAAGGTCACAGTCGGAGTGTTGGAAGGGAAGATCGTGCAGGCGGCGGATCTCGCAGCCATTGCCAAGCTTCCCAAGAAGGAAGTGCTCATTGCTATGTTGTTATCGGCCATGCAAGGGCCGATACGCGGCGTGGTCTATACCTTGAGCGCAGTGTTGTCAAAATTTGTGCGAGTTGTTGCAGCCATTCAGGACAAAAAGAAAGGGGAGGGAGACATGTCAGCTACCACTACAAAATTTTCGCAGGAAGAATTGATCAAGGCCATTGAGGGCATGAGCGTGCTCGACTTGGCGGAGTTGGTGAAGGGTTTGGAGACCCGCTTTGGCGTGACCGCCGCGGCGCCTGTTGCCATGGCCGCAGCCCCGGCTGCCGGCGCGGCTGCTGCCGCCGAAGAGAAGACCGCTTTCGACGTGATTCTCGTGTCGGCTCCTGCCGACAAGAAGATCCAGGTCATCAAGGTGGTGCGTGAATTGACGAGCCTTGGGCTGAAGGAAGCGAAGGATCTCGTGGAAGGCGCACCGAAGCCCGTGAAGACCGGCGCGACCAAGGAAGAGTCCGACACGATGAAGAAGAAGCTCGAGGAGAGCGGCGCCAAGGTCGAGATTAAGTAAGCAGCATTGTCCGATCGTCTTCGGGTGCTGTCTCAACTGACGGCACCCGAAGCCAACCATAGTGTGTGGAGGAGTGCGCATGCCCGAAACGACTCTTCAGGAGTTCGTCGAACGGAAAGATTACTCACGCATCCGGGCCAGCATCGCTATCCCTGACCTGATTGAAATTCAAAAGCGCTCGTACGAAGAGTTCCTGCAAATGGAAGTCGAGCCCGAGCGCCGTAAGGATCAGGGCTTGCAGGCCGCGCTGGCCAGTGTCTTCCCGATTCCTGACTATAACAATACGGCCGTACTGGAATTCTCCAGCTATACCCTGGGGACGCCCAAGTACGACGAGCGAGAGTGCATTGAACAGGGCATGACCTTCGCGGTCCCGCTCAAGCTTCGCGTGCGCCTGGTCGTGTTCGACAAAGAAGACAAGGGCCCACGAAAGAAGGTGCTGGACGTCCGCGAGCAGGAAGTCTATGTCGGCGAGCTGCCGCTGATGACGGAGCGCGGCACGTTCATTATCAACGGGACCGAGCGGGTCGTCGTGAGTCAGTTGCACCGTTCACCTGGTGCATCGTTTACCCACGACAAGGGTCGTACGCATGCCAGCGGGAAGGTGTTGTACTCGGCGCGCATTATCCCCTATCGAGGATCCTGGCTCGATTTCGAGTTCGACGCGAAGGACATCCTATATGTGCGGATCGACCGCCGGCGAAAAATGCCGACGACGATTCTGCTGAAGGCCTTTAATTTTTCCAGCGACGACTTGCTCAAGATGTACTACCCCGTCGAAGAGATTCGACTGGTGAAGGGCAAGTTGTTCCGGAAACTGGATGCCGATATTCATCAGGGGCTTCGAGCTTCTGTCGAGGTCACGGAAAAGGGGAGTAAGGAACCGCTTGTGCGCGAGGGAGCCAAGCTGACCAAGGGCCTCATCGCCAAGTTGAAGGCCGCCGGCGTGAAAGAGATTCCGCTGACTCCAGAAGAGTTGGTCGGTCGTGCGATCTTGACGGAAATCGTGGATGCCAAGAAGAACAAGATTGCCGAGAAGAACCAGCGGCTGACGGCGGAGATCGTGGAGAAGATCCTCGAGAGCGACGTCGAAGAATTCAAGGTCATCTATTTCGATACCGCGACGGCGACGCCGGTCATTCTCGACACGCTCGAAATGGAAAAGATCGAGACCAAAGAAGAAGCGATGGTCGAAATCTATCGCCGCTTGCGTCCGGGTGAGACTCCTTCCGTGGAAACGGCCCGTGCGTTGTTCGACAACCTGTTCCTGAATTCCAAGCGGTATGACCTGTCTCCGGTGGGCCGACTTAAGCTGAACAGCAAGCTGACGCTGGATCTCCCGCTCGAGCAGCGGACCTTGACGGCGCAGGACATTGTCGAGGTCATCCGCTATCTCGTGAACCTGAAGATGGGTAAAGGCGACATCGACGATATCGACCACTTGGGTAATCGTCGTGTGCGTTCAGTCGGGGAACTATTGGAGAATCAATTCCGCCTCGGGCTTGTGCGGATGGAGCGGAGCATCAAGGAACGCATGAATCTCCTGGATATGGAGACGGTGCTTCCTCACGATCTCATCAATGCCAAGCCGGTCGTTGCGGCCGTGAAGGAATTCTTTAGCAGCAGTCAGTTGTCGCAGTTCATGGACCAGACAAATCCCTTGGCGGAAATCACCCACAAGCGCCGCTTGTCGGCGCTCGGTCCGGGCGGTTTGACTCGGGAACGCGCAGGTTTTGAAGTTCGCGACGTGCACCCGTCTCACTATAGCCGCATTTGTCCGATTGAGACGCCGGAAGGTCCGAACATCGGTCTGATTACGTCTCTGGCAACGTACGCCAGGATCAATCAGTTCGGGTTCATCGAGGCGCCCTATCGGAAGGTCGTGAAAGGGCGCGTCTCCGACGAGATCGAGTTCCTTTCGGCCATCGAAGGCGATAAATATCTCATCGCGCAGGCCAACTCGACCGTCGATAACGGCGGGCGTTTGACCTCAGAAATGATTACGGCGCGTCATGGCGGAGACTTTGTCACCGCGACGTCGGACAAGATCGACTACATGGACGTGTCGCCGAAGCAGGTCGTCAGTGTCGCGACGGCGTTGGTTCCGTTCTTGGAACATGACGACGCGAACCGTGCCTTGATGGGATCCAACATGCAACGTCAGGCGGTGCCGTTGGTCACGTCCGACTCACCGCTCGTCGGAACCGGCATGGAAGCCGTCGTGGCCAGAGATTCAGGCTACGTCGTGCAGGCACGCCGCCCAGGTGTCGTGGAGAGCGTGGATGCGACCCGTATCGTCGTGCGTGCTGAGGGGAAGGAAGGGCGCAAGGGGAAGGATTCAGGTCTGGACGTGTATGACCTGATCAAGTTCCAGCGCTCGAACCAGAACACCTGTATTACCCAGACGCCGGTAGTCCGCTTGGGACAGCCCGTGAAGGTTGGGCAGGTGCTGGCGGATGGTCCGGCCATCGATCATGGAGAATTGGCGTTGGGGAAGAACATCCTGGTGGCCTTCATGCCCTGGGGTGGATACAACTTCGAAGACGCGATCCTCTTGAGCGAGAAGCTGGTTCGTGAGGACGCGTTTACGTCTATTCACATTGAAGAGTTCGAGCTGGAAGCGCGGGACACGAAGCTGGGCAAGGAAGAGGTGACCCGCGATATTCCCAATATCGGAGAAGAAGCGCTCCGCAATCTCGACGAGAGCGGCATCATTCGCATCGGCGCCGAAGTGAAGCCGGGCGATATTCTGGTCGGCAAGGTCACGCCGAAGGGCGAGACGCAGTTGACGCCGGAAGAGAAGCTGCTCCGGGCGATCTTCGGAGAAAAGGCCGGCGATGTGAAAGACACCTCGTTGACCGTTCCTCCGGGTGTCGAAGGGATCGTGGTCGACGTTAAGATTTTCTCCCGCAAAGGGCTGGATAAAGACGAGCGCTCCAAGAGCATTGAGAGCGACGACCAGATGAAGTTGCAGCGCGATCATCATGAAGAGCTGCGCATCATCGATGAAGAGAAGACGAAGAAGATTCGCAAGCTCTTGCTTGGTAAAGTGGTCGGCCGCGACTTGATGGATCCGGATACCGGCGATGTCATTCTGAAGAAGAAGGGCAAGCTGACGGCCGAGATTCTCAAGCGGTTGCCCGATGACACCGTACGCCACATCATCCTGAGCGATCCGGATGAACAGAAGGAACTCGAGGATGTGGAGCGGCGGGCGAAGGAACAGATCGAGATTCTCCAGACGCTGTACGACGAAAAGGTCGGCCGTCTGAAGCGCGGCGACGAATTGCCTCCCGGCGTGATCAAGCTGGTGAAGGTGTATGTCGCGATGAAGCGCAAGATTCAGGTCGGCGACAAGATGGCGGGACGACATGGAAACAAGGGTGTCGTGTCGCGCGTGTTGCCGGAAGAGGATATGCCCTATTTGCCGGACGGCACACCAGTCGAAATCGTGCTGAATCCTCTCGGCGTGCCCTCACGTATGAACGTCGGGCAGATCTTGGAGACTCACCTCGGGTGGGCGGCCAAGGCGCTGGGGATCAAGGTGGCAAGCCCGGTATTCGACGGGGCGTCTGAAAAAGAAATCAAGGATCTGCTCATCAAGGCAAAATTGCCGCCGAGCGGGCAAAGCACATTGGTGGACGGGCGAACCGGAGAGACTTTTGCCAGTCCGGTCACCGTGGGCTACATGTACGTACTGAAACTCCACCACTTGGTGGACGACAAGATTCACGCACGGTCTATCGGACCCTATTCTCTGGTCACGCAACAGCCCTTGGGCGGTAAAGCCCAGTTCGGCGGTCAGCGGCTTGGAGAAATGGAAGTCTGGGCCTTGCAGGCGTATGGCGCTGCGTCGACGCTGCAGGAGTTCCTGACGGTCAAGTCCGACGACGTCCCGGGCCGGTCGCGTATGTATGAAGCAATTGTGAAGGGTGAACCGTTCTTGGAACCAGGGTTGCCCGAATCGTTTAATGTCTTGGTCAAAGAGTTGCAGAGTTTGGGGCTCGACGTCGAGTTGCTGAAGTCGCAAGACTAACCACTTGTGTGCCGGTTGAAAGCCGGTATCAGAGGAGGTCCTACATTGGAAGGCGTATATACATTGTTTGAGAAGCCGCGTGATGCGGTGTCGTTTGATTCGATGCGGATTCGCATTGCGTCGCCCGAGAAGATCCGGTCCTGGTCTTACGGCGAAGTGAAGAAGCCGGAGACGATCAATTACCGGTCGTTTAAGCCGGAAAAGGACGGCCTCTTCTGCGCGAAGATTTTCGGTCCGATTAAGGACTGGGAGTGCAATTGCGGCAAGTATAAGCGCATGAAGCATCGCGGGATCGTCTGCGACAAGTGCGGCGTCGAGGTCATTCAGTCCAAAGTGCGCCGCGAGCGCATGGGACATATCGAGTTGGCCGCTCCGGTCGCGCATATCTGGTTCCTCAAAGGTGTGCCGAGCCGTATCGGGACGTTGCTCGATATGAGCTTGAAGCAACTTGAGAAGATCCTCTATTTCGAGAGCTATGTCTGCGTCGATCCGGGATCGACGGATCTCTCTGAAAAGGAATTGGTTCCGGAAGACAAGCTGCGCACGTTGCAGTCTGAGTTCGGATCCAGCGGATTTAAGGTCGGGATCGGCGCAGAAGCTATTCGCGATTTGCTGCGCAAGATCGACATCAATAGTTTGTGGGATGAGATTCAGATCAAGGCGAAGACGTCGGCGTCGGCCGCCTTGAAGAAGAAGTACGCGAAGCGGTTGAAAGTCCTCGAAGCATTCCGCAAGTCCGGCAACAAGCCGGAGTGGATGATCATGGACGTGATCCCGGTGTTGCCGCCGGAATTGCGCCCGCTGGTTCCGCTTGATGGCGGCCGGTTTGCGACGTCCGACTTGAACGACCTCTATCGCCGCGTCATCAACCGGAACAACCGGTTGAAGCGCTTGATGGAATTGAAAGCGCCTGGCGTCATCATCCGCAATGAAATGCGCATGCTGCAGGAAGCCGTCGACGCCTTGTTCGATAACGGCCGTCGAGGCCGTGCGATCCGCGGACCCAACAAGCGTCCGCTCAAGTCCTTGAGCGACATGCTCAAGGGTAAGCAGGGCCGCTTCCGCCAGAACTTGCTCGGAAAGCGGGTCGACTACTCCGGCCGTACGGTCATCGTGGTCGGGCCAGATCTCCGCCTGAACCAGTGCGGACTCCCGAAGAAGATGGCGCTGGAGTTGTTCAAGCCGTTCATCTTCCACAAGCTGGAAGAGCGCGGTGCCGCGACGACGATTAAGAGCGCCAAGCGCTTGGTCGAAAAAGAGCGCCCCGAAGTGTGGGATGTGCTCGACGAAGTGATTCGCGAGCATCCGGTGCTGTTGAATCGTGCGCCGACTCTTCACCGACTGGGTATTCAAGCCTTCGATCCGGTCTTGGTGGAAGGTAAAGCCATTAAGTTGCATCCGCTCGTCTGCGCAGCGTTCAACGCGGACTTCGACGGAGACCAGATGGCCGTTCACGTGCCGTTGTCCGTCGAAGCGCAGGTTGAAGCGCGCGTGCTGATGATGTCGATCAACAACATCTTGTCTCCGGCGAACGGAAAGCCGATTGCGGTGCCTTCACAGGACATGGTGTTGGGTGTCTACTGGCTCACCAAAGAACGCGTGGGCGTCAAGGGCGAGAACAAGATCTTCGGGTCCCCCGAGGAAGTGCGGATTGCCTACGATGCGCGCGAAGTCGAAGAGCATGCTCGTATCAAGGTGCGTCTCGGCGGCGTGTTGGTACAGAGCACGGTTGGGCGCGTGCTTCTGTCGGAAATTCTTCCTGCAAGCATGCCGTTCGCCAGCGCCAATAAGCTGATGACGAAGAAAGAAATGACCAAGCTGATCGACACGGTCTATCGGCAGACCGGTCATCGGGACACGGTTGTGTTCCTCGATAAGATCAAGGATCTCGGTTTCTTCTATGCGACGAGAGCCGGCGTGTCGATTTGCGTCGATAATATGCACATCCCGACGAAAAAGGGTGTGTTCATCGAAAAGGCGCAGCACGAAGTCGGCGAGATTGAGAAGCAGTACGCCGAAGGGTTAATCACCAACGGCGAACGTTACAATAAAGTCATCGACATCTGGGCGCACGTATCGGAGCAGGTCGCGAATGAAATGATGAAGGAGCTCGGTGCCGGCGGCGATCCCGCCAAGGCCGAATCCTTCAATCCTATTTTCATGATGGCCGATTCCGGCGCGCGAGGTAGTTCACAGCAAATTCGTCAGCTCGGCGGTATGCGCGGACTGATGGCTAAGCCGTCGGGTGAAATCATCGAAACGCCGATTACGGCGAATTTCCGCGAAGGGTTGACGGTGCTGCAGTATTTCATTTCGACGCACGGTGCCCGCAAAGGTCTCGCGGATACGGCATTGAAGACCGCGAACTCCGGGTATTTGACCCGTCGCTTGGTCGACATCGCCCAGGACGTGATCATTTATGAGATCGATTGCGGCACGCACGACGGCATTATGGTGAGCCCCCTCATTGAGGGTGGTGAAATCATTCAGCCGTTGGAAGAGCGTGTGCTGGGTCGCTTGGCTGCAGAAGATATCCGCGATCCCGTGACCGGTGAAATCATCGTGTCGCGCAATGAAGAGATCAACGAAGATCGTACGAAGGCGGTCGTTGAGGCCGGCGTTGAGCGCGTGAAGATCCGGTCTGTGCTGACGTGTCAGGCGCCGCGCGGCGTCTGTCAGGCCTGTTACGGCCGCGACCTTGCTCGTGGACGGCTCGTCGAGAAGGGTGAACCCGTCGGCGTCATTGCGGCGCAATCGATCGGTGAGCCTGGAACGCAGTTGACCATGCGTACGTTCCACATCGGAGGTACGGCGAGCAAAGTCGTCGAGCAGACAATTGTCGAATCGAAGCATGCCGGTCGCATTAAGTTCTTGAGTTTTGATGCGAAGAAGAATGCCGACATTCCGACCCCTGGAATCGCCGTCCGAAACAAAGAGGGCGAATGGGTGGTGATGAGTCGTAACGCGAAGATCGCGATCGTCGATGAGAGCGGCCGTGAACGGGAGAAGTATCCCGTGGTCTATGGCGCCAAGATCAAGATTGGCGACGGTGATAAAATCGCTCTTGGCCAAAAGCTGGTCGAATGGGATCCCTATTCACTGACGATCCTCACGGAAGTCGGTGGACGGATTGCCTACGGTGACATCATCGAAGGCGTAACCATGAAGGATGAGTTCGACGAGGTCACCGGTCTTTCGCGTAAGGTGATCATCGAGCATTCGGGTGCGACGCTTCGTCCCCGCATTTCGATTAAGGATGACGGAGGTAAGACGGCGAAGGTTGCGGCGGGAGCGAACGTGGCCCGCTATCTGCTGCCGGTCGGCGCCCATATTTTTGTCGAAAAAGGTGCGGCGGTGCATCCCGGAGACGTGCTGGCGAAGATCCCGCGCGAAACGACGAAGACCAAGGACATCACCGGAGGTCTTCCGCGTGTGGCCGAGCTGTTCGAGGCGCGCAAGCCGAAGGAACAGGCCGTCATCAGTGAAATCGACGGCGAAGTTTCCTACGGCGGGTTCGTGAAGGGGCAGCGGAAAGTGCTCGTCGACAATAAGATGGGCGACGTGAAGGAATATCTTATACCTAAGGGTAAGCACGTCAATGTGCACGAAGGAGACTGGGTGCGTGCCGGTGAGCCGTTGATGGACGGTTCGGCCAATCCGCACGATATTCTCGATGTGTTGGGGCCGAATGAGCTCCAGAAATATCTTGTTGATGAAGTGCAGGACGTCTATCGGTTGCAGGGTGTGACCATCAACGACAAGCATATCGAAATCATCGTGCGTCAGATGTTGCGCAAGGTGCGGATCGAAGATCCGGGTGATACTGAATTCTTGCCTGGCAGCCAGGTGAGCAAGGCCTTATTCGAGAAGGCGAACGACCGCGTCTTGGAGAAGGGCGGCACGCCGGCTCTTGGTAAACCGGTTCTCCTAGGTATTACTAAGGCAGCATTAACCACTGATAGCTTTATTTCTGCCGCATCGTTCCAGGAAACGACGCGTGTCTTGACGGAAGCGGCGATCAATGGACGCGAAGATAGTCTGCTCGGGTTGAAGGAGAACGTCATCGTCGGTCGCTTGATTCCGGCCGGAGCGGGATTTGAGGAGTATCGCGATACGTTCGTCATCAGCGAAAAAGCCGCTCCAGTTGCGGTAGCGGCTGCTTCCGGCGGCGCTGAAGTCGGACAAGAGCGGGCGGCAGCCACCGCCGGTGAAGGGGCTGCTCGTTCGTAATTGTTGCGGAATTCAGGTGGTTCTTGGGGCGACTTGACAGGCGGTAATTGCATCACTATAATCCGACGGCTTTGCGGAAGACGCCCGTGGGATTTTTGAAAGCGATAAGGGTTAGAACACGATGCCGACAATCAATCAGTTAGTGCGAAAAGGGCGAAACCTCGTCAAGGCGAAGACGAAGAGTCCGGCGCTCAAAGGCTGTCCTCAAAAACGGGGAGTTTGTCTCCGTGTGTATACGACGACTCCGAAGAAGCCGAACTCGGCGTTGCGTAAAGTGGCTCGCGTTCGATTGACGAACGGCATGGAAGTCACGACGTATATCCCTGGTGTCGGGCATAACCTGCAGGAGCACTCGATTGTGCTTGTGCGTGGCGGCCGCGTCAAGGACCTTCCCGGCGTTCGCTACCATTTGGTGCGCGGTGCTCTCGATGCCGTCGGTGTGGCTGATCGTAAGCAGAGCCGTTCGAAGTACGGCGCCAAGCGTCCGAAGTAAATTCTGGATTAACGAGAAAGAGTATCTGACATGCCAAGAAGTAAATTTCTGGATCAGCGCGAAGTCCTTCCTGATGTGCGATATCGCGATAAGCTTGTTGGGAAGTTTGTGAATACGCTGATGAGCGGCGGAAAGAAGAGCACGGCGGAGCGTATTTGCTACGGAGCCTTCGATGCGATTCAGGAGAAGACTGGGAATGATCCGTTGAAGGTCTTCAAGGCTGCCATTGATAATGTGAAGCCGATTGTTGAAGTGAAGTCGAGGCGTGTCGGTGGAGCCTCGTATCAGGTTCCTGTCGAGATCCGCCCGGCGAGGAGGGTGTCGTTGGCTCTTCGTTGGTTGGCTGAGTATTCGCGGACTCGCGGCGGGAAAAGCATGCGGGAACGCTTGGCTGCTGAATTGATGGATGCGTCGAATAATACCGGCGCCTCTGTGAAGAAACGGGAAGACGTGCATCGGATGGCGGAAGCGAATAAAGCCTTCGCCCATTATCGCTGGTAGCGTCGTACTGTGCTGCAGTTGAGCCGTGCTGCGAATCGCAGTTTCGGGTGTTGGCGGGTCGCAGCAGTGAAGTTCGGCTTGACTTGTGGCACATGTGTTTTTTAGGGGAATGAAGTGGCTCGTCAAACATCATTAGAACATACGCGAAACATCGGCATCATGGCTCACATCGATGCCGGGAAGACAACGACGACCGAGCGCATTCTGTTTTACACTGGAATGACGCATAAGATCGGCGAGGTCCATGAGGGCGCTGCTACCATGGACTGGATGGAGCAGGAGCGTGAACGTGGAATTACGATCACGGCTGCTGCGACAACCTGTTTTTGGCGTGAGCATCGGATCAATATTATCGATACGCCTGGCCACGTAGACTTTACGATTGAGGTGGAGCGGTCGTTGCGTGTGCTCGACGGAGCGGTAGCGGCATTCGATTCGGTTCAAGGTGTAGAACCTCAGTCTGAGACGGTGTGGCGGCAGGCCGATAAATATTCGGTGCCACGCATTGCGTTTATGAACAAGATGGATCGAATTGGCGCAGAATTCTTCGCCAGTGTTCAGTCGATCATTGATCGTCTTGGCGCCAATCCTGTTCCGATTCAGATTCCTATTGGGCGTGAGAGTGAGTTTCGAGGGACTGTCGACTTGGTCAAGATGAAAGGATTCTTTTACGACGACGAGACGTTGGGTGCGAAGTATGTCGTCGGGGATATTCCTGACAATCTGCTCGATCAGGCGAAGGAGTATCGCGAGAAAATGATCGATGCCGTCGCTGAGTTCGACGAGCAGGTCATGGAAAAGTATCTCAATGGGCACGCGCTGACTGAAGAAGAGATTAAGCGGGCGATTAGGGCGGCGACGATTGCCATGAAGGTTACGCCGGTGCTCTGTGGGTCGGCCTTTAAGAATAAGGGTGTGCAGCAACTGTTGGACGCTGTGGTCGATTATCTTCCATCGCCGATGGATATTCCACCGGTCAAGGGCATTGATCCGAATACAGGAAAAGAAGTTGAGCGGAAGCCGGATGATAGCGACCCTTTTTCTGCGCTCGCATTCAAGATGATGACCGACCCGTTTGCTGGTCAGCTAGTGTTCTTCCGTGTGTACTCCGGAACGTTGAAGACCGGATCGCCTGTGTTGAATGTGACTAAGGGCACGAAGGATCGTATCGGTCGATTGCTCAAGATGCACGCGAACAAGCGTGAGGAAATCGATGTCGCCTATGCAGGAGACATTGTTGCGGCTGTCGGTCTAAAGGGTGCCACCACGGGAGATACGCTGTCTGAGGAAAAGCAGCCGGTTCTCTTGGAAGTCATGAAGTTTCCCGAGCCGGTCATTGCGATGGCGATTGAGCCGAAGACAAAGGCCGATCAGGAGAAGATGGGCTTCGCTCTTCAGAAGCTGGCGCAGGAAGATCCCTCGTTCAGGGTGCGTACCGACGAAGAGACGGCGCAGACGATCATTGCCGGCATGGGTGAGTTGCACCTTGAAATTATCGTTGATCGTATGCTCCGTGAGTTCAAGGTTGAAGCCAATGTTGGTAAGCCTGAAGTGGCATTCCGTGAGACGATTCGTAGGGCTGCTGAGGCGGAATCGAAGTACGTTAAGCAAACCGGTGGTCGCGGACAGTATGGACATGTTGTCCTCACTGTTGAGCCGTCCGAGTCGGGCAAGGGCTTTGAGTTCGTCAATAAGATTGTCGGCGGTGTGATTCCGAGGGAGTTTATTCCGGCCGTCGAAAAAGGTGTTAAGGAGCGGCTGGATGCTGGTGTTATCGCTGGGTACCCTTTGCGTGACATTCGTGTGACGCTCACGTACGGCTCCTACCACGACGTTGACTCCAATGAAATGGCTTTTAAAATCGCTGGTTCCATGGCGTTTGCCGATGCGTGCAAGCGCGCTGATCCCGTGTTGCTTGAACCAATCATGAAGGTCGAAGTGCTTGTGCCTCAGGATTTTATGGGCGATGTAATCGGCAACCTGAACGGCCGGCGTGGCAAGGTTCAAGGCATGAAGGTTCGTGCCGGCGCTCAGGCGATTGAGGCGACGGTGCCGCTCAGTGAAATGTTCGGATATGCCACGGATCTTCGGTCGCGCACGCAGGGCCGTGCGACGTACAGTATGGAGTTTGATCGCTATGATCAGGTCCCTCGGCAAATTGCGGATGGGATCATCGCGAAATATCGGGGTGAATAATCATAGAGTCCAGTTGGTGTAGAGGGAGGGAGTAGGTTATGGCGAAGGCGAAATTTGAGCGGAAGAAGCCGCATGTGAACATTGGGACGATCGGGCACGTGGACCACGGGAAGACCACGTTGACCGCCGCCTTGACCAAGGTGTGCGCCGATCGCGGGATGGCGAAGTACATTCCGT
>JAURZE010000018.1 GCA_030653545.1 Nitrospira sp. | reverse complement strand
ATGGAAGGGGAGGACATCGAGCTCGAGAGTCGGGTCTTCGAAGAATGGTCTGCGCCTGGGGCACTCTCAAAAGCGTGGGCGCGCGCGGCCGAGGCCGCCGAGTGTGGCGACCTTCGGTTCCACGACCTGCGCCGCTGGTTTTCCTCGACGCTCGAGGACCTTGGGGCTGAAGAGGGCGAGGAGGCCGTGCACCGTGAAGTCGTGAAACATCTCATGGGACACCAGGCCGCAGATGTCCTTGAAAAGCACTACTTGGTACGTAGCAAAGGTTGGTCAAAGAAACTTCGAAAGGCGGTTGACCAACTCGCCGATCGATACGCCGCCTTCCTAAGCAGATCCGCTGATTCTTAATCGGGCTTCCCAGAGGTTCAACAAGAAACGCTGAGCACGATCGATTTGACATTGTCATATTTTTTTAGATATCTTTTTGACATAGCGAGTCGAACAATGAGTGACGGACCGTATAAAAGTCTACCAATGCGAAGGCCGTGGAGGGAATTGGCTAAGCGCGGAGATCAGCGCGTCTACGATTCCGAACAGGTGGCGGAAGCCGCGACTCAAGCACTCGCCAACGATTTCAAAAACGAGGTCTCAGGGCCATTGATCTATGCCCTGAAGGATGTCTTCACGGGTCGCGACAATTCTTTGGGGCTTCCCGAGATCGCGCTACAGCAGCTCGAAGAGGCAAAGGCTCTGGCCGCGGGTTCGGTGTTCGGGATGAACGCCGTCGCCTGGAGTATCCAGCTTGTCTATGAAGGTCGATTGGATAAGCAGGCACTCTACGAGGCCGTGGGCTTCGCCGCGAAGGAACGCGGCTTTGCGAATATGCGGTCGGTGGAAGAGCACTACCTACGCAAGTCGAATCAGCGGCGCGCGAACGATGTAAGAGCAAGGCTGAACAGCGCAATTTCCGGACTGTCGGAGAGCAAACTTGGTTCGATGCTGGTCGACCCTCATCCGGGTGCCGCGCGTGGCCTACGTAAGAGAACCGACCTTAGCGACGGAGTACCGCTGTGAAGAGCACGGCAGAACGGTTTCTCGAGCTCAAGGAATTGACCGTCGATGTTGTCGAGCCTGGTGGGCACCCTCGGAAGGGCGCGCTCGCCTGCAGGCTCGATCGACACATCAGTTTCGACACCGAAATCCTTGAATCCTTTTCATCGACCAACTGGAAGGCCGTTGTTTACGACGCGCTCGTCGTTGCGGCTGCAGTTGAATTCTGCGATCGCAGTCTTGGTCGCAGTGCGATGAACTGGGGACGACGCTTCTACTTGCATGTTCCAGTCCATGACCGTGATAGATGGTCGGATCCTGCCGTGATGCGGACGCTCGTCGACGCATTGAATCTTCTCACGGGCGATGATTGGTCTTTCGAGTTCCGCGGTCGCAAAGCAGGCGCAGCGACGCCTGCCCAGAACCGCATGGAGTTTCCCTCCGACGCCGAGGCCGTCATTGCCTATAGCGAGGGTATGGATTCTTGCGCGGTTGACGGCCTCGAGCGTAAGCGCCTCGGCCATCGGCTCGTCCGCGTGAGAGTGGGAACCAAACGGCATGACATACCGAGGAAGGCGCGCACCTACGTTCCTTTCGCGGCATTGCCTTACAAAGTCAAGCTGGACGGCAACAATGCCGAGACCAGCGCCCGAAGCCGCGGTTTTAAGTTCAGCATCGTAGCAGCGATTGCCTCTTATCTGATCCATGTGCCGTCTGTGATCGTCTCGGAAAGTGGGCAAGGCGCTCTCGCACCGGCGATCCTTCCGGTGGGACAAGGCTACGCGGATTACCGAAACCATCCGGCATTCTCCGTGCTGATGGAGAAATTTGTCAGCACGCTGCTCGAACATCGGCTTCACTACTGCTTTCCGCGGCTCTGGATGACGAAGGGCGAGACGCTGCGCGAGTTCGTCGACAACTGCGGCGAAGATGCAGCAAACTGGGTAAAGACTCGGTCCTGCTGGCAACAGTCGAGGCAGGCGTCCGTATCTGGGACGCGGCGGCAGTGCGGAATCTGTGCGGCGTGCACGTTACGCCGTCTAAGCGTCCATGCCGCCGGCTTGAAGGAGCCTGTGGAGACTTATGTATGGGAGACGCTGAAGGCTCCTACCTTCGAGGAAGGGGCGGCCTCGGAGTTTAATCATATCACGCAAGCCCTGCGCGAGTACGCGCTCGCTGGAGTACTCCATTTCGAGCACTTCGCTTTGGTCCGAGATTCAACACAGTATGACATCCTTAAGCGCCGCGCGACGAACGAACTCGCTCGCGCGCTGTCGCAGCCGTCAGATGTGGTTGCCAACAGCCTCGATCGGCTTCTGCAACACCACGCAACGGAATGGTCGGCGTTCACGAATGATCTGGGACCGTCATCATTCGTGAGGAAATGGATAGATACCGCATCATGACTAAACTAACTCACGAGCTAAGCCCGGCGGAGCTGGGCGAGAGATTGAAAGTCGCGAGAGAGACCGCGAACGTGACCCAGGATGCCGGCGCAAAGGCAGCAGGCATCGCGCGCACGACCCTCGTCGCTATCGAGAAAGGTCAGCGCAGTGCACGCATCGATGAGCTACAAGCACTAAGTCGCTACTACAATGTGTCGGTCAATTCGCTGCTGCGGCGCGAGTCCGTCCATGTGGATCTTGTTCCGCGCTTCCGCTCGCTTTCGGAGACTGGCGACGCCAGTATCGAGCAGGCTGCACGGATGTTAAATGATCTCGTTCGGGCCGAGGTTGAACTCGAAAACATCCTGGGCGTCCAACGGACGCATAACTATCCGCCGGAAAAGTCGATCCTGCCCGGAGACGTGCGTACCCAAGCAGAACACGACGCGCAGAATTTTCGGAACTGGCTTGGGCTCGGCGAGGGGCCGGTGCAGAATCTGTTCGCACTCATGGAGCTTCAGCTCGGAGTGAGGGTCTATAGCCGCAAGCTCGATCCCAAGGTCTCAGGACTGTTTGCATACGACGATGTGGTGGGCGCATGCATCCTGATCAACTCCAGCCACCGCAAGGACCGTAGGATCCAGACCGGAGGCCACGAACTCGGGCATTTCACGGCGACGCGCCGTCAGCCTGAGGTCTATCAGGACGAAAAGTACGAAAATTCGCGCGAAGAACGCTACGCAAACGCGTTTGGACGGGCCTTCCTGACGCCTGCCCGTGCCGTAATGGAGAAGTTCAAAGAGTTGACGACCGGGTCGAGCCATCTCACCCGCCGGCACATCATCCTCCTCGCGCACTTTTTCAGTGTGTCTCGTCAGGCCATGGTCATGCGGCTCGAAAATCTCGGCCTGACGAAGAAAGGAACGTGGGATTGGTTCAAGGATAATGGAGGCATTACCGACGAGCAGGCCCGTCAGGTCCTCGGCTCAGCTGCATACGACACGTCCTCGATCGATACCGCGCAATCATCGCGGCTGTTCTTGCTCGCGATCGATGCATGGAAGAAGGACCTGATTAGCGAAGGCCAAATGTCGGAGATGCTGAAGCTCGGGCGAGCGCAGGTTCGCGAGCTGCTCGACGAAGCGGAGGCGGAAGAGGATGAGGCGGATGACCTTTTCAAGCTGCCTCACTGATAAGGATACTGAGCTCGTCCTCGATTCGAGCGTCCTGATCAACTTGCTAGCGACGGGGCACTCGACCTCCATCTTGAAGGCGTTGGCGGTACCGGTTGTTGTAACCGACAGCGTTATCCGCGAGATCGAACTGGGCGCCGCGAACGGCCGTCCGGAACTCGAGCTGTTGAAGAAGATGATAGGCGACCAAGTCCTGAATGTCAGAGAACTTGAGGGGCATGCTCTGGCAACATTCTTCGAACTCGTATCGGGCAGCGCATCGGAGTCACTCGGCGACGGGGAGGCGGCAACCCTTTCATTCGCACATGTCAACGGTTGCTCTGCGGCGATCGACGAGAAAAAGGCAACGCGGCTTGCGACGAATCTCTTTGAGTCCATGAGGCTTATCACCACCATCGACATTCTCGCGCATGACACCGTGCGAACGTCTCTGGGGGAGGCGATATTGGCCAATGCAACGTTTCAGGCGCTTCGTCTCGCAAGAATGCAAGTACGAGAGCACCAATTCGACTGGGTTGCTCGGCTCATCGGGTCGGAGAATGTTGAGGCGTGTTCGAGCCTGGGACGCTTCGCAAGACGAACTCGGCCTGAAAACTTAAGTGGCTGAAGTGTTGCGCGCAGCGGAAATTCTGGAGAACCGCAAGATTAGAGGGGCTACAGGGGAGAAAGCCGAGGGGCATCATGGAGTTCAAACTCGACAATTCGTTTAACGACAACCTTGCTTTGTTCAAAGCCGAGGCTGAACAGAATGATCCGGAATGTGCGAAGATCCTCTTCGATAACCTGCACCTTCTTGACGTGACTGGCGAGGCCGCGCCTGGGAGAGCGGCTATCGGCAAGTTTCACGAGGCCGTTCTGAACGCGCTCGATGCTCTGCAGAAGGCAGCGACGGGTGACGAGTCATGACCCGTTACTTCTTGGGTGAATTGGCCATCGAGGGCTTCCGAGGAATCAACAATGACGGCGACCCTCTTGTCCTTAGGTTCAAGGTCGACGCTGTCAATTCGATTCACGCGCCGAACGGCGTCGGAAAAAGCTCCATCTTCGAAGCGATCCACTTCGCCATCTATGGCAATGTCCCGCGCCTGAAGGCGCTTCAGGACGCTGAGCAGGGTGACGGCTACGTCGTCAACAAGTTCCATCCCGGCCAACAGGCGACGATCGATCTTATCTTCAAAAGCGATGACGGGACGCCGGATATCACGATCAAGGTAACGCGGGCAGCAAACGGCGCCAGAGTGGTGACGTCGCCGAGTGGGCGTCCACACCCAGAACAGTTTCTCGCAACCCTGCAAGAAGACTTCGTTCTCGTCGACTACGGCCGGTTCGCCAAGCTGATCGACATCTCGGCTTTGGAGCGCGGGCGCTCGTTCGCTTCGCTTGTGGGGCTCAGTCGCTATTCCAAGCTCCGCCAAGCCCTCGATGGCGCGCGGCGTACGCAGAACATCAACAGCGATTTGGGCCTCTCGGCTCTCGATGTGGAGGTGAAGACGAACGAGCGCGCGTTGAGCGCCATCGAACGGCGCATCATCGCCGCTCATGACGAGGTGGCCGGTGCAGGCGGTGCCGCAATCGATAAGCTCGCCGGCGCAAAAACGGCTGTCACCTCAGCCTTGTCCTCGATCGCGCTGCTCAAACCGCTGGTCAGCAGCGAGACCGTAATGGATCTCGACTTTGACGCTGCGGAGAAGGCGATCGAGAAGGAGGAAGGCGGGGAAGCGCGCAGGAAGCTGGACGCGCTCACGACAGCGGTAGCGTCGCTGTCAGCGACCACCGTTGCAGACGCTGACGTTGCTGACATCGAACGACTCGTGGGTCTAGCCAAGAGACGCGACGAAGCCGTCCGCAGTGTGGGCGCTCACGCGCTGCATGCTCTGTTGCGAAATGCACTTGCCGTCGTCACCGGAGCAGACTGGCACGATCCGAATCAATGTCCGGTCTGCGAAGCGAAGGGCGATGGGCCGCTCAAGCCCAAGCTGGAGGCCAAAATCGCGCAGTACGACGCAGCGGTCGAACTTGACGCCGAACTGGTGAACGAGATCGCGACCGCGGCGGGAATCGAAAAGCTCCGCCAACTCGAAGAAGCGGCGGCAATGGCGATTGGCACGGGAGACAGGCTGCATATCGCCTTTGATCTAGCCGCGAAGAAGGGTGAAGTCGCGACCGCGGACCTAGAAAAGATCAGGGAACGGCTCGTAGGCTTGGAGAAGCAGAGGAAGGAGGTGCTGGAACGCGCGCAGCAGGAAGCGGCAACTTTGCAGGGGCAGCTTCCTCCCTCGCTGGTGCAGGTAACGCGCACTCTCAGCTTCGCCAAGCAGTTTCGTGATGCCGTGGTTGAGTTCGAGGCTGCTGCGCCCATGCTAAGGGCGAAACAGGACAAGCTTAAGCTCCTGAACCGCTGGAAGACTTTTATCACCGGGGCCGTCCAAAGCTTCGCTGACGCGGAGGCGGCGCTGGCAAATGAGCGGATTGCTGAAATTCAGACCTCATGTCAAGACCTGTTCGGCCGGTTCGTGCGAGGTGGGCCCGACGTGAAGCCGACTTTGAGTCGCGCGCAGAACAGCGAGAATGTCGATCTCAAGTTGGCGAACTTCTTCGGCCTGCAGGACCTTAGCGCCCGAGCATTGCTGTCAGAGAGCTATCGCAATGCCGTGGCCTCCGCGATCTTCCTGGCAACCGCTATGAAGCACAGCGGCGTGCCACGGTTCATGGTGCTCGATGACGTGACCTCGAGCTTTGATGCGGGGCATCAGTTCGCCTTGATGGACGCGTTACGCACTTTAATGCGGTATGGCGCGGTGCCTGATGGCTTGCAGTTCATCATCTTGAGCCACGACACCAGCCTAGAGAAGTATTTCGACAAGCTCAACGGTACCACAGATTGGCATCACCAGAAGCTGCAAGGGATGCCGCCGAAGGGGCGGCTGATGGTATCCGCACAGGAGGTAGATCGTCTCAAGGCGCAAGCGCAGCAGCATCTCAATGCGGGCCAGATCGACATTGGTGCCCCATTTCTGCGTCAATACCTTGAGTGCAAACTCGCGCAGATTATCTCCAGGTTGGTAATACCCGTGCCGCCTGACTATGCCACCCGTGGAGACAGGCGGACGCTTTCGACCTATATCGAGGCGATCACTGAAGCTGTGACGCTGTATCAAGCGGCGGGCCGTTGCGTTATGTCAGCACAGCAGATCAGTGATCTCCAGAATCATCACGCTCCGTCGATTGTGGGTAACTTCGTAAGCCACTACGAGACGGGGGCCGGCACGCCGTTCAACGCCTATGCCTTGCTCGGTGTGCTTCAGAGCATTGATGATCTTGCCGGGTGCTTCACCTATATCGACCCGACCAATGGTCAGAAGAAATATTATCGCCAACTCGATCGACGTTAGCAGCCGGACGTGTATAGCTCTCGGAAGTAGATACGTCGACGAACTCTGGCATTCTTTCGGAAACCCTCAGGTCTGCGAAGTTAATCGCCTCGTTTTCCTGTGAACGCTGCACTCTCGTAACGGGGACCGAGATCGAGGTTTAGCTCTTCCATCAGGTGAATTCCGATCGGCGTGTGCCGGACTGGCTTGCCTAAGTCGACAATCACTCTTCTCAAAATTTCGAGCGCTTCATCGGTCATCGTCGGCTGGAGTTGTCGTCGTTTCCCGAAGGCAGGTCAACTATTGAGCTGACGACTTCATATGGCCCAAGGGCCTTAGACCGCCTATAAACCGCCTATGGAGCGGTGAGTGGGGAAATGCGTTGTAAGGAAGTGATTGAAAAATTGGAGCGGGAAAAGGGATTTGAACCCTCGACCCTCGCCTTGGCAAGACGCATTAAAGGTAATGATATCAACAACTTAATTATTCTTGGCTTTGCATCAACTCGTAGGTTTTTTCAACACTTACGAAAGGGACCGTCTATATAGACAGTAGGGTTTTTACGACCAACTCCTTGTGTCAGGCACACGTCATCCTTAGGTCCTGATATATTTTTACGCTAGCAAGAATGCATATCCTGGTCAACGCGTGCAGCTGGCGGATGGTCACATGGCCCGTTGGCCACTCCTGAATGGCGATGGTGCCGAATTTTCTGGTTAGCTGATCCACTGTTTCGGGGGACCGTCTGATCTCGGGTGCTATCCTAATTTACCCTGAGCTGTCCTCACGTGAATCAGACTGTCCTCATTTCATCGGCCGCTCTAAATGAGGACAAGATGTAGGTGTGTCCTATTTATCTGCCTAAACGGCCCTCAGTTGACCGATCAGTCTAATGCCATGTCACACGCAATCTGCCCTAATCTGGGATGACGCGTCCTGATCTCAACCCTGGATAGCCTCATGAGAACAGCCCCCGCGGCCCCACGTGTTTTGACGAGCCCGGTTCGCTGCGGTATACTGTGCATCACTGTGAGGCATCTATGATGCATGGAGGCACGACGCCATGAAAGCGATTACGTTACGGAACCTTCCACCCGACGTTGCTCGTACGGTTCAACAGCGAGCCAAACAGAAGAAGACGAGCGTGAATAAGGCGGTCATCGAGTTGTTGGAAGAATCGGTTGGGGGCAAGGGAAAAAAGAAATCGCCGGTCCGCTATCATGATCTGGATCATCTCGCCGGAACCTGGACGAAGGAAGAGGCCGCCGCCTTCGAGGCCCTCATTGCCGAGCAACGCACGATTGATCCAGAGCTCTGGAAATGACCCGGCTGCTTCTGGATAGCTCCGCCTATATCGCGTTCAAGAAAAGACACCCCGAGGTGCTTGAGATCCTTCCTCAAGCCGAAGAGATATGGCTCAGTCCGATTGTCCTCGGAGAGCTTCGCGCGGGCTTTCTCCAGGGCAGCAAACGCGAAAGCAATGAGCGTGAGTTACGAATGTTTCTGGAATCCGCGCGCGTCAGCGTGCTGATCGTGGACGAAGAGACGTCGGAACGGTACGCGACCATTCGCGTGGCGTTGAAAAAGGCCGGCACCCCGGTTGCCGCTAACGATATCTGGATTGCTGCCAGCGCCATGCAGCACGGGCTTCCCATCCTCACCTCAGACCGCGATTTTCAGAACATTTCCCAGGTCATTGTTCGCCACTTTCTCCCCGTCTAGCACGCTACTGCCCTCTTGTCTTCTCGTGCCCACTCCTGTGTCCTCATTTGCCTTTCCAGCTGACCTAATTTGACCTTCTATTTAGACCGTGCTCGAGGCGTCTCCATAACCTCGAATTATTGGCCCTTTTCATAGGTGTTTGAGCGAGATCTCGTCTACTGAGTCTATGGTGCCAATGGAGTAGAACGATGTTTGGTCACACTTTTGTCACAGTATGTGCCCCAACTTTTTGGGAAACTAGCAGCTGTGCCAGACACGGGCTAACGCATCCTCCCACCCGTCAGGCTCATGGTCTCGCACTGAAGGAGGATATCGATGGCTGTGATACGGAGCTCCTCACCAACCCCGCCCCTCTCCGATGAGTTACTCACCGCGAGTGACGTGTCTAGGTTGCTAAAGGATAGCAAGGCATTCGTGTACCAAGCAGCCGATGCTGGTGACTTACCGTGCATCCGGCTTGGCCGGGCCGTCCGCTTTGAACCTGCCGAAGTCATGAAGTTCGTGGCTCGGCACCGTATCGCTGGATAGCCTGGACGGAACGGTCAGGCCGGTCGATGTGAGTAGAAGCCGATCGATTCGGCGTGTTTCTCCCACGATTAGGCCGACGTTACGGGCCATCGGGACCTACTGGTCTTGGTGGCCCGTAACTCTTTGAAATACCATCACAGATCTCGTGTCGTCGCCCTCGTCACGGATTTGCCGATCATGCACCATCGTAGGCCTTCGTCGTGCTGGTTTTGCTCCGTCTGGCAGGTTTTCTTGGAAAGTCTCTTCCTGTTCTCTGATATCCGTATCGCTGTGATGATCGGGAACGGTTGCGCTGCTGTTTCCCCATCAATCCATTACCACTCTCTCCCGTGAACCTGTACAGTCCGCAGTCGGCTCGCCTGCCGCGACCAGCCTGAACCGCGAAGAGTCATCGCCGTGATGCGAATCACTCCTTATTTGCATCACTACATGATGCGAATATATTGCAGCGTGATGCGAATAATGCTACATTCGCATCATAGTATGAGGTGAATATGTATATCTGGGAACGTCCTGATTGGCCACACTTCCGCTGGGACGCGGCGCAGCTGCTAAATCCATTAGCTGAAGCGCATCTGAAGCAAGGTCGACTTCTCGGTCGAATGGCCGGTCTAGGCTTCGAGGTCCGCCTGGAAGCCGAACTCGGGGCGGTCACCGAAGAGGCCATCACCAGTTCGGCTATTGAAGGGGAGCAACTCGATCCAGCCAGCGTCCGTTCCTCCGTCGCCCGCCGGCTGGGTGTCCCGGGCGCGGCCCTCGGCCCCGAAGATCGGCATGTGGAGGGCATGGTGGCCATGATGCTCGATGCCACACGTGACCTTGAGACGCCACTCACCCGCGAACGATTGTTTGGGTGGCAGGCGGCGTTGATCCCGACCGGCTATTCGGGAATCCGTAAGATCAAGACGGGTAGATGGCGCGACGACGCCGGTGGTCCGATGCAAGTGCTCTCCGGTCCAATCGGCCACGAAAAAGTCCATTATCAGGCCCCCCCTGCTGCGCGAGTTGAGGCCGAGATGCAGACCTTGTTCGCCTGGATCAATGCACCGCTGACTGTCGATGGAATCGTCCATGCGGCGATCGCCCATTTATGGTTTGTCACGATCCATCCGTTCGAAGATGGCAATGGACGCATCGCACGAGCCCTCGCAGAACGGAGCCTGGCCCGTTCCGAAAAGTCCTCACAGCGATTCTATAGTCTTGCGAGCGAGATCCGCCGGGAACGGCCCTCCTATTACGCGTCCCTCGAAGCCGCGCAAAAGGGAGAGTTAGAAATCACCCCACGGCTGCTCTGGTTTATCGCGTGCGTCTCAAAAGCCATTGATGCCGCAGAAATCGGGCACGCGGCTGTCCTGCGCAAAGCCAATTTCTGGCAACGCCATGCGGACGTCATCCTGAATGAACGGCAGCGGAAAGTACTGAACCGCTTTCTCGACGGTTTTGAGGGCAAGCTTACGGCACGGAAGTGGGCAGCGATGGCGAAGTGTTCCATGCCGACCGCCCAGCGCGATATCAAGGAATTACTGGACGCTGGGATGCTCATCCGCAACGAAGGTGGGAGCAAAAATACGAGCTATGATGTGGCACTGTCCTAGATGCTGATCCATCCGCCTGGATCGGTGCCGCCTCACGAAGTCCTGGCAACCTTTCCAACACTAAATACGCATCTGATCTTCGACCGGGTTGAGACTGGCAGGAGAATATCGCCATTGCGTTCTCGCCTAACCTGCTAATCTCTGCTGTTGGGAAAGTCTCCATTGGATTCAGGAATATGAGTGGGGGCGCGAGGCCTTTTCTTCCCTCATTGCATCTTCGAGAAATGCCACCTGAAGACCTCGCGGCCCGCCTCGCAAACCCCCAGGATTTTCGAGACATCAGACTGGTATTGACCGGGACCGCCGCCATCAGGAGCACATGGTCTTGGACGGTAGAGTCCGCCATCCACCCACGTTCTGGTTTCAGCGACACGAGCCTCTGCCCGGCTCGCCTCAGGACGCCAGTCGACATGGGAGGTTGGGGACCACCAGAACGCAGAGGGGAGCCACACGCCGCCCCGCCGGCTCCACGATCAGACTCCTGGAGCGGCCCCCGAGCCAGGCCGCAGTCTCCGGTCGGTGATGACGATTGTCGGGCGGATCGCGTTCGGTGTCTCCCGTGAGTCATCCGCGGCGTCCTGGTCCGGCGCCGGCGGGCCATCCGCCTGACCATCGTCCTCTGAAACTCCCTCTGGGCTGACCCCTCCGCCTCCACAAGGCACATGATCGCGACCGTGATCTCGCCTTCGCCGAAGAGCTCCCAGCCTCCTCCGTGAGAACCGGCTGGCGGTCACCACCCAGGTGCACCAGGGGCTCGAGCCAGCACTTCCCTGAAGACACTGCCAACACGGGGGGCCATCTGGCACGGAACGCAACGCCCACGGAGTGTCCGGTCATCACATACTGGTAGTCGAGAAAGGAGGGAATTGGGCGATCGGCTGTGAACCGCCCGTAGAAAGGCGACAGTCTCACACTACACTTCACCAAAGGAGATCTTCATGGAATCCTATGCACACACGCCTCCTGATGACCTGCCCTCCTTCTTGGAGCGGATTCGGACGCACTATCCGTCTGTCTATCTGGCCCTCAAGCTTGCGCTGGCATCCGGCCTGCGCCGGGGCGAAGTCTTACGGTTGAACGGGCAGTCGGTGGATGTGCAGGCCTGGACAATGCGCCTCCCGTCACGCAAGAGCACGACGATGCCCACGCGGGACGTGACGGTGTCGCCCGCGCTGGCGAGCGAACTCCGCCGCTATCGGTCTGCGAAGCGGCGCGCGCGCCGGCTGCGCTAACACACGGGTGCAGCCGGCCCCACGAGGCTGCCGACTTGGCGGGCCATCGGACGACTCGGTCGCGATGGCCCTGCCGCCCGTTGGTGCGGTTGCCGGACGACCGGTCTCGTTCAGTCGCTGCTCCCAATCGACGGCGGGGACCACGCGTTGGCCTTAGGCGAGGTGGAATGCTTGAACGAAACACCCAACAACAAAAAGGAGAACACCCTGTGATTAAGCCATTACCGGATGGACGGTTTCGCGTGGTTGTGAGTTGTGCGGACAATAAGACCCGATGGCGGATTTGCGCGCATGAGGGCACTGCCAAATTCTTCGAAGCGATCTTCGTGGCCGGCTGGTTTAATCGGTTCACGGCTGCGCCACGCCGTCCGCGTATCAGACGCTCATAACGGGGGATCTTGACGATCATGCCTCCGGTCGGGAGAGGGCCCTGACTGGTTAGCCGCCTCGCCGTCTCCGTGACGGTGGTTCGTGGGTTTGCCCCGCGTCATCTTCTCCCTCAGTTGCCATCAGTCTGGTGAAGGGACGCGACCTCGTACGGAACGGGGTCGCGTCCGACACCCTCAAACACTGCCAGCACAGGGGTGCATCTGGCACGGAACGCTACCCCCATTCCCCCTCGGGCCAACACAGACTGTCTCTAGCACGCGTCATTCTGCCGCGTGAGAAAGGAGTCTGTGATGTCTTACGAACCTGTGTCGAGTCCGTTTCTCACCTTAAAGGAAGCTGCGGTGCTGCTTCGCTATAGCGCGAGCAGCCTGTACAACCGGCGTGATATTCCCCGCCACAAAATGCCGGGGTCCAAGGATTGGCGCTATGACCGTGAACAGCTGATTGCCTGGGCCAAATCCGCCGCCCCCCAGCGGTTAGAGCCGAAGCCCGAGCCATCCGCTGTCTCACCCGCGATGCCTCCGGAACCCCGGAAGGTTCCGCGTCACCGCACCTCACGTTATCGATAAGGAGTGTCCCTGCCATGACGTCCCGCCGTTCGAACGCCACCCTGCCTCCTGCCGGCACCTCGTCCGGCAATGCCACCCGTGTGGATCCCCAGCTTCAACGCTCGAAGTACAAAATTCGTCGCCGGCCGACGAAGACCCGTGGGATCGCGATCGACATGGAATATTGGTACCGGGGGGAACGCTATCGGCCCACCTTAGGCTACGATCTCTCAGTCGACGCTATTGATAAAGCTGCTTCCGAGATGGTCGTGAAGATTCAAAACGGGACCGCCTCCGGCCAGATCGCTACGCCTCCACGCGGGGGGATGACGATGGCCGAGTTCAAGCCGGCGTATCTGTATGAACTCCGTGAACGGCAGGTCGCGGACATTCATCGGGCAGAAAAGGTCACCGATACCTATCTCATTCCTCACTTCACAATGCCGTTTGGAGACCTTCGCTATAGCGATGGGCAGGAGTACATTAAGAAGCGACGCGCGGCGAATCCCCGTCCGAGTGACGGCACCATCGCACGTGAATGGTCAATTCTGAACTCATTGCTCAATTTCGCAGCACAGGTTGGGGAAATTCCGTCGAATCCCCTGAGCGCAATCACCGCTCCTGTGAGCGGGGCCCGCGATCGGATGCCTGAACCGGAGGAGATCGCCAAAATTTTTGAACTTGCCACCGCACGGTTACGGCGCGCGGCGTGTGTAGGCATGAATACCGGACTCCGTGGGGAAAAAATCTGGATCATTCGGCGGAGCATGATTGTGTCGAGGACGGACGGACCATGGCTCGAACTGCCACCTCCTCGCAGCAAGAAGAAAGGGAATCCCACGCTCCTACCGCTGAATCGGCATGCGTATGCTGCCCTGATGGAAGGGGAGGACATCGAGCTCGAGAGTCGGGTCTTCGAAGAATGGTCTGCGCCTGGGGCACTCTCAAAAGCGTGGGCGCGCGCGGCCGAGGCCGCCGAGTGTGGCGACCTTCGGTTCCACGACCTGCGCCGCTGGTTT
>JAURZE010000017.1 GCA_030653545.1 Nitrospira sp. | reverse complement strand
TTGACGCCTACATGACCCACCGCAATACCCAGCCCACCCCCTTTGTGTGGACCAAATCCGCGCAGGAAATCTTAGCGAAAGTGAATCGGGCCAAGAGCGCTCTGGATAAGACAAGAACAGCATGAATCACTACACTAGCTGGTCAATATTGCTCATTTCATAATGAAATCCGATGGAAACCGCACGACCGAGCAGACTCGCCACGAAGGTGCGTGTTCAGCTGATCTAATCGTGAAGCACGACATTGAGGAGCGAGCTATGCACATGAAGACCGGCATTATACTCAATAAATCCGAACTGCTTGAATCGCTTCATAAAGAAGCTGACTCTGGACCGTGTCGTGCCCACCATGCCGGCCAGCATTTCCTGACTGATTTTGGGTATGACAAGCGACGGCTGCCCTTCCTTCCCGAAATGGGCCATCAACAGGAGGGTATGCGCCAGCCGCTTCTCAGCCGAATTAAAGAGACGATCGACCAGATCCTCCTGGACGCGAATACTATGAGACAACAGATAGGCCATGAATAGCGCGGCGAAAGCGGGCTCGTCGTGCAATACACGCATCATGGCAACCTTGTCGATCCGCGCGACCGTCGATGCGTCCAGAGCCGTCGCGGTCGCGACGCACACCAGTTGACCGGCAAGACAGCCCTCGCCGAAAAAGGCCCCTTGCTCAAGAATCCCGATCACCGCTTCTTTCCCCTGCGCAGAAACCGCCGTGAGTTTGACCCGGCCTTTCTGAATATAGAACACGGCGTTGGCCGCATCCCCTTGGGAAAATAGAACCCCAAGCTTCTCAGGATTCAGCGTGGTTTTTCCATTGCCGACTTTGGCAAGAAACGTCTTAGGGTTAAATCGTACCGGTTGTGTGTGCGCCATAGAAAGACCTGGAAGGGAATCGTTTTACTACCATAGCGTTGCTAGTGCAAAAGTATTTACGCCGAGACCGAGCGCGCGCGACTGCGTTCTTTGGGACGGCGAATTCGAATGCCGCAAAGCATCTTCACTGCCGTCTCCCCTTCCTCAACGTCCGGGACGGGTCAGTCGTCGAGACACGCCCATGCCGTGTGCAGGCATTGCTATATGAGCCCCATAGACCTATTTCGCCGGGTTTGCGTGACCCATCGAAACTGCGTGGCCCCTGTCATTCACTTGGGCCTCGATCTTATCGCCTGTCTTGAAGGTTCCGCCCTCCTGCTTGGTGGTCTGATCGACATGCAGCCGGACTTCCTTGCCCTTCAGATCACGCACGACATAAGAGTCACCTTCAATTTTCAGCAGGTCCCCTTTGACCATTTGAGGACCACTCGCCGGCAATCCGGCACTGGCCACATTGGCGTGCTTCAAAGAAAATGCGTGCCCCTTGTCAGTGACCTGAACTTCAACCTTGTCGCCTGTCTTAAAGTCACCGTCCAGCTTAGTGGTCTGATCAACATGGACGCGGACGTCATGCCCGGCCGTATCGTGCAGCGTATA
Source organism: Nitrospira sp. (assembly GCA_030653545.1). Lineage (NCBI taxonomy): Bacteria > Pseudomonadati > Nitrospirota > Nitrospiria > Nitrospirales > Nitrospiraceae > Nitrospira > Nitrospira sp. The sequence goes on along the minus strand of JAURZE010000017.1, from coordinate 1,849 downwards.
AAACTCACCCTCGATCTTCAGCAGATCCCCCTTGACTGACTGGGAACCCGGCGCAGCCACCTCTTCAGCCGCATAGGATAACGCTGTGATTCCGACCATAAGCACTAATGCGAGGACGAACTGGCCCATGAGCTTATTCACAACTACACCTCCTTGTCGCTGATGATGAGGCATCCCCCGTCTCGCGATGAGACGGGGGATGCGAGTCACAAATCCTTAACTCTTTTCCTTCAACGTGAGATCGTTCTTCACCGACTTCACGCCCGGAACAATCCAAGCAGTCCAGGACGCCTGCGCGCTGGTCGTGAGGTCAGGAGCATCGCCGGTCAACGATACGACCCCCGCATTGGTCTGAACCGAAATATGCGCATTCTTGAGAGCCGGCTCTTTTGCGACGTACTCTTTGACGCGCGTGGTAATCGCATCATCCTTGTCATCTACCGCCTCGCGCTTAACCGGAGCGACGATCTCCAGATCGTTCTTCACGCTCTTCACACCCTCGATTCCCTTGGTGATCCCCTCGGCCGCCTGCTTGGCTTCAGTGGAATCGACCTTCCCGCGGAGCATCACCTGTCCTTGGGTGGTTTCAACATCGATCTGCCGGCCCTTGACCCGGGCATCGGCAAAGAGCGCGATCTTGGTCTTCGACGTAAGCCACGAGTCATTGATCGGAGTTTTCTCTCCGGTCGTGCTGGCAGCCGATACCGGCCCCGCGATGAATGCAGCCCCTAACACCATAGCTGCGCCGACAGTCATGAGATAGCGAGTGGTCATATTCGTCTCCTTAATTGACATGTAAAACTTCCTCCGTGAAACGGCTCGTCTTGAATGCGTTGCGTCACTGCGTCTTTCCCTTTGCGGCATCCGGCAGAAATTTTGGGTGCCACTCGTCGGCCCACTTCATGATCTCCTCTTTTTTATCGCCATACCGCTCCTGAGCTTTTCCGACAAACGTGTCGTAGTTCCCTTCGATCAGCTGCAAGTCATCATCGGTAAACTTGCCCCACCGCTGCTTCAGTTCACCTTTGAGCTGCATCCACTTCCCCTTAAGCTGGTCCGCATTCATTCAATGCTCCTTTCCCTCATAGTGTCATTTTCCATCTGCCACTGGCTTTCCCATGGCACCCAGTCTCTCTTCATGTTCAGTATGGCGAGAAGGCCGGACGCAAACTGATCAATACAGCTCAGCCCCACACCCACCAGGATTGAGAGGAGGAGGAGATTCCTCGCCCGATAGACGTCAATCCAGCAAGACCACTGAGCTCGGCGGCATATCTCACATCTTGCGCAGTAACAACACACAGAAGAGCTGCCATATCCTATAGACGATGGACAACGGATTGACTGAGCCAGGAGAGAGACCGTGCTGCCGCTGGCGGAGTGCAGCGGTTTGCTCCTGCCTGAGGTCCTGTGTGAGCAAGGCACTGTTTTACGAGTACACGCCAGCCACCGTCCGGCTCCATGACCGGGTAACCGTTCGCGGCAAACGCTGCCACCGCCGTCGCGGCGCGATGCTAGACTTCAGATGCATAGTGTGGAGGCTTCAGAGGTGTTGACGGCCCTGGGCGGCATGGGTGATCCGTCGCTCTTGCTGACGACGTTCGATCATGCGCCGACAAGCAAGAAAGCCGGCGCCCCTGTCCGTTCACGAAACGGAAGTGAAGGAGCGCCGGCCACTTGACCCGGACGTTACTTGTTGGCTGCCGGTGATCGTTCCGCCCCGCCCCCGCCCTTGGAGGTTTCGCCCTGCGGGCCGGTGGCGCCGCGGTCACCGAAATTCTGTCCCTCGCGCACTCCCTTCCGCGCCTCGCTGTCTCGCAACGTTTGTAATTGCTCCTGCAATGATGAA
>JAURZE010000016.1 GCA_030653545.1 Nitrospira sp. | reverse complement strand
AGCCGAGATCGCCGAGTACATCGAGATGTTCTATAATCGCACCCGCCGACACAGTCATCTGAAGGGGGTCAGTCCGGAGGCGTTTGAAGCCGTGTCAAACCGGGCTTAACGATGTGTCCACAAAAGGCTGGGAAGTCCAAGAAACTTCAAGGTTGGGGAAGGGGGAGCAATTTATCAGCTAGACAAACCGACCATCCATACGGTGATGGGGTAATATGTTTCTGTGCAGAAAAGGAGCAAAGCATGTTGTGGAGTTCAGGCGAAACGTTTGATGGGTGATGCGAGGGGGGCTGTGCGCTAGTGGTGATTCCCCTCTCTTACTCTTCTTCGGGCCATATTCTCCGCCGATGTAAGGGCTTTGCTCATGTCATCTTCGAGGCGCTTTTGAGTCTCTGTTTCAATCCATTGGTGACCCCAAGAGTCTCCAATCCCTCTTCGGTTACACTCGACGATCCATCTTTCTTCTATGGATGAAAGGTATCTTATGTATAGTCGAGCGCGATCGACTCTCAATTTGACTCCAGTAATTTCATCGGGTGCATTTTGAATTTGGGTAGTAAGGTCAGAAATCCTCGTCCAAAATTCTTTTTGAAAAATGTAAGAATCTACTAGGCACATCTCGAAGTAATTGAATGAGCTTCCTAATTCATGGATCAGGTAGCCGGCTAGTCTGTTTGGAATAATTTTAGACTGAGGTGAAAGTGACAATCCGTCCGCCGTACGGACCGTCCGTGAGTCCAGCAAGGTCCTGAGGCAACTCTCAACTAGTCCGCTCGGCACACCAATCACATGCAGTTGGTCAATGATGTCTGAAACGGTTATGCCCTCAAATGTTGCATCTGCAGCTAAGTCAACCAGCCTTGCGAGTAGCTGAAAGCGAAGCAATTGTAGCGTCTCATTGTCGAGCTTTGAGTCATAGATATTCAGGAGAGCAGATTCCTCTTCTCTGTATACGGTTCTTTTGCCGAGCACGGCACCTTTGAAGATTTCATGAGGAGGGAATTTATACTTTCCATCTCTAATGTAAGCACTTAGTGCACGGTCAGCGGTGGTATGACCGCTCGACAAGAACTCCCGTACTAGAGAGAGTCCCCTTCTAATATCCCCACCAGATAACATCTCAATCATGAACCCTGAGTCGGAAGCCAAAACCGATTGGGCAACAATATTGAAAAAAACAGATATGTCAGGGACCTTTAGATGAATGCCAGATTCAAGTGTGAGTTCGGCCTTCCTGCCTGCAAGAACCTGTCTCGCATAGGTAAATCTTCTTGAAAGTACAGGGAGCACACTCGGAGGATCGATGTAAAGAGAGTCAAATTGAAATGCGTCAAAAACAGGAGAACTCCGATGACGGAGGAAGGTTGATTCCCGGAGGGACATTATAATGTTGATGCCCATTCTTTGGGCGGCAGCTTGAGCCTCAGAGAAGATTTCGTTCTGTCTCTCATCGCTATCGATTTGATCAACATTATCGATGACAAGGAATCCAGGTCTAGTGCTAACAGCATGCCGAAGTATCTTTTCAACGTATGGAACCAGGGCTTCTCTATCCTTCATGACAGTGCTGGCAATTTCTTTGTCAAAAGCCGCTTTGTCTGATTTTTTGAGAAGAAATAGTGGGCCGCGTTCTAGGTTGCTAATGGTTTCCGCATAGGCAGGCATAATAGATTTGCCCCAGTCGCCAAGCTCGAATTCTTTCTCTGTTTCTATGATAGATCGGAGTTCCTCATAGAGGAATTGGCGAGGGTTCTGATTCTGAGTCGTTTTTTTGAAGTCAATATATAGCCAGAGAACTTTGCCGTCGATCTGGGAGGCTGCAGAAACTTTTCTTGTATAGTGCAAAAATGTTGTCTTGCCAGATCCGACCGCGCCGAGGACTAATATAAATCTCGGTCTGCCAGGAACATCCTGTGTGATTTTAGTTTCAAGGTAACCTTGGGATTTTCTCGATCGAACGCGCGTTGTTTTATGGCCAAGGTATGTCTTGGCGTCGCTAACAACCATTTGAAGCCGTGAATCGTACTTGAGTCGTTCACTACTTTTGACGTAACAAAGCTTTAAAGCCTCAGGGTCATTCAGCAAGGCTTCATCAGTCAGAGCAGCGTTTACCGCAGGCTCTATGTGTTCGTAGAGTGCATTGCGTCCCAGCCTGAATCCTGGTTCTCTTACTAGAGAAAGAACACGCCTGGCAGAAGCATTTTTCTCGGGGCTAAGAAGCTCGTGCTCCAGATTGCCTTCCGCAACACGTTGTCTTGAGAGTAGTTTCCAAAATTCAACTATTCTGGTTTTGATATCCCCAAGATCCCGAAAAATCCGAGCTTGAGTATTTTCAAATGTAACCTCATCAGTTCTAATGGCTGGGAAAACAATCCAAGCGCTTCCATTTGTTACTACCGCGAATGGGATGTGCTTCATACGGCAGTAATCACGAACTTGACGAATTGCCTCTCCAACTTCCCCTTCTCGGAGAACGCCACCCAGTTTTCCAGATTTTTGATTCGTTGGTAAGGCGAATGTCGCCCCAGCTTTTTCGCTTCGACAATCAGGCTAGTGGTTGCAGTTCGGACAATGTAATCGGCAAAAACAGTCTTCGAGTCTTCGGAGCATCTCTCTTCTACAGTGAGGTCCTCCTCATGCCAGCCGAGCACTTCTTTCAGGACCTTGTCTATAACCTTGAGGCGAGTCTCTGCTTCGTTTGCATCACTTAGTAAAAGTTTTGAATAGCGCAGAAGGAGAGCGTCTAAGGCTGCGTGGCATTGATCGATTGTAAGGACGCTCATGGTTAGAAATTCTGAGGAAAAAATGTGAGAGCAGAATTTTTCATGTCGGGCTAGTGAAAGCCTACGTTTAACTAGAGCAGGTGTCAACCTGCAATCTCAGGGGGCTCCTGTGCTGCGTCTGTCTCATTTGTGAATGTTAGGATGCGCCGCATGAAAGTAGCTGTGAATCTGCTCTGGGTGCTGCTCTCCGTCCTTGGAGCCGTGGCGTTGGCCCACGTGGTCGGCGTCGTCAATCCCCATGAAAAAGTGAACGGGCCTTGGTTCATTGTCTCGGCGGCGCTAGTTGCGGGGCTGCTGCAGATTGCGTGTGAGGAATGGGGATCGTGTAGCCGGGCAAGTTACAGTAAGTAACGGTCGATGCTGAGGGCTCCATGGAAGACACCGAGGATGTCGATCGTTCCCGATGTTTTCATGACGTAGGCGATGCGATAGTGGCCGTGAAGCAGGATGCGGATGTTCCGATCTGGTCGTTGCCAGTAACGGTAGCCTGATTCGGGGAATTCTCGAAGGATCTCAGCTTTTTGGTAGAGCGTTTCGACGGTGCGGGTTGCGGCGGCGGGATTGTCTTGCGCGATGAAATCGTGGATGTCGAGCAGCCATCGCTGGGCTTCGGCTGTCCAGGTCAGCTCCGCCATGTCTTGATGCGGCGTCCCATTTCTTCGTGGCTGATCGTTCTTCCGGCATCAGAGTCGGCCAGCCCTCTCTCGACCATTCGAGCAAAGGCCAATTCTCGCAGGATCTCATCGTACGAACTGTCGTCGGGCTGGTCTTGAAGTATCTTTGCGATTTGTTCTTTGGCGGAAGGCATGGACACCTCTCACTGTGAACGCCTGGGTTGGGAAGCCTCAAGCCGGATGCCTCTTCAGGCGTGTCTTACCTCGTCAGAATAGCGGGAAGGGGCTTGATTTACAAGCAGCCGGCGGGTTGTTAGGATGCGCCGCATGAAAGCGGCTGTGAATTTGCTCTGGGCGCTACTGTCTCTGCTTGGCGCGGTTGCTCTTGCTCACGTTGTCGGTGTCATCAATCCCCATGAAAAGGTGAACGGGCTCTGGCTGGTTGTGGCGGCGGCATGTATCTATGTGCTGGCCTATCGCTTTTATGGCCGCTGGTTGGCCAGGCAGGTCCTTGAGTTGAACAATCAACGCATCACGCCTGCCGTGCGGATGAACGACGGGGTGAATTTTCATCCCACTAACAAAGTCGTCCTCTTCGGCCACCACTTCGCAGCGATTGCCGGGGCGGGGCCGTTGCTGGGGCCGGTGCTTGCGGCGCAGTTCGGGTTTCTCCCCGGGTTTCTCTGGCTGGTGATCGGCGCGGTGCTGGCGGGAGCGGTGCAGGATTTCATCATCCTCGTGGCCTCGATGCGGCGCAACGGGCGCTCGCTCCCGGAGATCGCGCACGATGAACTCGGTTCCATCACCGGGACGGCGACGGCGGTGGCGGTGCTCTTTATCGTTGTCGTGGCGCTGGCGGGGCTGGGTTTCGCGGTGGTGAACGCGCTCTATCACAATGCCTGGGGCACGTTCACAATTGCAATGACGATTCCCATCGGTTTCATCATGGGCTTTTATCTCCAGAAGTTTCGCCCCGGCGCAGTCGCGGAAGTATCGGTGATCGGCGTGGCGCTGTTGATTGCGGCGGTGTTGTTCGGGCGTGTGGTCGGCCAGTCGTCGGTTGCGGCGTGGTTTGAGTTTGAACGGCCGACGCTGGTCTGGCTCTTGGGCGGCTATGGTTTTCTCGCCTCGGTGCTGCCCGGCTGGATGCTATTGGTGCCGCGCGGCTATCTCTCAACGTTCATGAAACTCGGGGTGGTGTTCCTGCTCGGCTTCGGCGTGGTGCTCATGGCGCCGACGATTGAGATGCCGCGTGTGACGGCCTTCGCTGCCGGCGGCGGGCCGATTATTCCCGGCACGCTCTTCCCGTTTCTCTTCATTACGATTGCCTGCGGGGCGGTGTCGGGCTTTCACGCGCTGGTGTCGTCCGGCACGACGCCGAAGATGATCGAGCAGGAGTCGCAGGCGGTGGTGGGCTATGCGGCGATGCTGTTGGAGAGTTTCGTCGGCGTGATGGCGTTGATTGCGGCGTCGGTGCTGATTCCCGGCGATTATCTGGCGATCAATACGACGTTAAGCGCTGAGACCCTCTCGGCGATGGGGTTCGGTCCGTCGCGTATTGCGGAGCTGTCGCAGCTGGTTGAGGTGGATGTGGCCGGCCGGCCCGGCGGAGCGGTGTCGCTTGCGGTGGGCATGGCGTCGATCTTTGCGGCGCTGCCCGGCATGGCGGGATTGATGGCCTATTGGTATCAGTTTGCCCTGGTGTTCGAAGCGCTGTTCATTCTGACGACGATCGATACGGGGACGCGCGTGGCGCGCTACCTGATTCAGGAAATGGCGGGGCGGGTCTATGCGCCGTTTCGCCGGATGAACTGGTGGCCCGGGGTGCTGCTGAGCAGCGCGTTCGTGGTCGGGTCCTGGTCCTATTTGATCGGCACAGGAAGTATCTCGACGATCTGGCCGATGTTCGGCGCAGCGAATCAGCTGCTGGGGACGCTGGCGCTCTGCATCGGGACGACGGTATTGATCAAGATGTGGAAATCGTCCTATCTCTGGGTGACAGCGGTGCCGATGGTGTTTGTCGGCGTGGTGACGCTGGCCGGGTCCTATGAGATGTTCGGGATGTTTATAAAGAAGGCCGCGACGCTGGCGGCGGGGCAGGCGTTCGCGTTGTATCTCGACGCTGCGCTGGTCGCCGTGGTGGCCGTTCTGGGATTGATCGTCTTGAGCGACAGCCTGCGACAGTGGTATGGCTATGTGATCTTGAAGAAGCCGTTCACGAGTAGTGAAGTCATCGTTATGGCCGGTGGCGGATCGGTAGGACGGGTGCAGACGGCAATTACTGATGGTGAAAAGGATAAATGTTTCCGGCTGCCGCACGGTGGCGGATGCTGTTAGGGGCAGCCTGGGCAAGCTCCCTTGCTCGCGCACCCCGCACGCAAGATCGATCGAAACATGAAATTATGGGCGGTGCTCGGTGCATGCGCGCAGTGGGAGCTTACCCAGGCTGCCCCGTCTATTTAAGGTAGAAGAAGGAGGGGATTGTGGCGGATCAATTTTCGTTTGATGTGGTCTCTGAAGTGAACATGCAGGAGTTGCGGAACGTGGTCGATCAGGCGACGAAGGAAGTGAAGCAGCGGTTCGATTTCAAGGATTCCAAGACGGAAATCACGCTGAAGGAGAAAGAGAAGGAACTCGTTATTCTGTCGGATGACGACTACAAGCTGAATGCGGTGATCGACATTATCAAGACGAAGTGCACGAAGCGCGGCGTGTCGCTGAAGGCATTCGATTACGGCGCCATCGAGCCGGCGCTCAGCGGGACGGTGCGGCAGACGGCCAAGATTCAAAGCGGGATCGCGACCGAGAAGGCGAAGGAAATTACGAAGGCGGTCAAGGACTCGAAGTTGAAAGTGCAGGCCCAGATTCAAGGCGAGCAGGTGCGGGTGCTCAGCAAGAGCAAGGACGATTTGCAGGCGACGATGACATTTTTGAAAGGCAAGGACTTTGGGATCGATCTGCAGTTTACGAATTATCGATAAGGAGATGGCGATCGCCTCCGTCTCATGAAGCGCCTGCTCTCTTTGCTCCTGCTCCTCGGTTCTCTCATCGGCTGCAATCGCAGCGATCCCATTGTCGTGCTGCAGCTTCATCCTAAGAATCCTGACATCATCTACGTTGCAACGAATGACTACATCTACAAGAGCCGCGACGCCGGGCAGACCTGGACGAACCTGTCGAAGGGGATGAGCCACTCTCGCGTGATCGCGATGGCGATCGATCCGGCCTATCCTGCGACGGTGTATGCGGGGACGAAAGGCGATGCGGTCTTCAAGAGCCACGATGGCGGGCAGCGATGGGTACCGATGCGCTCCGGGCTGGATGACGCTACGATTACGTCGGTGGTGAACCAGTTCGTCTTCGATCCGGTCGACGATCAGCATATTTTCATCGCCACTACGATGGGTGTGTTTGAGACTAAGAACGGCGGCGAGAGCTGGTCAAAGAAGATGGAGGGGATGAAAGAAGTCCTGATGGTGGTGACGTTAGGTATGGATCCAACGCGTCCAGCCATTCTCTACGCGGGGACAAGCGGGGGTGTGTACAAATCGATCGATCAAGCGGGGCATTGGGAAAAAGTGAATAATGGGTTGGTGCCGGCGGACATGGTGAAGACGTCGCGGGCGCTGAATGTGACGTCGGTGCTGGTCGATCCCTACGAGCCGGACACCATCTATGCGGCAACGCTCGCGGGGCTCTATAAATCAACTGATGCGGCTGCTTCGTGGAAACGAATCGGGGAATCGCTGGCGGATCAGATGATCATTGCAATGGTGCTCGATCGAACACGCAAAGGCGCGATCTATATTACAGGGCGTGATGGTGTGCATCGAAGTGAGGATGGTGGCGCGACATGGAGCGCAATCAACAACGGACTTGCCACAACTAACATCAGGACGATCGCCCAGAGTCCGTCAGATTCAAAGCTGTTTTATGCGGGGACGAATGGGAGCGGCTTGTATCGGAGTAAGGACGCGGGAGAAACGTGGGAGTCGATGCCGCCGCTCTATGCCGGGAATGAGATGCGTCCGTGATTGAGTGAGTGGGAAGGTCAGCGAGTAGTGCTGCGATTCTGCAGGCTCGATCCGACTGAGGACCCGCTGAGTGATGAACCGATAGATGTGTCGGTCAAGCTCGACCCAATTGTAGATTGTCCCAGGCTCGATCCGACGGTTGTGTCGCCGATGCTCGATCCTACCGTGGACTGCTGTAGGCTCGATCCGACCGCAGATTGCTCTGAATTCAAACGAGACTCTCCGATATCCGCTCCTGCGCGGCCTGTCGCGCCGATGTCAAAGCCGGTCGGTCCGCTGGCGCCGATATTCGCTCCGCTTCGAGGAGTTGCGCCGATGTCCGCTCCTTGCGATCCTCCTGCCCCGATGTCTGCGCCGGATTTCGGCGTTTTCCCGATGCTCGTACCTACTGATGAGCTGGATCCGATGCCGGTTCCAGTTTTAGGTCCGGCCGGCAGGGAGCGGGCCTGGAAGTCCTTCTGAATGGAATCTTCCATTTCTTGAATTCGGCGCGACTCCTTGGCCGCTGATTCGTAGTCGAGCTGGCCGAGTTGGTTTCGTGCATTTCCGATCGTCTCCAGTTTGGCGTGCAATCGCTTGAGATCTGCGCGCGCCTTGGCGACGGGCGGAAGCAGTTCCGCGATGGTCCACCCCCTGAGTTTCATGTGTTCACTGAAGAGGCCTGATTGGGCCATGCTCAGCAATTCATTGACGTCGTTGCCAAGTTCTTCGACTGATTGGAGTTCCGCTAAATCGGTCCGGCAGCACTCAAGAAACTGATTGTACTTCTGTAGGAAGATGGTGACTTCCTGTTGCAGGTTCTCGATCTTCAGCTGACGCGCCGATTCTTGAGGCGGGCGGGTGTCCGATGCCGGCGGATCTTTCTTCTCTGTCAATGGAACGCAGCCAGCGGTGTCTTTTGAGGCTCTTAACTGCTGATCGGCAGAGCTGTGTTCGCAAAATTCAAGAAGCGGCGCCGCGTCGGCAGAAGGAGCCGAAGCAAGGGGACCTGCGAGAAAAAGCAGTGTAAGGGTGCTGGTTAGGAAGTTGTTGCGGGTGGTAAGGGTCATAAGAGGATTTTCACCTCAAGATCCGACAAAGTCAACGAATCTGCGCCATTAGAATGCTCCATCCCCTGAGCCATTGTGTGTTCGTGTAAGAACGTGGTTTGCGAATCTACAGTAAGAAATCTCTTGGATCAGGGGGCGAGGCGCTTTGGGCCTCGGAAATATGAAGATACCGGGGGTGTGACAGCCTTGATGAGTACCCTCCAAAGTGACCGTCCTCTCTGAAAAATAGAGCGAATTTCCGCAAGCACTCTCGATCATCTAAGTCCATGAATTTGCTATTGACAAGGAGTTCAACGGGAGTATACTCGGCCCCCAAGTGGGGGAAAGTGGATACAAGTGGTGAGTCTGAAATATCGAAAAGGTCAAGGCATGCTCCTGTTTTTCCTGATGAAGTAACGGCTTGGCTTGTTACGGACCGTGCGAAGACTTTTTTTGACGGTACGGTGGGATATGGTGGGCATAGTGAGCGGCTTCTTGAAAAGGCTGGAGATGATGCCGTTCTCATCGGAGTCGATCGAGATGAAGAGGCGCTCGCATATTCCCGATCTCGACTTGCCGGGTTTGCTGGTCGCGCGCAGTTACTCAAGGGGGATTTTGTTGACATGAAGCAGTTACTGCGAACTGTCGGCGTCCCAGCGGTTGACGGAGTTCTTTTCGATCTCGGAGTTTCTTCGCCTCAGCTCGACGATCCGAATCGAGGGTTCAGCTTTCAAGGAGACGGGCCCCTCGATATGCGCATGGATCAATCGGCGGGTACGACAGCTGGAGAGTTAGTGAACTCGTTGCCCGAGTCTGAATTGGCGGATCTCATTTTTCAGTATGGCGAGGAGCGATTCTCCCGGCGTATTGCGCGTGCGATTGTTCGCGCGCGTGAACGGAACGCGCTGGCGTCGACGCAAGAGCTGACGACAGTCATTAAGGAATCCGTTCCTGCTGCGTATCGGCACGGGCGCATCCACTGTGCGACGAGAACGTTTCAAGCGCTTCGTATCGCGGTCAATCGCGAGCTGGATGTGCTTGAGCCGGCCATCCGCGATGCGGTCGATATGTTGAGGCCCGGCGGCCGTATCGCCGTCATCTCGTTTCATTCGCTAGAAGATCGGATCGTGAAGCATACGTTTCGTGCCTTGGCGGAGCGGCCTCACCCGCAAGTGGCGGTGTTAACAAAGAGGCCGCAAGTTCCTTCCGAAGCGGAATGCCAGGCGAATCCGCGCGCGCGAAGCGCCAAGTTGCGGGTCGCTGAGCGCCTGTCAAAGGAGTATGCCCAATGAAAATGCTGGCAGTGACGGCCGGGCTGTGCCTCGTGTTCGTCTTTGTGTGGGAGCGGGTGGATATGGTGCGCCTGGGCTACCAGGTTGAACGGCTGAAGCACGAGAAGGTGGTGTTGGAGCGCGAGCGTGATGAATTGAAGGTGAAATTCTCAGCGCTGAGTTCGCCCGACCGGATTGCAAAAGTCGCCACGGAAAAATTCGGGATGAGCTTACCTCAGCCTGGCCAAGTTGTGATGGTTCAATTTAAGGCGAAGGACTCGCCTGCATCCGCGGTGGAACTGCGGATTGCCAGGAACGATGTGTTGAACGGGAGGCGATAGTGACTGGTGCGCCGTCACGGGCCCGACGCTATGTATTGCTGCTGGTGATGCTCTGCGGATTTGCGGTGGTGCTGTTTCGGTTGGTGAGCCTGCAGGTATTGCAGGCTGCTGAGCTCACGGCCAAAGCTGACCGGCAACATCAGAAGACTGTGTCCTTGGAGGGGGCTCGAGGGACCGTTGTGGATCGTCATGGCAAGGTGCTCGCCATGAATATGGAAGTGCCCTCCGTGTTCGGCATCCCCACTGCGCTTGAAAGTCCCGCTAAAACAGCCCGGTCTCTCTCGCCGGTGCTGCATGTTCGAACCGATGAATTGGAAAAGAAGCTGCGGCAGGATCGCAGTTTTGTGTGGCTGGCTAGGAAGCTGGATCCCGAGCAGGGGCACCGTCTCGAGCATATGCCGATGGAGGGAATTGGGCTGGTGATGGAAGGCCGGCGATTCTATCCCAAGGGGCCGCTGCTGGCACATGTGTTGGGATTCGCCGGGATGGACGGGGAGGGGCTTGAGGGAATTGAGCGGCGGTATGAGTCGCAGCTCCATGGCGAGAAGCGAGTCGTGATTCTGCAACGAGACGCCATGGGCCGGACGGTGTTCCCGAAAGGCCAGGCCGAGCAAGTCCCCGCCGCCGGGCATAGTTTGGTCATTACGGTCGACGAAGTCATTCAGTACATCGCTGAGAAGGAAGTGGAAGAGGCAGTCACGAAGGCGCATGCCAAATCGGGTACCGTCATTGTGCTCGACCCTCAGACCGGCGCCGTGCTCGCGCTGGCGATCAGTCCGCGGTTTGATCCGAATGCCGTGGCTTCCCTGACCGCGGATCGCTGGAGAAATCGGGCGTTGACGGATACCTACGAGCCCGGTTCGACGATGAAAGCCCTTGTGGCGGCTGCGGCGCTTGAAGAGAAAGTGATGAAGCCGAGCACGATGCTCTACGGCGAAAATGGGCGGATGACGATTGCGAATACGGTCATCCATGACCACGAAAAGCTTGGCTGGATGACGTTTGCGCAGGTGATTCAGAAGTCGAGCAATATCGGTGCGGCAAAAACCGGGATGGCGCTGGGGGATCAGCGTCTCTACCGGTATCTACAGGCGTTCGGATTCGGGCAGAAAACGGAGATCGATCTCCCTGGAGAAGTCGGCGGTATGGTCAAGCATCCCAGAGAGTGGGGGCGCCGGTCATTGGCGTCCATTTCTATGGGACAGGAAATCGGAGTCACGCCGATTCAAATGGTATCCGCCGTGGCGGCCTTGGCGAACGGCGGGGTCTTGATGAAGCCCTATGTCGTGTCTGAAGTCCGCGATGCGCAGGGGAAACCCCTTCGGCAGATACTTCCGCAAGTGAAGCGCCGGGTGGTGTCTCCTGAAACAGCCCGGACTGTGACGTCGATTCTTGAGGGTGTTGTAACGGATGGGACCGGCGCCAAGGCCGCGATTCCGGGGTTCAGAGTGGCCGGGAAGACGGGTACGGCGCAGAAGATCGATCCGCGTACCGGCGCCTATTCGTCGACATTGTTTGTCGGATCTTTTGTCGGATTTGTTCCTGCGGACAATCCCCGATTGGCGATGATCGTGGTGATCGATGAACCGCAGGGGGAGTCCTGGGGCGGCGCCGTGGCCGCGCCCGTCTTTCGACGAGTAGGCGAACAGGTGTTGAACTATCTCGGAGTTTCGTCGGACGAACCGGTCAAGCTGGCGATGGCGTCAAACCGTCGGTAGGTCGAATAACAGGATGATGACGTTCGAAGAATTAGCGCAGTCACTCCGCGGGCAGGTCGATGTCCTCGATCAGGCAGGGGACGTTCGTGTACCACTGACCGCGATCACGGATGATTCCAGAGCCGTGCAGGCGGGAAGTCTGTTTGTTGCCGTAAAGGGCGAGCAGGTCGATGGTCACCGGTATATCTCTTCCGCTCTCACGAACGGAGCGGGGGCCGTGGTTATCCAAGAGACGATTCCAGGGATTGACCGCCCGTACCTTCGGGTGGCCGATTCGCGGAAGGCGCTGGGGCATTTGGGCAGCCGGTTCTATGGAGATCCGTCCGGACGGCTGCGGATGATCGGCATCACCGGAACGAATGGGAAAACGACGACATCGTACGTTTGCAAGTCATTGTTGGAAGCGATTGGTGGACGGGTCGGTTTAATTGGAACGGTCGCCTATCAAATCGGGAGCGAACTTATTCCGGCGTCCCACACCACGCCGGGTGCGTTGGAGCTACAGCAGCTCTTGAAGCGGATGGTAGAGGGCGGATGCTCTGCGGCGGTGATGGAAGTGTCGTCGCATGCGCTGGCGCAGGATCGAGTGAGCGGGTGTGAGTACGACGTGGCCGTGTTTTCGAACCTGACCCAGGATCACCTCGATTTCCATCAGACGATGGAGAACTATTTTCAGGCCAAGCTCCGGCTCTTTACGGGACTGACCGGAACCAAGAAGCCGAACAAGCGGGCCATCGTCAACGGTGATGATTCCAGCGGCGCCCGCATCGCGTCCTTATGCGCGGTTCCGGTGTGGACGTACGGCATCAAGGGAAAGGCCGATCTCCGAGCAGAACAGGTGCAGCTCTCGCTGAACGGCACCACATTTAGGGCGGCGACGCCCGCAGGAAATTTTCCGGTCGAAAGTCACCTGGTCGGGGAGCACAACGTCTACAACATGCTCGCCGCTATCGGCGTGGCGTTGCACGAGGGGGCCACGATCGACCAAGTGCGGCAGGCCGTCACCCGCGTCACCAATGTGCCTGGACGGTTCGAGCGGGTTATGGCCGGACAGTCGTTCACCGTTGTGGTGGATTATGCCCATACGGAAGACGCGCTGGTTCGGTTGCTGACGGCAGCGCAGGCACTGAAGGCAGGCCGGATCATCACGGTTTTTGGATGCGGGGGAGATCGCGATCGCGGGAAGCGACCCAAGATGGGGCGCGCTGCCGTCCAGCAGAGCGACGTGGTCATTCTCACCTCGGACAACCCGCGCACGGAAAATCCCTTGTCGATTCTCGATGAAGTGGAAGTCGGTGTGCGGGAGGCGCTGCAACAGCGATCGCATGTGCAATATCAGAAAGTGGCTGATCGGCGCGAAGCGATCGCGACAGCCATGCGGGCGGCTCAACCCGGCGACATGGTCCTCATCGCGGGGAAGGGGCACGAAGATTATCAGATTATCGGGACCAAGAAATTTCACTTCGATGATCGCGAAGTCGCTCGTGATGCGATCCGTGAGTTAACACATTGTGCCTGATTCGAATGGGGCTCTGTCACAGATTGGGATGCCCATGCCGCTCTTAACCGGCGAAGAACTTCGAGAAGTGATCAGCGTAAAAATGCTTTCGGGCGATGCGTCCCGTTGGGCGAAACAGCGCATTCGACGGCTCAGCCTCGATTCGCGGGCGATCCGCGCCGGCGATCTCTTCATCGCCATTCGCGGCGACAAATTCGACGGACATGACTATGTGGCGAAGGCTCTGTCCCGCGGGGCGGTCGGTGCCATCGTGCATGACAACTATGCGGTGCCCTCCGCGCTCCTGAAGGCCGGCTTAAAGTCGTCTTCCCCCTTCATTTTGGGCGTGCGGGATCCGTTGTTTGCCTATCAGCAGCTGGCGACGCATCACCGAAGCCGGTTCGACATTCCGCTGGTGGCGGTGACGGGCAGCAACGGGAAGACCACCACGAAGGAAATGGTTGCGAGTGTGATGGGACAGCGCTGGCGTGTCTTGAAGACCGAAAGTAATTTCAATAACCGGATCGGAGTTCCTCACACGCTCTTGAGATTGACGGGCCGGCATGAAGCGGCTGTCATCGAAATGGGTGTCGATAACCTCGGGCAGACGACGCGCCTGTGTGAAATCGCCCGCCCGACCATCGGCATTATCACGAATATCGGGCCTGATCACCTGGAGTTTTTCGGCAGTATGGAAGGATCGGCGCAGGCGAAGGCGGAGTTGCTCGATCTGCTTCCTCCGGACGGAACAGCCATTCTGAACGCCGATGATCCGTATTTCGACTACCTGGCGGCGCGGGCTCAGTGTCGTGTGGTGTCGTTCGGCTATTCGCCGAAAGCCGATGTGCAGGCATTGCACGAAAAGTCGGACGGACGGGATGGGACGATTTTCCGGTTGCTCCTGCCGGGGAAGGTCCGGCACACCATCGTGCGAATCAAGGTGCAGGGCTCTCACAATGTGACCAATGCCTTGGCTGCCGCGGCTGTTGGAACGGTGCTCGGCGTATCCGGCGCCGTCATTGCGCAGGGGCTCTCCCGATTCCGTCCTGCCGCGATGCGGTCGCAGGTTGTCGTGAGCCACGGGATCCGCGTGATCAACGATTGCTATAACGCCAATCCCGCGTCGATGAAGGCGGCGGTGCAACTGCTGGCTCAGTCCGGCGCCGGACGGAGGACCATTGCGGTATTGGGCGATATGCTGGAACTCGGCGCGGGCGCGATGCGGATGCACGAAGAGGTCGGGGCATTTGTGGCGCAGCAGGGCATCTCGCAGTTGATCGCCTGCGGGACGTTGGGGCGCGGCCTGGCGGAAGGCGCGCGTCGGGCCGGGATGGAGCCGACGAACATTCTCGAACTGCCCGATGCAACCGCCGCCGCAGCGGAGGTCAAAGCCATGGCAGTCTCCGGTGATGTGGTGTTGGTCAAGGCGTCGCGCGGCATGAAGATGGAGCAGGTGGTCGGCGCGCTGCAAGGCATGAAGCGGGTCTCGAAGAAGGCATCGTAACTATTCAGGGGCAGAAACGGACTCGGCGCTGCAAGCCCCCGGCGTCGGTATGACGGTCGTCTTATGCTGTATAACTGGCTGTATCCACTCCACACCGAATTCTCGTTCCTGAACGTTTTTCGCTATCAAAGCTTCCGCATCATTTATGCGGCGGTCACGGCGTTTCTCATCGCGTTTATTCTGGCCCCGTGGCTCATCCGCAAGCTGCAAGAAATCAAGTTGGGCCAGCAGATCCGCGACGACGGGCCCAAGAGTCATCTGGTGAAGAGCGGGACCCCCACGATGGGCGGGATCCTCATTCTCTTTGCGGTGGTCCTCTCTACGCTGCTGTGGGCTGACATTACGAAACCGTATGTGTGGCTGGTCCTCGCGGCGATGGTGGGGTTCGGCGCGATCGGGTTCGCCGACGACTACCTCAAATTCATCAAGCGGCAATCGAAGGGACTGTCGGCGTCGCAGAAGTTTGCCGCGCAAGTCGCGATCGCTTCGGCGATTGCGCTCACGCTGTACTTTCTTCCCGGGTATACGACGAAGCTGAGTGTGCCGTTCTTCAAGAACTTCACCCCGGATCTGGGCTGGTTCTACATCGTCTTCGCCGTGCTCGTCATCGTGGGAAGTTCCAATGCCGTGAATCTGACCGACGGCCTCGACGGCCTCGCCATCGGCCCCGTGATGATTACCGCTCTGGCGTATACGATTGTGGCCTACGTTGCCGGGCACCGATTGATGTCGGACTACCTGCTGATTCCCCACATCGAAAACGCCGGTGAAATTGCCGTGTTTACGGCGGCTATTTTGGGGTCGAGTCTCGGGTTCCTCTGGTTCAACACCTATCCCGCTTCTGTGTTCATGGGCGATGTGGGGTCGCTTCCGCTCGGCGCCGCCCTCGGCACGGTCGCCGTCATCAGCAAGCATGAATTGTTGCTGCTGCTGGTCGGCGGCGTGTTCGTGATCGAAGCGGTGTCGGTCATTTTCCAAGTCGTGTCGTTTAAGTCGCGCGGGAAACGGATCTTCTTGATGGCCCCGATTCATCATCATTTTGAGATGAAGGGGTGGGAAGAACCGAAAGTCGTGGTCCGGCTTTGGATCATCGCCATCCTGTTGGCCTTATTGAGCCTCAGCACGTTGAAGTTGCGATAACGAGCGAGAGCGAGATGGTGAGCGAAGACGTCATGCAATTGAAGGGGACCAAAGTCACGGTGGTCGGATTGGCCCGCAGCGGCGTGGCCGCTGCGCGGCTCCTCCTGGCCCTCGGGGCCCACGTCACTGTTGCCGACCGAAAAGAGCGCAGCGAACTGGGTGCGATTCTGGCGCAGTTGGATGCCTCTCGCGTGGGCATTACGGTCGGTAGCGGGTATGAAGCGGCGCTGGAGTCGACCGAACTCGTGGTCATCAGTCCCGGGGTGCCCTATCGCATGGAGGCGCTGGAACGCGTGCGGCGACGAGGCGTGAAAGTGATCAGCGAATTGGAATTGGCGTCGCGGTTTGTGTCAGTCCCGATGCTGGCTCTCACCGGGACGAACGGCAAGAGCACGACCGTGACACTGATCGGCAAGATGTTGCAGGACAGCGGAAAGCGAGTCTTTGTCGGGGGCAATCTTGGCACGGCATTGAGCGAAGCGGCGATCCAAACGGTCCTGGCATCGCAGCAAGGGCTGCCCAGTCCGTTCGATGTGCTCGTGGTCGAAGTCTCCAGCTTTCAGTTGGAAACGGTTGAGCAATTTCACCCTTGGATTGCGGCGTTACTCAACATCACCGTGGATCACCAAGACCGCTATGCGTCGATCGACGAATATGTCGCCGCCAAGCGGCGCATTTTCGAGTGCCAGAAGCCGACCGACTATGCGCTCTTCAATCTGGACGACCCGCGAGTCGCGGCGCTTCGCCACAGCGTCAAAGCCCGTGTGCTGGGATTCACCAGGCAATCGGCGCTGCCGACGGATGTCACCGGCGGCACGTATCTGGAGGGTGATCGACTTGTCACGACAGTGACGGGTGTGCGGCAGGAGATCTGTCGACGGCAGGAAATCAAGATTATCGGCGATCACAACGTGGAGAACGCGATGGTGGCCGCCACCTATGCGCTGCTGAGCGGCGGCTCGCTTGAATCGGTCCGGCGAGTGTTGCAGGCCTTCCCGGGCCTGGAGCATGCCTTAGAAATTGTGCGGGATCGTCGCGGGGTCCGGTTCGTCAACGATTCCAAGGGTACGAACGTCGATGCCACGCTCAAAGCGATTGAAAGCATCGATCAACCCATTTGGCTGATTGCCGGAGGCCGCGACAAGGGCGGGGATTTTTCCCGACTCGCGCCGGCCATTCGTCAACGGGTAAAGGGGCTGATCTTGATCGGAGAGGCGGCGCCGTTGATCGCCCAGGCCATGGCCGGATTCCCTGCAATCAGCCGGGCGGCGTCATTGAAAGAGGCGGTGCAGGCGGCGGCCGACAGCGCCACCTCCGGCGGGGTCGTCCTGTTTTCGCCGGCCTGTGCCAGTTTCGACATGTTTGCGGATTATCAGGATCGGGGCCGGCAGTTTAAGGCCCTCGTGCAATCCTTGCCGGCCTAAGGGCGGCGAGTCAGAGGAGATTTGACGCTGAACGATGTCACAGAGAGCTGCAGGGACCCTGGCATTGCCGTGGCCGACCACGAGCCCCCGCGCCGCGAAGAAGCGGGTGCCGATGGACCACACGCTATTGATCGTCACGATGGTGCTGGCCTTGGTCGGCCTGGTGATGGTGTTCAGTGCGAGCGCGGTGGTGGCGGGGAATCGGTTCCACGACTCCGGCTACTTCCTCAAGCGGCAGCTGGCGTGGCTGACATTCGGATTTGTGCTGCTCCACGTCGCGTCGCGGGTCGACTATGTCTGGTGGAAGCGTCTGTCGGTGCCGTTGCTGGGTTTGATGGCGTTGTTGCTGGTGATGGTCTTAGTCCCATCGCTCGGAGTCGCGGCCAAAGGCGCGAGGCGCTGGTTGCGTCTCGGCCCCATTTCGATTCAGCCGGCCGAGATGGTCAAGCTCGTAGCGGTGATTTATCTGGCGGCCTATCTGACCAAGAAGGAAGACCTGATCACAAGCTTCTCCTCTGGCCTGCTGCCCGTGCTCTTCGTGATTGGCCTGTTGAGCGGTCTGGTGCTGTTGGAGCCGGATCTCGGGACCGTGGTCGTGATCGGTCTCGTGACGATCGGACTGCTGTTTCTCGGCGGCGCGCAAGTGAAGCATCTGTTGGGGCTGGGACTGTGCGCGGTGCCGGTCGTTTTGGTGCTCGTCCTCGGCTCGAGTTACCGGCGGCAGCGGCTCCTGACGTTTCTGGCACCCTGGAAGGACGCGTCGAACGCCGGGTTTCAGATCACCCAGTCGTTTCTCGCCTTTGGCAGCGGCGGTCCCTTTGGAGTGGGGCTGGGCGAGGGGAAACAGAAGCTGTTCTTTCTCCCCGAAGCGCATACGGACTTTGTGTTGGCCCTGGTCGGGGAAGAGTTGGGATTAGTGGGAACGGGCGCGATCATTCTGCTCTTTGCGTTGTTTGTCGTGCGAGGCTTTCAGATTGCCGCCAGAGCGCGGATGCCGTTCGGGCGTTATTTGGGCATCGGCATCACGCTGTTGATCGGTGGGCAGGCGCTGGTGAATGCGGCTGTAGCGACGGGGATGCTGCCGACCAAAGGATTGACCTTGCCCTTCGTGAGCTACGGCGGATCGTCCCTGGTCATCAGTCTGCTGGCGGTCGGGATCTTGTTGAATATCTCGAGGGATCGCCAAGCAGGGCCTCAGGAAAGTGCCGGGCGGGGCGGGCGCGGCAGGTCTGGTCACGGATGACGATCCTCATCGCCGCAGGAGGGACGGGCGGGCACTTGTATCCGGCGGTGGCGCTGGCCCGGGAGTTTCAGCGGCGCGATCCATCGACCACGATCGTCTTTGTCGGCACGGCGAAAGGGATTGAAACCAAAGTGTTGGCGCATGAAGGGCTTCCACTCGAACTCATTACGGCGAAGCCGGTGATGGGGAGAGGATTGGGAGAAGCCTTGCGGGGATTGCTGTCCGTGCCGATCGGACTCTGGCAGTCGATGCGGCTGATCTCCCGGTACCGGGCGGATCTCGTCATCGGCGTGGGCGGCTACACCAGCCCGACGATGTTAGTGGCGGCGGCGTTGAAAGGGATTGCCCGGGTCATTCTGGAGCCGAATGCCTATCCGGGCATGGCCAATATTGCGGTGGGCCCCTGTGCCCAGCGTGTGTTCTTGGGGTTTGAATCCGCTGCCGAGAAATTTGCGAAAGACAAAGTTCGCGTGTTCGGTTCACCGATTCGGCGATCATTTCTGGATGCGATCACGACATCCACTTCAGTCACAGCAGGCCGGCAGCGGTTGTTGATTTTTGGCGGCAGTCAGGGGGCGAAGGCGATCAACAGCGCAGTCATCGATGGGCTGGCGACATTGGCGCAGACGCTTCCGCGGCTCTCCATTACGCACCAGACCGGAGAGGCTGACCATGCGAGGGTCGTTGAGGCCTACCGGCAGGCAGGTGTTGAGGCCGAGGTCGTCCCGTTTCTCTATGACATGCCCACCGTGTTGCGCGCGGCGGATCTGGTGGTGGCGCGTGCCGGGGCCATGACGATTGCAGAGGTGACGGCTTGCGGGAAGCCGGCGATTCTGATCCCGCTGCCGACGGCCATTGACGATCACCAGATGAAGAATGCGCGGGCGATGGAGGCGGCGGGGGGCGCGATGGTGCTGCCGCAGCCGGAGTTGACGGGGGCACAGTTAGCCGGTTCCATCGCCGGGCTGCTGCAGCAACCGGAACGCCTCCGCACGATGCAGGCGAAGAGTCGGGCTATGAGTCGAATCGATGCGGCCGAGAGGATCGTCCACGAATGCTATGCGCTCATGGGGGTGAATCATGACGTCCACCGGACTGTTGGAGCGACGGGAGTCTAATGCGGCAGCAACGCGAGAGCAGGCACAGCGACCATCAACAGGATCACCAGGATTGAGGCGAACGGCCATGTTTCGAAAAACACAGCATATTCATCTAGTGGGAATCGGCGGGTCAGGGATGAGCGGGATCGCAGAGGTCTTGCTGACGATGGGATACAAAGTCAGCGGGTCGGATCTGCAAGCCTCGGAAACCACCAGGCGGCTGGAAGAACTCGGAGGCAAGATCGCGATCGGCCATCACGAAGCCAATATCGGAGAGGCGCAGGTGGTGGTGATTTCCTCCGCTGTGGCGGCAACCAATCCGGAAGTACTGGCGGCCAAGGCCAAACAAGTGCCGGTGATTCCACGGGCTGAAATGCTGGCCGAGCTGATGCGGTTGAAATTCGGCGTCGCGATTGCCGGGGCGCATGGCAAGACGACGACGACATCGATGGTCGCGAACGTGCTGGCGTCCGGCGGATTGGATCCGACGATGGTGATCGGCGGCAAGGTGAATGCCCTCGGCAGCCACGCGCGGCTCGGTCGCGGCGAGTTGCTGGTGGCGGAAGCCGATGAGAGCGACGGTTCGTTCCTACGATTGTCCCCGACGGTCGTGGCGGTGACCAATCTGGATCGCGAGCACCTCGATCACTACGGGTCGATGGAAAAGATTTACGACAGCTTTCTGGAGTTCATCAACAAGATTCCCTTCTATGGATTGGCGGTGCTGTGCTCAGACGATGAGCGGCTGCACGCGCTGTTTCCCCGCATTGTGAAGCGCTATCACACCTATGGACTACAAGAACGTCCCGGGGTGGTGCCGGATTTCAAGGCGACGGATATCGTGCTGAAGCAATGGGGCGCCGAGTTTCGTGCGCATTTCCGCGGGAAAAACCTTGGTCCTTTCCGGCTGGCCGTCCCCGGCATGCATAACGTCTCCAACGCGCTGGTGGCGATTGCGATCGGGATCGAGCTGGAGGTGCCGGTCGACTTGATCCGCAAGGGGCTGGCGGCGTTTACCGGCGTGGAGCGGCGGTTTCATCTGCGTGGGGAAGCCAACGGCATCATGGTGGTGGATGACTATGGTCACCATCCCACCGAAGTCAAGGCTACGTTGGCAGCGGCGAAACAGGGATGGGATCGGCGGCTGGTGGTGCTGTTCCAACCCCATCGGTATAGCCGGACGCGCGATCTAATCACTGAGTTCACGCATGCCTTCGATCAAGCCGATTTGCTGTTCATGACGGACATCTATGCGGCTGGGGAAGCGCCGATTCCGGGTGTGTCGGGCGCCGTGCTGGCTGACAGCATCAAGGCCGCCGGCCACCAGGGCGTCACCTTCGTCGAGAAGAAGGAAACGTTGCCCGATCAGGTACTGCCGCATTTGCAGCCGGGCGATCTGGTCGTGACGTTAGGTGCCGGTGATATCTGGAAAGCCGGGACCGGATTGCTCGCACGATTGGCTCCCAATACGTAGGCAATGGCTCGGCAAGGACGGACAGATGCACAGACCGGTCGTCGGACAAGCAGTCAGCGTCGATTGGAAGCCGCGGTCGAGGGTATTCGGGGGGCGGTGTCGTTCAATGCCCCGCTCAAGGACTACACGTCGTTCCGTATCGGGGGGCCGGCTGATGTCCTGGTCGAACCGGCTGATGTCGATGATGTGGCCCGTCTGGTCCGTCAAACCAAGGCGCAGAAGCTTCCGTTGTTTGTCGTGGGCGGGACGAATCTTCTCATTCGAGACAAGGGGATCAGAGGCGTGGTCGTTCATCTCGGCAAGCTCCGAACGATTAGAGAAGAAGCGGGAGCGGTCCTGTATGCCGAAGGAGGCGTGGGGATGCCGACGCTGATCGGGTACGCCATCCGGCATTCGCTGGCGGGGCTGGAATGGGCCGCCGGTATCCCCGGCACGGTGGCCGGGTGTGTCGTCATGAATGCCGGAACCAGGCTGGGCGAAATGAAAGACTCGGTCAAGGCCGTACGGCTCGTGAATCGCAAGGGCGAGGTTGTCGATATCCCGGCATCGGAGATTCCCTTTGCCTATCGCCGGGCCGCGTTGCCGGTCGGCATTGTCGTGGCCGTGTGGGTGCAGTTGAAGGCGGGTGTACGGGCGGAAGTCGAAAAGGTCGTGAAAGACTATCTGCACTATCGGCGCGATACGCAGCCGCTGGCGCTGCCGAGTGCCGGCTGTGTGTTCAAGAATCCTCCCAAGGACTCGGCCGGGCGGGTCATCGACTTGGCCGGGCTCAAAGGCGCCCAGGTCGGCGATGCGCAGGTATCGGAGAAGCATGCGAACTTCATCGTGAATCAGGGGCAGGCCAGCGCCAAGGATGTATTGACGCTGATTCGGAAGGTCCGAGCGGCGGTGGCGCGGAGGACCGGCGTGAAGTTGGAGTTGGAACTCAAGGTCGTGGGACAGGCCTAGGACAGGAGCGTGATGGCAGACCGACGTGTGCTGACAGATAAGCGGATCGGAGTCTTGATGGGCGGACAATCGTCCGAGCGAGAAGTCTCGCTGCGTACCGGGCAGGCGGTCCACCAGTCGCTTCTCCGCCGGGGCTATCACGCCATTGCGGTCGATGTGGGCCCGAATCTGTTTCGTGACGTGACGGAGAACAAGATCGAGCTGGCGTTCCTGTCTCTGCATGGCCCGGGCGGCGAGGATGGAACGATTCAGGGATTTCTAGAGACGCTCGGAATTCCCTACACGGGGTCCGGCGTGCAGGCGAGCGCGATGGGTATGCACAAAGTCACCACGAAAACGCTGGCGGTGTCGGCAAAAGTGCCGGTTCCGGCCGGGACGCAGATACGGCGCGGTGAACAGCCGTCGCTGGCCATGGTACTGAAGGCGACGAAGCTGAAATTGCCGGTGGTGGTGAAGCCGGCCTCGCAGGGATCCACGATCGGCGTGTCGATTGTCCGGAAGCCCGCGCAATGGAAAGAGGCGCTCGCCCTGGCCCATCGCTACGATCCGGATGCCATGGTCGAGGCCTACATTCCTGGACATGAAACGACGGTCTCTATCTTAGGCGGGGCGTCCGGTGTGCTGACGGTCCTGCCTGTGGTGGAAATTGTGGCGCCCGAAGGGTTCTACGATTTTTCGGCGAAGTATCAAAAGGGCAAGACGCAATACCTCTGTCCAGCTCCCCTTCCCGCAAAGCTCACCAAGCAGATTACTGAGTTGGCGAGGCGAACATACGAGGCGTTGGGTTGCGAAGGGGCGGCCCGGGTGGATTTCAGAATCACGCCTCGCGGGAAGCCCTACATGTTGGAGATCAACACGGTGCCGGGCATGACGGAGACCAGCCTGTTGCCGATGGCGGCGGGCCAAGCCGGAATCGATTACGACAGTTTGGTCGAACGAATTTTGCAATCGGCGTTGGACCGTGCCGAACGAATGGCGCTCGCCGAAAAAGGATTGTCAGCATGAAGCGTTGGACGATCGCTCGACGCGCCGCGCAACGTCAGGCCGGACCGCGGCTGAATCAGTGGAAAGGCACTCGTTCGAGCCAGGTGGAGGCCAAAGATCGCGTGGTGCGTCGCGCGCAGGTGGCGGCGAAAGGCCGGCAGCTTATCCGATGGAGCGCAATCGGTATCGGAGTGGTTCTTGCCGTGTGGGGCTTGGTCGTCGGGGTCCAGCGCTCCGGCCCGGTGCTTCAGCGCCTCCTTGAAATCAAGGCGGTCACCGTTGAAGGGGTGCATCAGATCGGGAAGCAGGAGTTGGTGGATCGGTTGGCACTCAAGCCCGGAACCCCGCTCCACCACATCGTGACGACGGCCATGAAGGAACGGGTGGAGTCTCATCCATGGGTGAAGGAAGCGGTGGTGACCCGGGTGCCATTTCACGAACTGCGCATTTCTGTGGTGGAGCGCAAACCGGCTGCCATCGTGCACGCCGGTTCGGAGAATTTCTTGAGTGACGAAGATGGACATGTGTTGGCGCGATTGGGACAGGGCGACAACGCGATGTTTCCGATGGTGACGGGTCTGGATTCACGGGAACTGTTGCGCGGCGATGCGGATGTGCGCCACGCGGTGAAGTCCGGAGTCGAACTGGCCAGATTAGTCGGCCAGAGCATCGACGGGCGTTTGCAGGTGAACGCCGCGAATCCTGCCAACCTGGTGGCCTCCGTTCGGGGGGTCCAATTTCAATTCGGTGACGATGCGGTGAGCGATCAATGGGAGCGATTTCAACGGATCAAGCCTTCGCTGAAGACGGTGATGTTTGACGGCCACGGGCGGGGCGGGAATGAAATCGATCTACGATACGAGAATCGTGTGATTGTGCGAGAGAGGGGGTGATCGCGGTGCCAAAACGAGATCAAATCCTTGTCGGCCTGGATATCGGAACCACCAAGATCTGCGCGATCGTCGCGGAGATCACGGATGGCGGAATGCTGAACATCATCGGTGTCGGGGCCAGTCCCTCCCGCGGCTTACGCAAAGGGGTGGTGGTCGATATCGAGAGTACGGTGGAGTCGATCAAGAAGGCGGTCGAAGAGGCCGAACTCATGGCGGCGGTCCAGATCAACTCGGTCTACACCGGCATCGCCGGCAGCCATATTTCAGCGGAGAACTGCAAAGGCGTCGTGGCGCTGAAGAAGGCCGAAGTGACGCGTGAGGATATTCATCGAGCGATCGAAAGCGCCCGGACGTTGGCGGTGATTCCGCACGAACGGCGCATTCTGCATGTCTTGCCGCGCGAGTACATGGTCGACGGACAGGAAGGCGTCCGCGAGCCGCTCGGGCTCTCCGGAAACCGGCTCGAGGTCAATGTGCACGTGATTACCGGTGCGGTGACCTCCGCGCAAAACATCATCAAGAGTGTCAATCGCGCCGGGCTTGATGTGGTGGACATCATTCTGCAGCCGTTGGCTTCCAGCGAAGCGGTATTGAGTCAGGAAGAGCGCGATCTGGGTGTGGCCATGGTGGATCTCGGTGGCGGGACCACCGATCTGGCCATTTTCCTCGACGGCAGTATCCGGCATTCGGCGGTGCTCCCGATCGGCGGACAGAATTTGACGAAGGATCTGGCGATCGGCCTGCTGACGTCTCAAACCGAGGCCGAGAAAATCAAGATGCGGTATGGCATTGCCCGGACGGACCTGGTGACTGGGCACGAGACGGTCGAAGTACCGTCGGTAGGCGATCGTCCGGCCCGGACCTTCTCCCGTCGGGATATTGCCGAGATTCTCGAACCGCGCGTGGAAGAAATGTTTGAGCTGGTCCGGCGCGAGATCGCACGGGCCGGGTACGAAGGCATCTTGGGTGCCGGGGTCGTCTTGACCGGCGGCACGTCGTTGCTCGAAGGGATGCCGGATGCGGCGGAAAAGGTGTTGAATTTGCCGGCGCGTCGCGGGACGCCGTCGGGCGTCGGTGGACTCAGAGATATTGTGAGCAACCCCGGTCATGCGACCGGCGTCGGACTCTTGTTGCATGCGAGAAAGCACGCGGATGAATTGGAAACGGCGGGGCTCCGGAACGGAGGACCCTGGGCGAAGATGTTTGGATGGACGAAACGGGTGTTGGAGGTGTTCTAACTTTCGCGCGCGGCATGGTGCCGCTCGGCGATCACAGGTGAGGAGGTGCCGCAATGTTCTCATTTCAGGAAGATGCACTGTTACCGGTCAGGATCAAGGTCGTCGGAGTCGGCGGGGCTGGGTGCAACGCGGTGAATACGATGATCGGGTCGGGGCTCGCCCGGGTCGATTTCATCGCCGCGAATACCGATCTGCAAGCGCTCGACCGGTCGCTCGCCCCGTACAAGATTCAATTGGGTCCCGAACGGACTCGCGGGCTCGGGGCCGGCGCCCGCCCGGAAATCGGGAAGGATGCGGCACTCGAGAGCAAAGATCATATCCGGGAATGTCTCGAAGGTGCGGATATGGTGTTTGTTACCGCTGGGATGGGCGGCGGCACCGGCACCGGTGCAGCCCCGATCGTGGCCAGCATTGCACGGGAGCAAGGCATTCTCACCGTGGGCGTGGTGACCAAGCCCTTTCAATATGAAGGACAGCGTCGCCACAAACATGCGGAAGAAGGGATTCGGGATCTTCGCCGCCATGTGGACACGCTCCTTGTGATTCCGAATCAGCGCCTGCTGGGGATTGTCGACAAGTCGACGCCCTTGCTCGAAGCCTTCAAAGTCGCCGACGATGTGTTGCGCCAGGCGATCCAAGGCATCGCCGATGTGATCACGACCACCGGTCATGTGAACGTCGACTTTGCCGATGTGCGGACGATCATGTCGCATACAGGCCGCGCCGTCATGGGCATGGGTATCGCGCGGGGAACCAATCGTGCGATCGAAGCCGCACAACGGGCGATCTGCAGCCCGCTGCTCGAAGAAGGCAGTGTGCAGGGGGCACGTGGCGTCCTCCTGAACATCACGGGTGGTCCGAATATGACGCTGCATGAAATTGAAGAGGCGGCTTCCATCATTCAGCAAACGGCCGACTCAGATGCCAATATCATTGTCGGCCAAGTGATCAATCCCGACATGGGCGATGATCTGGTGGTGACGGTGATCGCGACGGGCTTTGAATGTGAAGAGGAGATGGCCTCGATGACGGCGAGCGTCGAACAGACGTCGGCCCGCGCCGCGAAGCCGGTGCAGCCTGTCTTGGCCGGTGTGGGCGTGAGCGCTGCGATGGGAATGACCGACCGGCCGATGAAGGATCTGGATCGGCCCACGTTCCTTCGCCAACGGAACGATGCCCGTGAGGCCATCGACCGGGCGTTGGTGGCGGAAGATGAATGGGATGTCCCCACGTTTCTCCGGAAGCAGGTGAATTAAGACGAGAGTCACTCTCGGCCGCGAGGGGATGAGACGCATGGGACGAGCATCGGTGATTACGGTGCCGGCATTTGCTTCTGCGAGAAGCGGTGTCCGGCACTTCTTTGGCACAAGGGCGCATGCCGAACATCTGCGGTTGGGGACCGGGGCCCCGATACGTGCGCCCGGTGTACCGGCGCCTTGGATTTTATCGGTGAAGCAGGTGCATGGGACAGACGCGCTCGTCGTCGATCGGCCGCTGACCGATGCCGACCGGTTTGACGGCGGGTGGGATGCCCTGGTGACGGATCAGCCCGGGACAATGGTGGCGGTGCGCACCGCTGACTGCGTCCCTGTGCTGGTGCACGATGCGCGTCGGCGGGTGGTGGCCGCGATCCACGCCGGATGGCGCGGGGCCGTCGCGGGGATTGTGCCTAAGACCTTGATGCTTATGCAGACGCGATTCGGAGCAGAGCTCGGCCAGCTGCATGTCAGTATCGGCCCCTCTGCCGGTGTCTGCTGCTATGAGGTGGACGAACCGGTGCTGAACGAGGTTCGGGAGCGATTTGTTTGGTGGGAAACGGTTTTGCGTGATCATCGTGCGGGCAAAGCGCGCCTCGACTTAAAGGCGTTGATCAGGCGGCAAGTGCAGGATTGCGGGATTGGCGGCGGACAGGTCACGAGCGTGAACGTGTGTACGATTTGTCATGAAGATCTCTTTTTCTCGTATCGCCGCGAGGGCAAGGTAATCGGAACCATGGTGAGCGCGATTGGCTTGTCGGCCACGCAGTAAGCGGTGCGCGCGAGAACCCCTGCCAATTCCCGAGCGCTTCCGTTAGAATGTCGCCAGCAGCAATGACTTTTCGAGTCCAGGACTTTTGCCGGCGTAGCAATGTATGGAGCGGGTTGCCGATGATTCCCTCGCCCGACGCGTGCAGCAGATTCTGGACCGTATACGGAACGCTGCGGAACGGGCTGGCAGATCACCGGACACCGTCCGGCTGGTGGCGGCGACCAAGACGGTTCCGGCGGAGCGG
This sequence comes from Nitrospira sp., assembly GCA_030653545.1. Taxonomy (NCBI): domain Bacteria; kingdom Pseudomonadati; phylum Nitrospirota; class Nitrospiria; order Nitrospirales; family Nitrospiraceae; genus Nitrospira; species Nitrospira sp. The sequence goes on along the minus strand of JAURZE010000016.1, from coordinate 34,804 downwards.
ATCAGAGAGGGACTTGGTGCCGGGCTCGCCCTCTTGGGGGAGAATCGGATGCAGGAGGCGCTTGCAAAGGTTGCGCTCCTCCGGGACCTGTCACCCCGCTGGCATTTTATCGGCCAGTTGCAACGGCGGAAGGTGCGCGACGCGATCGGCATCTTTGAGCTGATTCATTCGGTCGATTCCATGGAATTGGCCCAAGAGATCAATCGGCGAGCCGGCGCCGCCGGCGTAAAGCAGGCGGTGCTTTTGGAAGTGAACATAGCCGGCGAAGCGAGCAAGGCCGGATTTTTGCCGCCGGTGCTGATGCAGGACGTGAGTCTTCTCGGCGACTTGCCGCATCTCAGGATTCAAGGGCTGATGACGATACCGCCTCCGACGGAACGGCCGGAAGCGGCGCGGCCCTATTTCCGAGATCTTCGCGAGCTCGGGGCGCGCATCGCCGCAAAGCATAGTTCGTCTATGACGATGCAGGATTTTTCCATGGGCATGTCGCATGACTTTGAGATCGCGATCGAAGAGGGGGCGACGATGGTGCGCGTAGGCACGGCGATTTTTGGAGCGCGCCATGTCTAAGACTCGCATTCATGAAAAGATCGCCTTTATCGGCGGTGGCCAGATGGCCGAAGCGCTGATTGCCGGGCTCGTCGCGACCCATTGCTGCGAGCCGGATCAGATCTGGGCCACCGATCCTGTCGCGGAACGCTGTGATACGCTGAAGCGCCTGCATGGTGTTCGTGTGGGTGGTTCGAATCGTGAGGCCGCGGCGTGGGCGGGAATGATTGTGCTGGCCGTCAAGCCGCAGATTCTCGACGGGGTCATGAGTGACATTGCCGGAGAGCTGAAGCGGGCGCTCACGATCTCAGTAGCCGCCGGGATTCCGATCCAGGCGATCACGAAAGCCGGCGGGACAGGAACCAGAGTGGTGCGAGCCATGCCGAACACTCCTGCCATGGTGCAGGAAGGGATGACGGCTCTAGCCCTCGGACCTGGCGTCTCTGAGTCGGACGCCGGAACGGCGCGCGCACTATTTGAATCGGTCGGGAAAGTTGTGACGGTTGAAGAGCGGTTGATGGATGCCGTCACGGGACTCAGCGGCAGCGGCCCGGCCTACGTTTTTCTGGCCATCGAAGCGATGGCGGATGGGGGCGTGAAGATGGGATTGCCCCGTGCGACGGCGGAGGTGCTGGCTGCGCAAACCGTTCTAGGTGCGGCAAAGATGGTGATTGAGACCGGGGAGCATCCTGCTCGACTCAAGGACAAGGTGGCGTCTCCTGGCGGAACGACGATTGCAGGCCTGCATCGTCTGGAAGTGGGCGGGATGCGCGCGACGCTGATCGATGCCATCGAGGCGGCGACGAAACGATCTCAGGAGCTCGGACGCTGATGTTTGTGTTTCGGAATGTGCTGTTGGGGACCGCCACGGTGCTGGATTATGTGCTGTGGCTGTATATGTGGATCATCATCGCTCGGGCCTTGATCTCCTGGGTCAACCCCGATCCATGGAATCCGATTGTCCAATTTCTTGATCGTGCCACTGAACCGGTGCTCGCGCCCATTCGCCGCTGGATGGGAGGGCGCATGGGCATTGACCTCTCGCCAATTATCGCCATTCTGATTTTGACGTTTCTGCAGTTTGCTGTGGTGCAGTCATTAAAAGATCTGGCGTTGCGGATGAACTGACTCAACGAACGGGGGCATTTATGAAGATCACACCACTCGACATTCAACAGATGGTGTTCCGCACGAAGCTCCGTGGCTATGATCGTGAGGAGGTCAACCGGTTTCTCGAGGAGCTGGCGCAAACCGTGGAATCGTTGAATCGCGACAATGCGATGCTGCGGGAGCGGTTGGCCATGACGGAACAGCAAGTGTCAGAATTGAAACGAACCGAGACGACACTGTCGAACACCCTTGTGGCGGCGCAATCGCTGGCCGATGACGTCAAGCGCAGCGCCAACCGCGATGCGGAGTTGATCGTCAAGGAAGCGGAGCTGAAGGCCGGCGAAGTCATTCGTCAGGCGCGGGTGGAGCTGGGCGAGACGCAGCGGGATCTCTCCCAATTGCAGAAACAGCGGCTGCTTATGGTCGAGCGGATGCGGGCCACGCTCCATACGTTTGAGCGCATGTTGGATGTCGAGTCGGCCGAGGCCTATCAGGATAGTGGTGTCGTTCCTGAAGAGAAGATGGAAGGGGAGTCGAGTCCGACTCGTTCCTGATCTCTTCGGCTGCGTGGTGGCGTTGAATCGTTTCTGCTTCCGGTCGCCTGTTCAGCTACGGTGATGACGTAATCACTGCGGGTTCATCATCTTCGTGAGTCAATCGTCCACCATGTCGAATGTTCCTCTCATTCAGGCGGCACTTGAGCAGGCCGTCACGGACGGAGTGTTTCCCGGAGCCGTGCTGGCTGTGCGCTATGGCGGCGGCCAGGCCGATATGTTTGCCGCTGGGCTCGTGTCGACTCTTGGCGCCGCTCGATCCGTTCAGCCGGCGACGGTCTATGATTTAGCCTCGCTCACGAAGCCGTTGTCCACGGTAACGGGTTTGGTGATGCTCATCCAAGCCGGACGATGTGAGCTGCATGATCGGGTTGAATCGATACTCCCGGAACTGGCTGGCAGTCCGATCGGCACGGCGTCGCTCTGGCATCTGTTGACGCATAGTTCGGGGCTTCCTGGTTGGCGAGGGTATTACGAGCGACTGAGTCCGACGGCCTCCATCCCCGCGACAGAAGAACAGCGCGGTCTCTCGCGTCTCGGGCTTATGAAGCTGATCCGAGACGAAGCCCTGATCTATGAGCGAGGGGCGCGAAGCCTCTACAGTGATCTGGGATTTATGCTTCTGGGAATGGTCGTGGAGCGGTGCAGCGGCGCTCCGCTTCAGGAATTCTTTCGTGACCGGATTGCTTCCCTGGCAGGAACCTCGCAGCTGGGGTTTGTGCCAGCAGAATGGGCAGATGACTTTCTTCAATGCGCCCGTCGACGTGGGAGTGAGGTTGCGCCCACTGAATACGATATCTGGAGGGGGCGACTATTGTGCGGCGAAGTTCACGATGAAAATGCGGCGTCTCTTGGCGGTGTTGCCGGGCATGCGGGTCTCTTCGGAACGGCGGAGGCAGTGTTGGCTGTGGCAGGGGCTTGGCTTGAGGCCTTTCATCGGCGGTCGTCCGTTCTTGATGCGCTGCTTGTCAAAGAGTTTACCGGTCGACGGACGGCTGTGGCGGGGACGAGTTGGGCGTTGGGGTGGGATACTCCGTCGTTTCCGTCGTCGGCGGGGAGACTTCTGTCCGAGGTTTCTTTTGGCCACTTAGGATATACGGGGACGTCGGTGTGGATTGATCCGCGTCATGAGCTGGAGATCGTCTTGTTGTCCAATCGGGTGCACCCGACTAGGAAGAATGAGCGGATTAAAGCGTTTCGACCGCTGATCCACGAGCTGGTCTATCGGGAATATGTAAGGTGTGATTAGGCGGGGTCGGAATAGTCGATCCACGTTTCTTTTTCAGCAAGGTAGCGGGTGCCTCTGAAGTTGGCTCTCGTGCGCATGCGTACAAACCCCATTCCCTGAAGCTTCTCAACCACCTCGCGCACGGCGGCCCCGATCGTTGAGTGTGACCCGCCTTGGACGATGAGGGCTTCGTACATGATTTTCCCTGAATACCCGGCGCCGGTTCGACTCACCAGAAGGGCGCGACTAAAATAGCGATCGCTTGGATCCACGCCTTCCAGCTGATGTTTCTCAACCAGTCCTTCTTTCTTCATCATCAAGGGCAACGCGCTCATCAATTCCTCCACAGATTCCGTATTGAGACAGCGAGGGCAGATTATAGGCGGCTGGCTGCGCCACTGCAACCGCGTTGACAACCCCAAAATCCCCTCACTAAGATGGCGACCGGTAGTCCATCAGACGGAGGTTCTGCGCGGCCGCATGAACATACCTAATAGTCTGACGATCTTACGGATCCTCCTGATCCCCGTGTTCGTGGGGTTCATGACCTATCGGCAGTATGGGTATGCGCTGGCGGCGTTACTCTGCGCCGGTCTCACCGACGCATTGGATGGACTGGTCGCGCGCTTGACCAATCAGCAGACCAAGTTGGGGGAAATTCTCGATCCATTAGCTGACAAGCTCCTGCTTACGTCGGCCTTTCTCACGCTCTCCATCCTGCACCTCGTGCCATCATGGGTTGTGATCCTGGTGGTGAGCAGGGATCTCATCTTGATGTTGGGGACAGTCGTCGCCCATGTGACGAATATTGCCATCGACATCACGCCGACGATCTTGGGAAAAGGTACGACCTTGTGCCAGCTGACCTATGTCGTGCTGGTGATTGCCATGATCTGGCGGGGAATGAAGATCGGTGCGTTGTTCCCGTTATTACTGGTCATGGTGGCGTTTACCTTAGGCTCCGGGCTGCACTACTTGTATCGAGGGTATCGACGAACCCACTTGAACGGTTCTGTCGGCTGACGCACTGATGCGGGCCATCCAACTCGCTCCCATCGCTCTCAGGCCGCATAGATAATGCATTTGTTTTGACAGGTTTTTGCCCCCCCAGTAGACTCACCACGTAGATACACGTTTGTTCCCTAACCGGCTCAGGGAGCCACAACAGGATTACACGCCTATGGCTACGTTTGCATACGTTGGACGAAGCAAGTCTGGTGCGGTCAAGAAGGGCGAGCTTGTGGCCAAGAGCCGCGATGAGGCTGTCGACCAGCTCCGGAAGCAAAGCGTGGTGGTGACCAGCCTTGAGGAGAAGGGGTCGAAAGAAGGGTTCAAGCTGAGCTTCGGCAACGGAATGACGGAAAAGGATCTCGTCGTTTTCACCCGACAGTTTGGAACAATGATCAACGCGGGTTTGCCCTTGATCCAATGCTTGGAGATTCTCTCAACACAGTCGGAAAATGCGGCGCTTCGAAAAGCCGTTGGTGAAATCAAGGGGTCAGTTGAAGGCGGCTCGACCTTTTCCGATGCGTTGCGTCGGCATCCGAAAATCTTCGACGATCTCTACTGCAACATGGTGAATGCCGGGGAAGTCGGTGGATTGCTGGATGCCATTCTCGCGCGTCTTTCCAAGCACATCGAAAAGGCGATGAAGCTGAAATCCCAGATTAAGAGCGCCATGGTTTACCCGGCGGCTATTTGCGGTATTGCTGCGATTGTCATCACGGTGCTGATGATCTGGGTCATTCCGGTTTTTGAGAAAATGTTCAAGGAAATGTCGAATGGGAAAATGGCGCTGCCGGGACCCACGCAGCTGGTCATCGATATGAGTAACTTTGCGCAAGGGAATTGGTACATTATTCTTGGTGCGATCGTCGTCGGCGTGATCGCATTCAAAAAGTACTACGCGACTCCTCAGGGCAGGTTAATGGTCGATAAGATTGTTCTGAGGTTGCCGGTGTTCGGCGACCTGATTCGAAAAGCGTCGGTCGCCAAGTTTACGCGGACACTGGGCACGCTGATTACGAGCGGAGTGCCCCTGCTGGAGGCCTTATCGATTTGTGCCAAGACGGCCGGGAATAAAGTCATCGAAAACGTGCTGATGGATGCACGCGTCAGCATCAGCGGAGGAAAGACGATTTCCGAGCCGCTCGCCAAGAGCGAGGCGTTCCCCAAGATGGTGACCCACATGATTGCCGTCGGCGAGTCCACCGGTGCGCTCGACAATATGCTCGGGAAAATCGCCGATTTTTATGAGGACGAAGTCGATGCGGCGGTGACGAATCTGACGGCGTTACTCGAGCCGATGATGATGGTGTTTCTCGGCGTCACGGTCGGATTCATCGTCATCGCGATGTACCTGCCGATCTTCACGATGGCCTCGGCGATTGGGTAAAGGTGCTTTCGAACGGAGCGTGTGACCTAGGTGATTCAGCAGACGTCGGTACGCTATTTCGCCGACGTCTGCCGATCTGCCCATGTTGGTATGCCGGCTTCTCGTCAGTGCATAATCCATGTGGAACGATTTCCCATCCCCTTTCTTAAGGCTTCTCTGAGCGGTTTTCTCTCCTAGGGCCGGAGTCTCTGTGGTCGAAATCAAAGCAAGAATCCAATGGCTAATCGGCCTGAGAGTCCTCGCTGTGACTCTTCTGCTCGGGCTTTCTCTCACGTTTCAAGTCACGAGAGGGGAGCAGGTCGAGACGTTCTATAGCCTGATCGTGTTCACCTACGCGATCACCATTGGGTATGCCCTCGCTCTACGTTTTGTGACCACCGCTGAGGGGTTGGTCCAACTAGCCTGGGTACAAATCGGCATCGACTTCCTGCTCGAAACAGTCTTGATCGCAAGAACCGGCGGGATCGAGAGCCCATTTCTGGTGCTGTATGTGATCTCGGTTACGTTGGCGAGCCTGGTGCCTCGCCGGAAGGTCGGTCTCCTGACTGCCAGCCTGTGCGTCATCCTCTTCGGCCTCCTGACCAATCTTCAATTATATGGGCTCACTGAAGCCTGGGGTTGGTTACCCAGGACACGTCTGAGTGCGCCGGAAACGCTTCAGACTTTCGGAGTGCATAGTTTGGCATTGCTGGTGGTGGGGTTCTTGAGCGGCCTCCTGACAGAACAGCTTCAACGTGCGGATCATTCGCTCAAGGAAAAAGAGCAGGGACTCAGCCGACTTCAGGCCTTTCATGAAAACATTATTCACAGTATCAGTAGCGGCGTATTTACTGCTGATGAGGAGGGGCGAATCACCTCCTTTAACCCTGCCGCACAGGAAGCCACCGGACATAATCTCGCGCAAGTCCAAGGACGCTCCTGGCGAGACGTGTTTAACTGGCATCCGGATCGATCTCTGGATGTGCAGGACGAAGGGGCTGGACATATGCGGTTCGAAGTGGAGTGTACGCGCGCGGACGGGAATCGCTTAGTGCTGGGGATGACGCTGTCGCCACTTCAGGAACATGGGAAGACGACAGGGATGGTCGGCGTTTTCAAAGACTTGACGCAGATTCGGGATCTTGAAGAGGAGATGCGCCGGAAAGATTGGCTTGCCAGTCTGGGTGAAATGTCGGCCGGGATGGCCCACGAGATCCGCAACCCGCTCGGCGCGTTGGCTGGGGCGATGCAAATGTTGCGGAAGGACCTTCATGCGGATGAGACAAGCCAGCGGCTGATGGACATCGCGATTCGGGAGGCGACAAGACTCGATACAATCATCACAGAGTTTCTCCAGTATGCCCGGCCGCCGGCTTTGAATCTGGCCGAGCATGATTTGAACAAACTCCTTGCCGAGACCCTTGATCTGGTACAACATGAAGCTCGGACGAGAGCGAATATTCGGATTGAGGCCAAGCCGTCTCGTGAGGCGTTGGCCGGGCAGGTGGATCAGGATCAGTTGAAACAGGTGTTCTGGAATCTTGCCACGAATGCGTTCGATGCCATGCCGAAGGGCGGACAATTGACGATCTCAACCGGCTGTAGGTCTATCGATGTTGCCGGGCGTAAAGGGGAGGTTATCGAGATTTCTTTTCATGATACCGGCGAAGGGATCTCGAAGAAAAATCTCGACAACATCTTTCTTCCGTTCTTTACGACCAAAAAACAGGGGTCAGGATTGGGGCTTGCGGCGGTTCATCGGATTGTCGATTTGCATGGGGGGTGGATCAAAGTTGAGAGCAAAGAGCATGAGGGGTCTCGATTTGTGGTGTGCTTGCCCCGCTCGGGCGATGTCGGCGTGAGACTCTGGCATGAAGGTAGGGAGCCATGGAAAAGATCTTAGTCGTCGATGATGAACAGAGTTTGCGGGAAGTGTTGAGCATCATGCTCAAGCGGGCGGGGTATGCCGTCACGGCGGTATCAGATGGCGAAGAGGCGATTGAACAGGTACAGAAAGAAATTTTCGATCTCGTGATTACCGACCTGCGGATGCCCAAAGTGGATGGAATGGAAGTGCTCCGGGCCGTCAAGTCCGCCTCGCCAGAAACTGTCGTCTTGATCATTACGGCCTTTGCCACAGCGGACTCGGCCGTTGAGGCGATGAAACAGGGCGCGTACGACTATCTCACGAAGCCGTTCCAGGTTGACGAAGTGCAATTGATCATCCGGAATGCTCTGGAGAAGCGGCGGTTGACGACAGAGAACATCTTGTTGAAGCGCGAGATGGCGAGTCAATCGTCCTTTGCCCAGTTGGTGGGACAGAGTGAGGCGATGCAGAAGGTGTTTGATGTGGTGAAGAAAGTCGCCGACTCAAAGAGCAATGTGTTGATTTGCGGAGAAAGTGGAACCGGCAAAGAGCTTGTCGCTCGGGCGATCCACTACAATAGTGCGCGGAGCCCCTTGCCGTTTGTGGCCGTGAATTGCAGTGCGGTACCCGAAACGCTCTTGGAGAGCGAGTTGTTCGGGCACATGAAGGGCTCGTTCACGGGTGCCATTTCCAACAAAGCCGGGCTGTTCGAAGTCGCGAACGGAGGCACGATATTCTTGGATGAGATCGGGGACACGACGCCGACGATCCAGGTGAAGTTATTGCGGGTGATTCAGGAACGCGAATTTCGTCGAGTTGGCGGGACGCAGGATATTAAGGTCGATGTGCGCATCGTGGCTGCGACAAATAAAGATCTTGAGAAGGCTGTGGCGGATGGTTCCTTCCGTGAAGATCTGTACTATCGTTTGGATGTCATTCCAATCCGCCTCCCACCGCTTCGATTGCGCTCCGGTGATATTCCGTTGCTCGTCACACATTTCCTTGCGCGGTTTTCCAAGGAAAGCGGGAAGCCGATGCCGACGATCAGCTCTGAGGCGATGCAAGTACTGTTAGGGCATGAGTGGCGTGGCAATGTGCGAGAGCTGGAAAACTTGATTGAGCGAGTGGTCGCATTCTCAACCGGGGGCACAGTGACGGACGCTGACATGCGTGGATGGCTTCACCGGACAGTATCGCCCCAACAACAGGGCGGGGTCCCCACCGAACTGCCGGAAGATGGGTTAGACCTTGAGGGAATGATCAATGGCCTTGAGAAAGACCTCCTGCTGAAGGCGTTGGAGCGGACCCAGTGGGTAAAAAAGAAAGCGGCCAGATTGCTCCGGCTCAACACCCGATCATTCCGCTACCGGCTCGAGAAGTATGCTATAAAGGGAGGCCGTGACTAGACCGCACGAAGATTCGCCCAATCCCCCTCGATCCGCCGTTACCGTATTCGCTCCAGCCAAGGTTAATCTGATTCTGCGGGTGCTTGATCGTCGTCCTGACGGGTTTCACAATGTGTGGAGCCTCATGCAGACGGTTGGACTCGAAGACGCCGTCACTATTCGCTTGGCTCCGCAGCACACGGAGATCCGGTTACAGTGCGACAGTCATTCGCTTAGTGTCGATCAGACCAATCTCGTCTATCGTGCTGCGGCAGCGGTGCTCGTGCAATTGCAGCGAAAGATCGGTCTCGATATCCAGCTGGCAAAGCGCATTCCAATGGGCGCTGGCCTTGGTGGCGGGAGCAGCGATGCGGCGGCAACCATTCTTGGAATCGATCGACTTTTGAACGTCGGCTGGTCAGCAGCCCGGATGGCGGAAATCGGTCAAGAGCTTGGAAGCGATGTCCCGTTCTTCTTTCATGCGCCGACTGCAGTCGTTGTTGGTCGAGGCGAGCAGGTCAGGGCGATTCACGTGGCCGATGCCCGTTGGGCCGTGCTTGTAAATCCTGGCTTCCCCGTGGAAACGAAATGGGCCTATCAGCAACTGTCTGCAACGCGGCAGGGGGTGGCCCCGCTTTCCGATCGATGCACCCAGCTTGCGTCAGAGAGCCGGATTGCATGGGAGGATGTGATCAGCCTGGCTTTAAACGATTTCGAAGGCCCGGTGTTCGCGACGCATCCTGTTCTTCAGCAGATCAAGCGGGAATTGTTGAGCCGGGGTGCACAGCTGGCCTTGTTGTCCGGCAGCGGTGCGACGGTGTTCGGGATATTCCAGGACGAGGCCGGCGCTCGCCGGGCGGCTGCGTACTTTCACGGGCGGCCGGAACTGAAGACATTTGTGGCGCAGACCAGTTCAGGAAAACTGCGAGTTGAGTGCGCTCCTTCTGATTTGCCAGCAATCGGTTGACAAATCCGAGGCCTTTCCGATACAGTCCGCCACTTGGTTGGCTTCTTCCGCAGCGAGCCGTGAGCAAGGTAGCAGAGCCTCTGCACTCTGCCGACGTCAGCCGGTAAGTCAATTCACCCAAGTATTTTCAAGAATTCAGTTCCTTAATAGTAAGAGATTGGATCGTTTGAGAAGTCGGTGATGAACAGAGAACTGAAAATATTCTCTGGGAACGCTAATCCTGCGCTTGCCCATGAGATTTGCACCTATCTCGGGCAAAAGCTCGGGGCGGCCACCGTCTCTTCCTTTAGTGACGGCGAGATCCGGGTCAAAGTCGATGAAAATGTGCGCGGCGCTGATATCTTTGTCGTGCAGTCGACTTGTCAGCCTGTGAACGATTCACTTCTGGAGCTGTTGATCATCATCGACGCGCTGAAACGTTCGTCGGCGAACCGGATCACAGCGGTTATTCCTTACTTTGGCTATGGGCGGCAGGATCGGAAGGATCAACCGCGCGTGCCGATTTCGGCGAAGCTGGTGGCCGATTTGATCAGTACCGCTGGTGCCGATCGTGTGTTGACGATGGACCTCCACGCGGGGCAGATTCAGGGGTTTTTCAACGTGCCGGTCGATCACTTGTATGCATTGCCGGTGCTCTTGGATTACATCACCAAGAAGAAGATCAATGACTTAGTTGTGGTGTCGCCGGACGCCGGCGGGGTCGAGCGTGCGCGGGCCTTTGCCAAGCGGCTGCAGGCCAATCTTGCCATTATCGATAAACGCCGCGAAGGCCCGAATCAAGCGCAAATTATGAATATCATCGGCGATGTGCAGGGAAAGAGCGTGATGCTCCTGGACGATATGATCGACACGGCCGGAACTATTGTACAGGGTGCCCAGGCGTGCGCCGACAAAGGGGCGCGGGAAGTGTGGGCCGCCTGTACACACGCGGTCTTGTCAGGGCCGGCTTTGGACCGTATCACGAACTCCTGTTTGTCGCAGGTGGTGGTGACCAATACTATTCCGTTGCGCGGGAAAGAACTGGCCTGCCCCAGATTGCATCAACTTTCGGTCGCGCCGTTATTGGGCGAGGCCATTCGGCGTATCCACGAAGACGAATCAGTCAGCTCATTATTTGCCTGAGTCCTTGAATCGCGGGGACCAGATCGACGTAGGAGAGACGGAGGAGCATCATGAAATTTGATTTAGCAGTGACCGTACGGGAGCAATCGGGGAAGGGTATCGCGCGCCAGCTGCGACGGAGCGGCAAGATCCCCGCGGTGCTCTATGGGCAGGGAGAATGTGTGCTTCTCACGGTCAATCCCGATGAACTGGTGAAGATTCTCAAGGCACAAGCCGGCAGCACGGTGCTGGTATCGTTGACCGTAGACGGCGCCAAGACTAAGGCGAGTCGCACGGCATTGTTGCGTGATTATCAGGTGGATCCCATTACCGGCAGTGTGTTGCATGCCGATTTGTTTGAGATCTCCATGGACAAGCCGATTCGCGTGAAAGTTCCGGTGCACGTCACCGGCGGCATTCCCGTCGGCGTAAAAGAAGGCGGGGTGTTGCATAATAATGCCCGTGAACTCCATATCGAATGTTTGCCGGCGGTGCTGCCGGACCAGATCGACGTGGATGCGTCTTCACTCGGAATCAGTCAAGGCATTCACCTGAAGGATGTGGCGCGGCGCGAGGGTATCCGATTCCTCGACGACGAAGATCTGATGATTGTAAGTGTCGCGGCCCCGATCTCCGATGCCAAGCTGGAAGCACTGCTGACTGGTGGCGCAGGCGCAGCGGCGTCCGAGCCGGAAGTCGTGGCGAAGGGCAAGGAAGCAGGCGAAGGCGGAGAGCCTGCGAAGGCGGGCGCGGCCGCAGCCGGAGATGCCAAAGGTGGCGACAAGAAAGCCGCCGGTAAGGATGCTCCGAAAGCTGAAAAGAAGGAACCTGAAAAGAAGAAGTAGCGGTGCATCTCCTCGTCGGACTGGGCAACCCAGGCAAAGCCTACGCCCGGACCCGTCACAACGTCGGTATGTGGGCCATCGAGCGGGCGGCTGCTCGATGGTCTATCCGTCTCGCCTTCCGCGGTACTGCTCAACGAGGATCCGGTCGGCTTGGGTCGGAGTTGATCGAACTCGCCGGCTTGTTGGACTGGATGAATCTCACGGGGCCTCCTCTCAAAGGTTTGCTGCGCGAGTTCAAGATCAAGCCGGACAACCTGATTCTCATTCACGATGATCTCGATTTAGAGCCAGGTCGACTGCGCATCAAGCAGGGCGGCGGGGCCGGTGGGCATAACGGGATTAAATCGGTGATAGAGGCGATTGGGACTCCGCAATTTGTCCGGATCAAAATCGGAATCGGTCGTCCCGCTCCTGGCATGGATGCCGCGGACTATGTGCTTCAGCCGGTGACGCAGGATGAGGCGGAGGTTTTTACGCCATGCCTGGAACGAGCCGTTGACGCAATGGAGTGCCTGATCCACCGAGGTCTTTCCACGGCCATGAATCAATTCAATGTTCGTGAGAAGGCCCCGCAAAGCGAAGAAGGGGCATAGACTGCATCGGGCGGATATGAGCTTCATGGCGAGGTAGTGGTGCTCGAGCAGTAAACCAGCATGATGGGTGTGGGGTTCTTCAATGCGTAGATGTATGGGCGTGACCGTTCTGGTGCTGATGGGGCTGATATTTGTTCAGGTTGGAATTGCCGGGCCGGCTCAAGCCGGAGATTTTGCCTTCGAGTCGATCCGACTCAGAGGCGGGTTCAGCGGCGGCTCCCCGCTTGGCCGAGAGCGACAGAGTGACTTCCAACAGGCAGACCTTGCGGCGACAGTTCGACTTCCTTGGGAGAAGGAGCTTGGCGGAGACTGGATACTCGGTACGAGGATGCTTGCATCGATCGGCATGTTACGCGGGGCCAACGAAACTAATGGGATCATGACAATCGTGCCGCTTGATATTGTCTTCGGGCGCAAGGATGGACTAATAGCGATCGACGTCGGAGGGGGAGGGGCCTTGCTTAGCGATTATAAGTTCGGCCGGCAGAATTTTGGCGGGCCATTTCAGTTTGTATGGACATTCGGAATTACCAGCCGCGTGGCCGGACCGCTCGGAATCGGCTATCACTTTCAGCATTATTCGGATGCGACGCTCTACGGGCAAGACAGCCGAGGGGTCGATCTCCATCTCATCGAGCTGATCTATTGGTTTGATCGACGAGACTAGGCGGGTCGTCATCTCCGCGCTAGGGCGCAGCCGGAGTGAGCCTGAGCATCACTCATTCAATTGACAGCCTCTTTGCCGCTGTGATACCGTCCACCGTTCTTTACGCCTCATATAGAGGCACCTACACCTCGCTCCGGACCGGATCCGGGGCCTTTGTCCAGGAGGATTGCTGCATGGAGCTGTACGAGTCTCTGTTCATTATTCGTCCGTCCGTCTCCGACGAGGAGACCAATACCCTCATCGATAAGATGAAAGCGGTGGCCGATAAGACCGGCGCGCAATTCATCAAGGCCGAGAATTGGGGCAAGAAAAAGCTTGCCTATGAAGTGCGGCATGAGCGGAAAGGCACCTATGCCTATTTCTACTTTCGCGCCCCCAACACGACCGTCGGCGAGCTTGAGCGGGCCTACCGTTTGGAAGACAACATCCTCAAGTTCTTGACCGTCCATCTTGAAAAAGAATTAGTCCCGCCGCGTCCTTTGGAGGCCTCAGCGCAGGAGACCGACGGTGGCCGGATTTAATAAAGTCATCCTCATGGGCAATCTCACGCGGAATCCCGAGCTGCGGTATACGCCGAGCGGGACTCCGGTCGCGAGCTTCGGACTGGCGGTGAGCCGACGGTTCAAGCAGGGTGAGGAGCTGAAAGAGGAAGTCTGTTTTGTAGACATCGTGGTGTTCGGCAAGCAGGCGGAACATTGCGGACAGTATTTGAGCAAGGGCAACGGGGCGATCATTGAAGGGCGGCTCCAGCAACGCCGCTGGGAAACGGAAGACGGGCAGAAGCGCAGCAAGCACGAGGTCGTGGCCCAGAGCGTGACCTTCATGCCGAAGCGCCAGGATGGCGCCGGGACGAGCGGCGGACCGGGCGGTGAACCGCCGATTCATGACGAACCCAGCTATGAGTTTGACGAACAGCATTGATTAGGACGAACGAGGAGGCAGTGATGGAACGAACGGGTGGCGGTGCAGGCGGTGGTGATCGCCGTGACGGTAACGGGGGCGGCGGGCGGTTGTTTCAACGGCGTCGGCCGTGCCGGTTTTGCCTGGAAAAGGCCCCGATTGATTTTAAGGATGCCGGGTTGCTTAGGAATTTTCTCACCGAGCGTGGACGAATCGTTCCGCGCCGGATCTCCGGGAACTGCATGCGGCATCAGCGTGAATTGACGATTTCAATCAAGCGCGCCCGGCATATCGCGATCATCAGCTTTGCCGAGGAGCGATAGCGCGCGTGAGTCAGCGTGACGCGATACAGGCGTGGGGAGCCGGCGTGTCGCCGGAGATCATGATGGATCTGCTGACTCCGCATCTTGCAGATATCACCGCCGACGGGTTGTCGCTGACGGGTGACGTGACCGCTGAGGAGCTGGGACTGACCGAAGCAGACACGCAGCTCGAAGGCGCGCTGGCTGTCGGATTGGATCTGACTCAGGTGGAGCGCACGATTTGTGTGACCGGAGTGGTGGAAGGGACGGCCATCCGGGAATGTGTGCGGTGCTTGGCTCATTTCTCTGAGCCGTTGGCGTTTGCGCTCCGCGTGGTGTACGAACCGGAACCGAAGGCGGTGTCACCGGTGGCCAAGCGGGTCGATCACCGCAAGAAGGCGGTCGAACCGGTAGCTGTCGAGCCGGACGAGACGGATGACGAGATTTATCATTACGCGGGAGATCACTTGGAGCTCGCGCCGATGCTGCGAGAGCAAGTGATTTTGTCGAACCCGATGCATCCGTTGTGCAAAGTAGATTGTGCCGGGTTGTGCCAGCATTGCGGAAAGAATTTGAACGAGGGGCGGTGTGCCTGTCCGGATGAGGCCCCGACCAATCCGTTTCAAGTATTGAAGAGCTTGAAGACTGAACAGAAGTGACGTCGGGGGACCGATCTCTCGGCGGTCTTGAACGTGGGAAGGAGTTGCCATGCCTAATCCGAAACATAAACATTCTCGTGCGCGCCGCGACAAGCGACGTACACAAAAGCTGCGGATGACCCCTCCGGGGATGTCCGTATGTCCACAGTGTCACGAGCTGAAGCTGCCGCATTACACTTGTTTGAACTGTGGAACATACAAGGGTAAGGCAGTTATTCAGGTCGAAGAGTCCTAGCGGGACCGAGATCAGCTGCGCCGAGGCCGCTTGGCCTCGGCTCTTCTCGTTCCGGTTGTGCATTTCGTGCGTCTGCGCTAAGCTCTCGGCTCATCGGGGGCAATCACGGGTGCCACGCGTGTTCAGTCACCTAGTCCAATCTCGAGCACATGATTTCGCATGAAGATCGCACGTGCTGTGATCGTGCGAGACCATGGCCCCGCGCCTCTGGTGCTGCCCATCGCACAACAGGGCCTAGTGCGAGTGCTCAGCTGGCGTCGTCCGTTCACCCATTTTCGAGTACGTGACTCCCTATGAAGATTGCGCTTGATGCGATGGGGGGGGACCATGGTCCCGCACCCTGTATCGAGGGCGCCATGCAGGCGGCCAAAGAACTCGACGTCGAGGTCATCCTCGTCGGGGACGAGACGGCCTTGAAGCGCGAATGCGCGCGCCTTGGCGTCACCGACCCTCGTCTCTCCATTCGGCATGCGCCTCAGGTCGTCGAGATGCACGAATCGCCGGCCGCCGTTGCGCGTAAAAAGCGGGACTCGTCGATCTGGATCGCCACAGAGTTGGTCAAGCACGGAGAGGCCAGTGCCGTGGTCAGTCCGGGCAACACCGGTGCGAGCATGGTGTCGTCATTCTTCGTGTTGGGTTTGACCAAAGGTGTCGAGCGCCCGGCCATTGCGACCAGCTTGCCGACGTTGACGGGCGAGGCCATCATGCTGGACGTCGGCGCCAACGTCGACTGTTCGGCGAAACATCTCGAACAATTTGCCCTGATGGGGAACGAATACGGGAAGCATTTGTTTCGCAAGCCCAATCCTCGCGTCGGCCTTCTGAGTATCGGTGAGGAAGACAGCAAGGGCAATGAGGTGACCAAGGAAGCCTTCAAGCTTTTGAAGGCCAGCTCGTTGAACTTCATCGGCAACGTCGAGGGGCGTGAGGTCTATAGTGGAACGGCTGATGTCGTCGTCTGCGACGGGTTTATCGGGAATGTCGCGCTGAAAATTTCCGAGGGCGTGGCTGAAACCATCAAGAAGCTCCTGATCAAAGAAATTTCCGGTTCGTGGCTGGGCCGGCTGGCCTATCCGCTGATCGCGGGGCCGCTCCTCAATCTGAAACGCAAGATCGACTATGCGGAGTTCGGCGGAGCGCCGTTACTCGGAGTGAACGGGATCACCATCATTTGCCACGGCCGTTCCTCGGCGAAAGCCATTAAGAATGCCATCCGTCGGGGCAAAGGGATGGCCGAAGGGCGTGTGCACGAACTGATTCAACGGGATATCGAAGAGAGTATTGCCAGTCCATCGCCTGCGGAGCCCTCTGCATGAAATCCCGTATCACGGGAACCGGGTCGTATGCCCCGTCTCGAGTCATGACCAATACGGAGCTCGAGCGTATGGTGGCGACGTCCGATGACTGGATTCGCGAACGAACGGGAATTCGCGAGCGCCATATTGCGGCGTCCGGGGAGGCTTGTTCGGATCTCGCGGTTCAGGCCGGGCGGCGTGCGCTGGAAGCCGCCGGTCTTGCGGCCTCCGATCTCGATATGATCCTGGTTGCCACATGCACGGGCGACTATCCGCTTCCCGCGACGGCCTGCCTGGTCCAGCATCAACTGGGTGCGACGAAAGCGGCGGCCTGCGACCTGTCGGCGGCCTGCTGCGGATTTGTCTACGCCTTGTCGGTGGCGGATGCGTATGTACGAACCGGAATGCGGCATGTCTTGGTGATCGGTTCCGAGGTGATGTCGGCGATTACCGATTGGAGTGACCGGAATACCTGCATCCTGTTTGGTGATGGGGCGGGCGCCGCGGTGGTCAGCGCGAGCGATGGTGAACGGGGGATTCTCTCAACGCATTTGCGGTCAGACGGGAGCCTCTGTGAGTTGATCACCGTGCCAGCCGGCGGGTCGCGTACGCCACTCTCCGAGCAGGTAGTCGCCGAACGGGCCCACTTCATCAAGATGAAGGGGAATGAGACCTTCAAAGTCGCCGTGCGGACGCTGGAGGAAATCGCCCGGGAGACGCTGGCAGCAAACCAGCTGCAGGTCGAAGATCTGGATCTCTACGTGCCCCATCAAGCCAATATGCGGATTCTCAAGGCCGTGATGGAACGGCTCGGTCTTCCGCTTGAGAAGGTGATGGTGAATCTTGAACGCTATGGGAATACGTCGGCGG
The DNA here is from genome assembly GCA_030653545.1 of Nitrospira sp. Lineage (NCBI taxonomy): Bacteria > Pseudomonadati > Nitrospirota > Nitrospiria > Nitrospirales > Nitrospiraceae > Nitrospira > Nitrospira sp. The sequence continues at coordinate 17,303 of JAURZE010000016.1, read as the reverse complement.
CCTCGATTCCAATCGCACTGGACGAGGCGGTTCGAGCAGGGCGGGTTCAGGACGGGTCGCTCGTTATGTTAGGCGCATTTGGAGCCGGGTTGACCTGGGCCTCGGCGTTGATCCGATGGTAATGGCCGTGAGTCGACACGCAGCCGTCCCGCACAACTTTTCCCGTTGACATTCCACGTCATTTCTAAGATATCTACGCCCATGAATTCTGGCATTGGATTGGTGTTCCCTGGACAGGGGTCGCAGTCGGTTGGCATGGGCAAAGCGCTATGTGATGCCCATCCCAGGCTGAAGCAGGTCTATGACGAGGCGTCGTCTGTGCTCGGCTATGACAGTGCGGCGCTCTGCTTCGAAGGGCCGGCTGAACGGCTGAATCTCACGGAGTATACGCAACCGGCCTTGCTGGTGAGCAGCATCGCGGCCCTCAAGACATTGGACTCGGCAGGTCTGAAGCCGGTAGCAGTGGCTGGACACAGTCTGGGTGAATATTCGGCGCTGGTGGCTGCGGGCGGCGTGTCCTTTCGCGATGCCGTCGGGCTCGTGCAGAAACGCGGGCGGTATATGTCTGAAGCGGTGCCACCGGGCACCGGCCAGGTGGCCGCGCTACTTGGATTGACGCCAGATGTCGTGCGGGAGGTCTGCCGGGAGGCATCTGCAGTCGGTGTGGTTGCCGCGGCGAATTTCAATTCGCCTGGGCAGGTGGTGATTGCCGGAGAAAAAGCCGCCGTTGAACGAGCGATTGAACTGGCCAAAGCCAAAGGTTGCAAAAAGGCGATCCCATTGCCGGTGAGCGTCCCGGTCCATACGCCGTTGATGCAGGTGGCGGCTGACCGGTTGTCGACAGATCTGGCGGTCGTGCAATGGACTGATCTAGCCACGCCGCTCATTAATAACGCCGAAGCCAAGCCCATCAGCCGGGCCGCTGAGATTCAGCCGTCGCTCGTTCGACAACTGCCGTCCTCGGTATTGTGGGAAGACTCGGTGCAGGCGATGGCAAGGATGGGTGTGACGACATTTATTGAAGTGGGGCCCGGGACGGTGTTGACGGGCCTGATCAAACGTATTCTTCCGGATGCGAAATTATTGAACGTGCATGATCCGAAATCGTTGGATACGACACTGCAAAGCTTGAAAGGAAGCTGACAGGTTTACAGGAGCCAGGCTTACACGGGATCATGCCTCCTGTCAGGGTGCGTACGTGTCAGCTGAAAGGAATTCGATGTCATTGCAAGGACGAGTGGCGATAGTAACCGGGGCGGCACAGGGCATCGGTCGGGCGATTGCAGAAACATTGGCGCACGCGGGGGCGGATATCGTCGTCGCGGATCTGGATCCCAGCCGGTCGCAAGAGACCGTCAAGGCGATCGAGGCGTTGGGCCGGAAAGTGCTCAACGTCAAAGTGAACGTGGCCGATGCGAATGATACCAAGGCCATGGCCGAGCAGGTCATGAAGGCGTGGGGCAAGATCGACATCCTGGTCAACAATGCCGGGATCACGCGCGACGGGCTGTTGCTTCGGATGAAAGAAGAAGATTGGAACCTGGTGCTCCAAGTCAATTTGAACGGCACGTTCAATTGTACCAAGGCGGTCTTGCAGCCGATGACCAAGCAGCGGTATGGTCGCATCGTGAATATTGCCTCGATCGTGGGCGTAATGGGCAACGCCGGTCAGGCCAATTATGCCGCGTCGAAAGCGGCCGTGATCGGCTTCACCAAGACGGTCGGGCGGGAATATGCCACGCGCAATGTCACCGTCAATGCGGTGGCGCCGGGGTTCATCGATACGGCGATGACACATGGGTTGTCGGACGACGTGAAGGAAACATTGCAGAAACAAATTCCGTTGGGACGACTGGGGACGCCGGCCGACATCGCGGCGGCGGTCCGCTTTCTTGTGTCCGATGAAGCGGCGTATATTACCGGTCATGTTTTGCATGTGAATGGCGGTATGTTAATGGTATAGATGGTCCCCAAGGTCTGGGAACAACCAGCGGCAGCATATCCCCATGTTGCCGCACAGGGTCAGTCACGTTGGGGAAGGAGGTAGGCAGATCGATGGCAACTGTTGATGAGCGCGTAAAAAAAATTATTGCCGAGCAGCTCGGCGTTGAGGAAGATGAAGTGGTTCCCGAAGCCTCCTTCGTCGAAGACTTAGGCGCCGACTCGCTCGACACCGTCGAGTTGGTGATGGCCCTCGAAGAAGAATTCGAAATCGAAATTCCTGACGAGGATGCCGAAAAGATCCTCACGGTCGGGAAAGCGTTGGACTACATCAAGGAAAAGTCATAAGCAGGACGTATGGCTGAGCGATCGACCCGGCGCATCGTCGTGACAGGTTTGGGACTGGTTACACCTCTTGGGACCGGGGTGGACAAGACCTGGGCCGCGCTCTGTGCCGGGCAGTCCGGCATCGGGCGAATCACCAAATTCGATCCGGCTGCCTATGACGCCCAGATCGCCGGGGAAGTGCGCGATTTCGATCCGGCTCAATTCATCGAAAAAAAAGAAATCAAGAAGATGGATACGTTCATCCACTATGCCGTGGGCGCCGCCCAATTGGCCGTGGATGACGCAGGATTGAAAGTAGCTCCCGAAGAAGCCACGAGAGTCGGCGTCTATATCGGGTCCGGTATCGGCGGTCTGGGTGCGATCGAGCATTATCATGAGGTGCTCAGGGAAAAAGGTCCCGGCCGGGTGTCGCCGTTCTTCATTCCCATGACCATTATCAATCTGGCCTCGGGCCAGGTGGCGATTCGCATCGGCGCCAAGGGACCGAATTCCTGCGCGGTGACGGCTTGTGCGACCGGCAACCATTGCATCGGCGATGCGTTCCGCCTGATTCAGCATGGGGATGCCGATGTCATGGTTGCCGGTGGCGCGGAGGCGGCGATCACGCCGCTGGGTGTGGCAGGGTTTGCCGCCGCGAAGGCGCTCTCGTTTCGCAACGATGAACCGACCAGGGCCAGCCGGCCGTTCGACAAAGACCGCGATGGGTTCGTGCTGGGTGAGGGCGCCGGGGTCGTTGTCCTGGAAGAACTCGAGCATGCACGTCGTCGGGGCGTCCGGATCTATGCCGAGGTGATCGGGTACGGCATGAACAGCGATGCCTACCATATTACCGCGCCGCCGGAAGAAGGCGAAGGCGCGGTGCGCTGCATGGAACTGGCGTTGAAGGATGCCGGAATCGCCAAAGACCAGATCGGCTATATCAATGCGCACGGGACCTCCACGATGGCCGATGCTATTGAGACACGCGCCATCAAGCAGGTCTTCGGCCAGCAGGCCTACAAGATCCCTGTCAGTTCGACGAAGTCGATGACGGGACATTTGCTCGGCGCCGCCGGAGGCATTGAAGCCGTCTTCAGTATTCTGGCGCTCCATCACGGCCTGTTGCCCCCCACGATCAATCTGGAAAACCCCGATCCCGCATGCGATCTCGATTATGTGCCCAATACAGCCAGGGCCGTACCGATCAAGGCGGCGCTCTCGAACTCGTTCGGGTTCGGCGGTGTGAATGCCTGTCTGATTTTCAGGCGCCTAGAGGCCTAGCGCGGTTGCGCCTATGACACCGGCTTCTCCAGCCGATCCAGTTCCATCTATCCCCCACTATCGGTTCAAGAATCCCGGTGTGCTCGCGGAAGCGTTGACGCACAAGTCTCATGTCAATGAGCGGAAGGGAGCGACGCGAACCCATAACGAGCGCCTGGAGTTTCTCGGCGATGCTGTGCTCTCGCTGATCATCAGCGACCACCTGGCGCAGCTCTATCCGCAGCTGAGCGAAGGCGCGCTGTCTAAACTGAAGGCGAATTTGGTGAGCGAATCATCGCTGGCCCAGGCGGCCCGCCGAATGAATCTCGGTGCCATATTGCGGCTGGGGCGAGGAGAAGAACTTTCGAAGGGACGAGAAAAGCCGTCCCTGTTGGCGGATGCCTTGGAGGCCGTGATTGCTGCGGTCTACCTTGACGGGGGGTTGGAGGCGAGCCGAGTCTTTACCTTGGGAGTGCTGGGAGACGAGCTGCGTCAGGCCGAAGCCCATCAAACGACGCCGGGGGAGGAAGATTACAAAACGCGACTCCAGGAATGGTGCCAGAAACAATTCGATCAGTTGCCGCACTACGTGACTGTTCGGGAGTCCGGGCCGGATCATTTAAAACACTTCGAGGTTGAAGTGCGGGTCAACGAGCTGGTGGCGGGTACCGGACGGGGTCTGAGCAAGAAAGAAGCGGAACAGATGGCTGCCCGTTGCGCGCTTGATCAGATCGAGTCTTGAAGCCGGACGCGATGGTCGTTATAGTCAGCGCAGCGGGCCCTACGGTCAAGGGAGGACGATGATGCAGAGAAGATTGAGCTGGGTGATGGGATGTGCCGTGTTGGCGGTGTGTATTCCCTTCTTATTCGGGACGGGCGTCAGTGATGCCGTGGATAAAGCGCCGGCTCCAAAAGTTGAAGCGCCCAAGGGGCCACGGGCGATCATCAAAACGAAATTCGGTGAGATTGAGCTGAAACTGTTTCCCGAACTGGCCCCCAAGCACGTCGAGAATTTTATCAAGCTGGCCAAAGACGGGTTCTATAACGGCACAATTTTTCATCGGGTCATACCGGGGTTCATGATCCAAGGCGGCGATCCCAATACCAAGGATTCGCTCAAGAAGGATTCATATGGGCAGGGTGGCCCCGGGTATACGGTCAAGCAGGAATTCAGCGATACCCCCCACAAGCGTGGCATTGTATCCATGGCGCGCGCGAACGACCCTGATACGGCGGGGTCACAGTTTTTCATTGTGGTCGAGGATTCCCGGTTCCTCGATCGCAAGTACACGGTCTTCGGTGAAGTCACCAAAGGAATTGGCGTGGCCGATAAGATTGTGAGCTTGCCGAGAAACGATCGCGACCTGCCGAACGACCGGATTGAAATGACCGTCACGATCGTCGAATAGAAAAAGCCTCGTCCCATATCATCGGATGAATCGAGAGGGCCCTTCCCGTTTTAGGCGGGAAGGGCCCGTTCTTTTCCGCTTCGCCTGAGGCTGAGGCCTCGTCCGGACCAGGTGTTAGCGGTGGGAATGTTGTGTACTAGGTGGGATCAATTTTCTGGAAAATTGAGGAGCATCACTCGTTTTGGATCCATGTAAAGTTGGAAACTGGACACAGACTTAAAACGGAAGACCAGTAGACTCTTGGGAATAATGTTGTGACCTCTGGCTATCCGAGACATACCCGTGGCAACTGCGTATCTGCTCAAAGCGGCCACCAACTATGACGGAAACCAGCCACTCAAAATGCTCCAAACCAGCCGACCGAGCTGCCCAAGCCTAAATGAGTTCTTGAATATTGACAGACCTCCCGACTCGGTTAATGACGGGCGCTGGATTGATGTTTTCTCGCTGTCCTGAACGGCTGCTTCCGACCCAAAGCAGAAATACACGACTGACCGCTATCAGAGGGGGAGCTTACGCTGATCCGCATAAGAACCTGTGATACATAGTCGCCCTGTCGCAACTCATTGAAACGACAACGGGCATTGAGTATTCTTCCCGAACTGTTGTGGCGTGTTATGCGGACAGATAATAGCAGATCCAGCTCTTATGCGGATCGGCCTAAACATAGTTCGTCGACCCAAGACGACTCTATGTTGAACGGAATCGCGTGTCCTTCGATCATCGTTACATCTAAGAGCCGATCAAGGTTCCAGGAACCTTTGATCGCTACGGTGTGGTCAAGCATGCCGGGTGCCACACAATCCGGCATGCGTTCGCCACGCACCTCCTTGAGACCGGTTACGACATCCGGACAATCCAAGAACTGCTCGGCCATAAGGACGTCAGCACCACCATGATGTACACGCACGTGTTGAACAAAGGCGGCCATGGGGTGAGGAGTCCGATCGATGACCTGTGAACCGTTTTCTACAGACTGCATAAGGCGACGACCTGAAGGCGGTATTGGATTAGAACGTGCTCTGCTCCAATGGGTTAGGGCGAGCAATCGGTGCTTACCCGTCGATTTAAGCAGAAGTGAACAGCCTGCCTTAACCGGATTATACAGTCTGTCTAAACATTGTTAGGCATTGCGCAACATCGGAGGGAAAGTATGAATAGAAAGTTGGTGAAGAATGGACTTATCGCGGCCGCGATAATGAATATAGGCGGTGTTCTTGTGTTTTCACGGGCATTCACCAATGTCGCCATTAACAATGCCGACCCCGTTGTAATGTCGAACTTTGGGCTACTCATGATTGTTGTGTGGGGGCTAGCCTATCTCGGCGCTGCATTCATCAACTCAAACATTAAGTGGCTGGTAGGCGCTTTTGCTGTGGAGAAACTCGTCTATGTTGTTGTGTGGGTTATGTGGCTTTCGAAGAATAGTCTTGCGCCACTCTATTCCACGGACGTTTTCGCCGGGGGTTTTTACAGCATCTACGGCCTAAACGATTTAGTGTTTATGTTGTTCTTTGCTCGGGTGTTTTTATCGCAGCGCCCTGACGGCCATGCATAACAAATCACTCAAGCGGACGGCTAACGCCGCCGCTTAGTTCAAACGTTAGGCGTCGCTCCACACGCGCTTGATGACAGCGACCAAACCATTCACACCAACCACAACCCAGGAGAACAAGAACATGAACCAGGCAGAAAAAATCAGAAACCATCCGGCGCGGTTATGCGGCCTTCAACGCGGCTGACATGAAAACACTCACGACTTTCTTTGACGAGCACGCCACTTGGCATCGCGACGCCCGGCCAACCCAACATCGCTTCGACACTATGGCGCACGGTGTCGGACCACAAGAACAAGCGGTACTACTTTGAGTCCGCTCGAAGTCCCAATGTTTTCTGGGTGGCGCTGGCCGATATGGATTTTTCCGCCGGCAAGCCGGTGAAGCGGCTTTTGCTGACCAGTGGCGCCGTCCATACCGGAAATACCGCGCCACAATTCCAGCCTGCGGAGCCATTCAAATTTCTTGAAGCCTTGGTGAAGTAGTGGCGGTCACGGGCAGGGTCGCTGCGATGACGCCTAACCGACGCTCAACCGTACGGGCCGATAGGCGGCTTCTTGCTCGCTTGACCGTTAATGCGACAGGGCTGAGGACTGCTTTACGGCGGTGCAATCTCAGCGCCGAACTTCCGAACTTAGCCGATGGCAGTCCTCGACTCTTAGCCGAAGTCCACGACCGAAGGCTATCAGGTGTTCCAATCGAATGACGGCATCATCGGGATCCCACGGGGTGTAAAAGAGAGAACATCAATCGCCGCAGCTTCTTTATGAAGGGCGGCAGACAGCTTTGACAGATCTTGAAAGTCGGCGATGTGGATATCCGCAGAAAGACCTGGCCTGGTAGCAGCGTAGTAGCAGATACAGATGATGAAAGCAGAAAATGATGGCTCGTCGCTTCCTCCAATGACAAGATGGGTTGCTCGGTCGTGACCGTGCCGTCTTCGGTGATGAGTTGACCCAGGTTGTATGGATGAGCTGGGACGGTCGGGGCGCTATGAAGAGTGGGTGCACCCGAAAGACAATGAGACACCAGATTAATCAAACGGCTGATGAAGGCTCGTATGACGAAGATTCTTGTCATAGACGATGATGTCCGTGACCAAGGCCTCGTAGCTGCCGTCCTCGAGGAAAGAGGATATGAAGTTATTTTGGCAGATAATGGTGGGGCAGGGTTGACGTTATGTCACCGGCGAACTCCTGATGCTGTCGTGTTGGACCTCAACATGCCTGGAATAGACGGTCGGAGCTTACTGCAACAATTGCGGATACTGCACCCCACCCTACCGGTCGTAGTTTTTAGTGGACACAGCACTGAAGAGGTTGAGCAAGAGATGCTGACCCAGGGCGCCACGGCCTTTATTCAGAAGGCATTTTCACTCGATCAACTTGGGTTGGCATTGCAGGAGGTCCTACCCTCCCCCCTCTCAAGCTGACAGCTGATTCGCATACAAGACGACTCAGACCCACTCCAGCCAAGCGTAGCGCGAAGCGGGCACATCTCTCATGAACGGCCGCTTTCCGGCGTGGAGATGGCCTTAGCGACCGTCGCAAACTGGTCGGATCCCGCTGGTCGCAAACGCCCATTTGCCGTCTGATTTGCGGACAAGGTGAGCTAGACAGGACGCATGAGTTTACGCGGGATCTACGACCCGTGCGCAAACAGGTTGTACCGATATAGCGTTTACAACGCGATCACTTTCACACGGGTCTTCTCCCTCCATATTCCCCTACCTCTTTCATCAGCCGATAGCCAGATGAGGCTTGTTCCCGTCTCAAACGTTACTACCGAGTCTCAAACATTATTCCGAAGTCTCATACTTCCTCCCTGTCAACACCAGGCCCCACTTCATGGACTCCCGACACCGTTAGAATATGAGAAAGGCCGTTGATGTGGCCTAATACCCTACCTTTGGTGGGGGCCTTTTGTGGGATTTCCCCGGGAGTGAGTCCAAGGTATGCTCACCCTATCGAAACCGAGAAGGGGTCTACCGAGGAGGAATTCCGTGAAAAACCCATCAACACGTCGCATGTACCGGCGAGTCGAGCGCGAGTGCCATGCCTGTATTCTGACGTCCAGCGCCATCCATCGCTGCACGGTGCGTGACCTTTCGTTGAGCGGGTTTCGAGTCAAACGGGAAGGCGAGGCGCTGTTGTCTCAGCACATGGCCGTCATGCTTCGCGTGTGGCTGCCAGGCCTCTCGGAACCGATCGATATCGATCAAGCGATGGTGCGGTGGGATCGGGGGAATGAGTTCGGTGTGGAGATCCAGTCCATTTCAAACGGATCGGACTTCCAGCTTGCAGGATTTATTGCGCGCGCATTGCAATCGTCAATCGGCTGCGATGCGGCCTCCAGTCAAGCGGCAGGGTCACGGCTTAGTGCTGGTGATGCTGGCAGTCCGGGCCGTGGGTATGGGACTCAGCCGCGGTCGGCGGAGGCATGAACGATTGGCCTGGCAGCACGATGTGGCCCGGCTCGTGTTTCTTTTGTAAGTTCGAGGCAATCTCGGGATGATAGGCCGTGACATACCCGATCAGCCCTCCGAGAAAGCGGCGCGATTGAAAATCTCTCCCGGAAAAATCCGACACGAATTTGATCGCTCGATCGAGGATTTCCGGTGCGTTGGATGAGTCGGCAATCTGCTTGGGGTTTTGCTTCTTAAACGCGTCATATTCTTTAATCAGATGTTCGGCAAAGACGGGCATGGGGGCCGCCGGCACGTGCAGGGGGCTAAGCGTCCGGCGCAGTCCTTGAATCGCGGCGACGACTTCCGCGTCCTGTCCGTCACGCCGTCCCTGGAAGAAACTCACCGTAATGACTTCAATGAGATTGAAGAGCGAGATGGCCTGTTGCCCGCCGAATTCACCGAGCTCCCGATAGAATTCCCGTCGCACCGGCATGAATTGCTCGCCGAGCCTCTTTTGCTGGTAGTCGCTGCCGGTATCGAGATAGGCGCAGTCGGAAGGACAGGTCACACGGACCAGGCGATGCTCCCCGCAACACTGGCTGCAGATGAGTCCGCTGAGGCCCGGGCAGACGCGTTTGCCCTTGCGTTGCTTGCAGTAGGCGCATTGGCTCATTTAGTTGCGGCTCCTTCCTTGGAGGGCTGCGGGGGCCCTGCTGCGCCAAACCCATAGTCAGCGAGGGTACGACGGTTGTCACGGCTCTTGCCGTCCGAGGGAGCCTCCAGCCCGTTGATCTCCGCCGCGTGGGCATAGTGATAGGGGACCAGAATCAAATTATTGGCCCGGTCGATGCTGATATCGGCCGGGGAGAGGAGATACTCGGCAATCACCTGGAAGCGTTGGTCCCGGGTCATGCGCCAAATCTTTCCCCTGGAAAAATCCGAGACGTACATATTGCCCCACCGGTCGAAATCGACCCCGCTCAAATTTTGAAAGCGGCCGGTGAAAAATCCATTCGACTCCAGTTCGGAGAGCTGGCCGTCCGGCGTAATGTCGAAAATCTTGCCTTTCTCCCAACTCACGGCGATGAGATGGCCGGTTCGCGGATGGACGGCAATCCCGGATGGACCCGCGAGGCGCTCGTCGTGAAGGAGCAGACTCACACGATGACCGGCCGCTTGCTCGATCCGGTAGATCGTGTTGTTGGATTGGTCGGATACGTAGAGCATGCCGTTGGGGCCGGCCGTCACATCGGTCAAGGAGACGATGCCCTTTGCGGGCAGCGGGGGAAAGCTGACGACGACGAGGGACTTGCCAGTCGACTTGTCGAATCCCTTCAACTGATCGAGATCGGCCACGTACAGAGTCTGATCGACGATGGCCAGGCCTTTGGGGGCATGCAGCATGACATCGACGATGCCGCCTTGGATGAACTTGAGGTTGAGGACTTTCCCCTCAGCATCCACCTTCGTGATGAAGCCGTTATTATCCCGCGCGTCCGGCTCCCCATGCACATTGGAGATGAAGAATTCTTTGCCCTGTTGGTCGCCGACGAAGCTATTCGGCCCTTCCAATCCGGTAATCTGGGCCGCGTGGAGGAGATTCGACGATCCTAGGAGGACACACGATGCCAGTGTCGCCCTCAAGAGGGGGCCGCGAAAATTGTCGGTGGATGATCGGATGTTCAAGCTTGATTAATCAGTGTGAAGACAGAGGTGCATCGTAGCGAACGGGCGAAGAGACTGTCAAGGAACGTCAGTGAAGGGTCACGAGTCAGGGGTCAGGGGGCATCGGAGTCTCGCCGGCCCCCTCACGCCTCACCCCTGACCGGTTTGGAGCGTTGACTTGGATAAAAATGCCCTGCTAAGGTGCCTACGGTTTTGAAGGCCAACCGCTTGAATTCAGGGAGGGAATGGTGGGAGCACGACTCATTGACGGGAAGGCACTGGCGCAGCAAGTTCGCGACCAGCTAACAATTGAATCCGCGGCAGTCCTGGCAAAGACCGGGACCAAGCCGGGTCTCGCTACCATTTTGGTCGGTGATGACCCCGCGTCGCATCAGTATGTGAAGAGCAAGCAGAAAGCCTGCGATGCGGCAGGCATCTATATCGACGACCACAAGTTACCGGCCAGCACGACCCAAGCAGAGCTGTTGTCTTTGATTGAGAAGATGAACGCAGATTCCAGGATTCACGGAATCTTAGTGCAGCTCCCGCTTCCCAAGCACATCGACAGCCGGGTCGTGCTTGAAGCGGTCTCGCCGGACAAGGATGCCGATGGATTCCACCCGTATAACTTCGGTCGGTTGGTTGAAGGGAATCCGGTCTTTGAAGCCTGCACTCCCAAAGGCGTGATCAAGATGCTCGAGTCTACCGGTGTCGGCATTGAAGGCAAGCGCGCGGTGGTATTGGGTCGCAGCAACATCGTGGGAAAGCCGTTGGCGCTCATGCTGTTGCAGCGTAACGCGACCGTGACGATTTGCCATTCCAAGACCAAGGATTTGCCCGCAGTCTGCCGTGAGGCGGACCTCTTGCTGGTCGCGATCGGGAAAGCCAAATTCGTGACGGCCGACATGGTGAAAGAAGGCGCGGTCGTGATCGACGTCGGGACCAATCGGTGGACGGACGGAAAGCTCTGCGGCGATGTCGATTTCGAACCGGTGAGCCAAAAGGCCGGCTGGATCAGTCCCGTGCCCGGTGGCGTCGGTCCCATGACGATCGCCATGTTGCTTGCGAATACGGTGGAGTCAGCGAAGCGAATGGCGGGGATGGTGTAGGAGGCCTGGAGTCTTCTGTGCTCGCTGAACGCGCACAAAAAGCCGTGCTCGTTCAATGCGCGCAGTAGAAGACCCCAATCCTCTTACACCGGAGTAAAGGTGGGGGAGAAGACATCTGAGCGGAACGCTCCAGTGCTCGCCCAACGCGCGGTCTCAGAAGACCCTCGTTGGATGCGCGCAATGTGGAGCGCCCCGCTCGATCTCTAGAAGAGTGGAGATAAGATTGGTGCATGCGCGCAGTGAAGAGCCTCCAGTTCTCCTACAACAAGGTAAGGGATGAAGTAGGGGAGTGGATAAGGGTGAGGGAGATGCATGAGTAAAGAACCGCGGCGGTTGAGCGAGGTCCTGAGTAGCGGGCAGTTTGCCGTGACGATCGAGTACAACCCGCCGAAGGGCACCAACATCTCGAAGGTGCTGGAGAGTGCCAAAGAACTGGTCGGGCGTGTGCACGGCGTCAATGTGACCGACAATACGGCGGCCGTCGTGCGCGCCGGGTCGCTGCCGGTCTGCCGGTTGCTCTATGAATTGGGCCACGATCCGGTCATGCAGTTGACTTGTCGCGACCGGAACCGGATTGCCATGCAGTCCGACCTCATGGGCGCCCATATGCTCGGCATCCGCAACATCCTTTGTCTGACCGGCGACTATCCGACCGTCGGCGACCACAAAGAAGCCAAGCCGGTCTACGATCTCGATTCCGTGCAAGTCATGCAGCTGGTGCAGGGCCTCAATAGCGGCCGCGACATGGCCGGCAATAAGTTAGACGGCTCGACGGCGTTCACCATCGGCGCAGCCGTGACGCCGGAGGCTGATCCGGTCGGGCCGATGCTGGCGAAGTTCGAAGTGAAGGTCAAAGCCGGAGCTCAGTTCTTTCAAACCCAGGCGATCTATAACCCCGATCTTTTCGCGAGCTTCATGACAGCCGTGCGGCCCTATAAGGTGAAAGTCCTGGCGGGTATTTTGTTGTTGCGGAACCACAAGATGGCCGAATTCATGAACGCCAACATTCCCGGCGTGTCGGTCCCGCAGGAGATGATCGATGAATTGAAGGCCGCCGGCGACAAGGCGGAAGATGTGGGCGTGGAGATCGCGGTGCGCACCATCAATGCGGTGCGCGCACATTGCGACGGGGTCCATATCATGGCGATCAAGGGGACCCACCGCCTCGCAGACATCATCACCAAGGCCCAGCTCGGCTGATGACGATCCCCGAATTTCAACAACACAAGCGCCAGGAGAAGAAGCTCATCGTCGTGACCGCGTACGATGCGCTCTTCACCCGTATTGTGGAGCAGGCCGGCATCAGTGCCATTCTAGTCGGAGATTCGCTGGGCGTGGTCGTACAGGGGCAGGCCAATACGCTGTCCGTCACCATGGAGGACATGCTGTACCACACCAAGCTGGTGGCCCGCGCGGCGCAACAGGCCCTGGTGATCGGCGACCTTCCCTTCATGTCCTATCAAACGAGTAAAGAAGATGCGTTGCGGAATGCCGGACGTTTGATTCAGGCGGGTGCGCATGCGGTGAAGCTCGAAGGGGGCCAGGCGATGGCCGGCCGGGTCGAGGCGATGACCGCGGTGGGCATTCCCGTGATGGGGCATATCGGCATGACCCCGCAGTCGGTGAACCAATACGGCGGCTATAAGGTGCAGGGAAAGGCCAAGGATCGGGCCAAGGAGTTGTTGGCCGATGCGAAGGCGTTGGAAGCGGCCGGCGCATTCGGAATTGTCCTGGAAGCCATTCCGGCGCCGCTGGCGAAAAGCATCACGGCGGAGCTGTCGATCCCCACGATCGGGATCGGAGCCGGTCCGCATTGTGACGGGCAAGTACTGGTGCTCTACGATCTGCTTGGTCTCTTCGATGATTTCGTCCCTAAATTCGTCAAGCCGTATGCCCATCTGAAGACCGATGCGCTGCAGGCACTACGGCGGTTCAAGGAAGAAGTCGAACTCGGGAAGTTCCCCAGCGACGCCGAGTCCTATCACTGAGTCTTCTGTTCGGAGTGTGGTCATACAGTTCTCCCGATTACTGGCCAGTCCTGTCGTTCGATCAGTCCACGCGAGGCCGAATCGTTGTCGTCGGATTCTGCTGACCCGTGCGGGGGCAGGGCGGCTGACCGATTCGATTGGAGTGAGGCATGACTCCTGACGAACTCCTGAAAGAAGGGCACGCACTCGCAAGGCCCTGCGTCCATCTGACTCGTCACGGAAGCGACTACTGCGGGGTCTGGGGTGGGATGGGAGTCGTTCCCCTGCGGGACGCACGATTCCGCCACTGGCTTTCGGTAGCCTGTCTGGCCGTGCCCGGAGAGCATGGATTGACCGGCTGTATCAGCGTCTATACCAATCAGGAAGACCGGGCGACAGGGTTGGTCCTCGTCAATCGGCAGGCCACGCTCCCGCCGATCCCGGACGGGATCAAGCTGTATGCGCAACCGGCCACATGCTTCCCCCCGCTGGACGCGATCTTTCGGTATGGGTCTGCCGCGGTTCAAGCCTGGCTGCGTGCGAATCAATGGCAGCCGGAATGGGGCTATAGTCCGCAGTTCAGAGACCATCCGATCACGGCGTTGTGCGCCTCGACATATCAGGAGCAATTGGATTTAAAGGGTCGCGCGATCGATGCGGTACTGGGCGGCTGGCCCATGCCCTGGCGAGTCGGAGACTGGGACGAGCGCCCCGATCGCCAGTTGCTCCTCTGGACCTGGCAAAACTCTCCGCCGTGGATAGAGCTGTGGCACGATCGCGGGCAGCTTCGTGTGGTTCAGCGCGTCGCGGAATAAGACGGTCTACTCGTTTCCCCTCACACATCCGACAGCGGAGACCCTGCCGGTGGAGCGGCCAGGGCGTTTGATGGAAGCGGTGCTCTCTTGAAAGAGGGGGAGGACGGGCTGAAGTCAGTCTGATACAGTGGCCCCTCATGACTGGAGGGGGCTGTCCGGATGGAATGGGTCGAGTGGTTGCTCAGCCGGGAATTTTGTCAATTCGTTCTTGATCACGGACTATTTGTACCCGTCCTTTTCTTGGCGAGGCTTGTCGGGGTGACGGCGATCGAACTGATCGCGTCGGCCCGGGCGATTTCGTACCGTTCAGTGATGGCGTACGACCTCATCGGCTGTACGCTCGTCGGGTTCATCCTCGTGCCCGCTGCCGAGTTTCTCAGTGCCCGGGCCGCGCTTCGAGTGCCTGTTCCTGAAGCCATCATGGCGCTACCGGTAGCAGCGACCTTTTCCCTCTACTATCTTGTCGGCGACTTCGGCGCGTATTGGATGCATCGGTTCATGCATCTGACGGCGGTTTGGCGCATCCATAAATGGCACCATTCGCCGATCACGATGTACTGGCTGGCGGGGTATCGAGTGTCATTCCCTCAGCAGATCTTGTTCAACCTTCCGTGGATCTTTGCGTATTCAGTGTTTGGACTGGCGCCCTGGTGGATCTGGTTGGTCGTGCTGTCCTCTCACATGTTGCTCAACGACTGGATGCACATGAATGTGTCCTGGCGATCGAATTGGATGGAATGGATCTTCGTCACGCCCCGCTATCATCACATACACCATAGCGATGACCCGGCCCTCCAGCATGCCAATTTCGGCGTGACGTTTTCAGTGTGGGATCGATTGTTCTGTACGTATGTGAATCCGGAGGAGGTCAAGAAGCCCGTCTCGTTTGGAATCGGAGAAGAGGTCCCGCTCATCCGGCTTGTGGCAGGTGTGTGACAAGGGTATTGGTTCGCGCACAAGATGACGAGTGTGCTACGCCCGGGTCGGACGATCGCGGACGGACTCTAACGTGACCAACAACGCATCAGATGAACCGGGAATCTCTGCATCCTTAAGTCTGGTTCGGAACTCTGCGAGGTCGATTCCCATATAGCGATCAGGTAATCCCGCAATGAGGCGAAGGCTCTTTTCCCGAAGGCGACTCGCAGCAGCCTCATGCTTGGTGAAATGTTTCAGATTCGCCGCTGCCAGGTGAATCAGCGCTTGGAAGAACCGTCCCTGTTCGGTCGTTCGTCCCACCGCATGCCAGAACCCTTCAAAGATCTCATGGCATTCCCACCAGTACGCGAAATTGTATAAATCGATTCCAAAGCGATAGTCCTTGGACTGGGACCAGTCGTCTGGTCTGCAGGGCGTTGGCCTCGGCTCGGGACAGCCAAACGAATGGCCCTGCGGACTCCGTCGCGGATGGGGATTGGTCCCTGGAACGAATCGATAGGCGGGGAAGGGGCTGGATGAGTAGCGCGGCCAATCCGGGTTGGCGGGGGAGGGCTCAACTCCGGCCGCGATCATCTGCATACTCCACCTGGAACACCTGCCGGTCTTCCAGTCGAATCGCCGTCAATTGCCGGCCCCACACACAGCCGCTGTCCAACCCCAAAAGATTTGTCTCAATGTGCAAGCCGAGCGCGGCCCAGTGGCCGAAGAGAATGGTGTGATCGCTGCTCCGCCGGTTCGGAATGCGGAACCAGGGAAGGTGTCCGTGAGGGGCATCGCTTGGAGGGCCGGAGAATCCGGACAAGGCGCCTTCCGGGGTGCAGGTGCGCAGCCGGGTGAGGGCCCGTGTGATGGCTGCCAAGCGTTCATAGCCGGTCAATGACGCCTTCCACTGTGGAGTAGGTCCGTGAAAGAGCGCCTCAAGGAATGATCGCGATTCCGGTCCGCCCAGGGTGCGTTCGACTTCCCGGGCCAGGCTCCCGGCATCGTCGACCGACCATTGCGGCAGGAGGCCGGCATGAACCATGACATAGGCGCCTTCGTGATGGTGCAACGGTTGTCGCTTGAGCCAATCGATGAGCTCGGCGCGATCGTCGGCGGCCAGGATGTCTTGGATTGTGTCTTTCGGCCGCAAGGCGACGATCCCTTCCGATACGGCCAGCAGGAACAAATCGTGATTGCCCAGGACGACCTGGACGGAGGGGCCAAGCTGTTTGAGGTAGCGCAGGGCGCGAAGAGAACCCGGGCCGCGATTGACCAGATCGCCGACGCACCAGAGGCGGTCTACGGAAGGATCAAACCGGATGAGTTCGAGCAAGCGCTCCAGGGAGCGCGCGCAGCCTTGGATGTCGCCGATTGCGTAGGTGGCCATCGTGTAGAAAAGGAAAGACGATGGTGCGAGGGTATCGCGCGCCGCATTCAAATACAAGCCGGCTTATGCCAGGCGTGAGAACGTCACGCGCGGCGTGGCTCTAGGCGGCGCGCCGCTCGTGGTCGCTCTTCGCGCGGAGGTCGCGGATCAGCTGCTCGACACGGTCGGCCGGCAGGGGATGGCTGAAGAAGTAGCCTTGAATGGCGTCGCATCCCTGGTCGCGCAGGATGTCGAGCTGCGGCTGTGTTTCGACCCCTTCGGCCAGCACGCGAAGCTTCAACCCATGGGCCATGGCGATGATGGCAATGGCGATCGCAGCCTGTTCGGATTCTGACGCGAGGTCCTTGACGAAGGCCCGGTCGATCTTGATGGTGTCGATGGGGAAGCGCTTGAGATAGGCTAGTGTAGTGATACATAAATAGCTTTACTTATTATACCGTACGGGTATACTCCTCCCCAAGAGGAGGACTGGCCTATGCGCATTGCCCCGTCCCTGCAGCTGACTGATCCCGAACGCCAGCAACTGGCGCAGTGGGCGC